>JAQBVV010000234.1 GCA_027622905.1 Acidobacteriota bacterium
GTAGAATCTCACCCGAGCCGCCGCCGAGTTTCAACAGCGCACGGGACATCCCCCATGTCGTAGAGGCCACGCCGATGGTCATCAATGAATCGTTCGCGTTCTTCCACAGGTATCGTCTCCAGCCAGGGCATCCACCAACCTCCGTTGGTCCCCAGCGTAAAGGTGTTACCCATGTACCCGGTTTCATGCGTCGGTAATTCAGCGGGCTCTCACCCCAACGACGACAATTGTTGAACTTAGATCATGGGCGGAGTTTATTGCGTTCCTGTAGCCGCACGGCGCATCTGTCGTCCGATGCGCGGCACGCCTTGATACGCCCACGCGGCTTCGGCCAGCAAGCGCCGCGCGTGCGGGATTGCCCGCCTTGGTGATTCCGCCGCGCCGGACACTGGGTCCGCTTGAGTACTCCGACGGCACGAGCCCGAGGAACGCCATGAGCTGGCGGGGATGCGTAAACCGGCGAATGTCGCCGATCTCGGTGACGAGGCCCACGGCCGTGACAAATGACACCCCGCGCAGCGCCTGGAGCGCATCGACGACCGGCGCCCATCGCCAGCCGGGCGTGAGCTGCCGGAGTTGGTCGGTGAGTCGCTCGACGCGGCGCTCGGTCTCGTCAATCGTGTCGTGATACTCCTGCAGCGCGATGTGCTGCGGGGCCAACGGGAAACTCAGGTCGGCGAGCCAGCGCCGATACGGGCGGGTCCAGCCCGCGCGCCCCGGATAGCGTCGCCCCTGGCGGAGCAGGAACGCCTTCAGCCGATGCTTCGCTTGGGTGCCCAGGCCGACGGCATCTTCCCGCGCCCGCACGAGGTCGCGCAGGGCTTCATCATCCGGCGTGGGGATGTAGATGGCCGTCAGTTCGCCGGCACGATGCAGTCGGGCCAGGGCGTCGCCATCCCGCCGATCGGTCTTGATCCGATCGCCGCTGCGTTTCGGCATGCTCGAGGGATTCACGACCACGCAGTCCTCCCCCTGCGCGGTGAGGTAGCGGTGGATCCCGAACCCACACGGGCCCGCTTCGTACACGAAGCGCAACCGGCGGGTGGGCGCCCGCAGCGCCCGGACGATCTTGGCCACCGCCTCCAGGTCGCCGGGGATCACCCCGTAGTGCGGCACTTCGCCGGCTCGCCCCTCTTCGGCGAGCGAAATATCAATCGATTCTTTGTGGACATCCATCCCCACGAACATGCTACGTTTCGCCATGACCTGCCTCCGTTGTATGTGGCTCTGCGCGGTACCCTCATCGGCGTCGCACAATCCACGATCTACTACGTGAGGCAGGTCTCTGCTCAGACAGCCATACTGTCTAGACCTCTGGACGCGGTACCTGAAGATCTCGACAAATCTTTCGGGCCAAATCCTGATTGACTTCCTTGTGGCGAGGAATCGTCGAAGCCTTCTTAGCGGAGCGGTTGATGTAAATCGTATGGCTACCCCCTTCGCGTAGGAACTCGCACCCGTGTTGTTCCAGGTGCCGAAGGAGATCGCGGCGCTTCACGCAGTGACCTTAAGCGACTCCCGAATCACCTCACCGCTTGATGCATCTTCGAGCGCGAACAGCCGATTCGCCTCAACGACCAACGTGACCGCTTCTCGTAGATTCGCTCGGGCCTCTTCGAGCGTCGTGCCTTGTGTGTTAGCACCAGGAAGCTCTTCGGCGAAACCGATGTACCCCTCTGGGACCTTGCGAAACACAGCCGTAAATTGCAGTTCCATGCGTGACTCCTGGGCGTATGATACGCCCGTCTGTTGCTGAGCGGTCTAACACGGCATGCACCAGTCGGCGCGTTGGCCTACCCGCGCCGCTGGTGATGCCTGACCGTTGGGCAGACAATGCGGACCACAAGCTGAAGATCAACTCCGATCAGATCAGACCTACAGAACCTTGAATATCCGCAACTGCGCTCAGGCAGCAGCTGCGGGGGCTGAGCGTAGAATGAGACCGTGGTCGGGCGAATCTATACGGAGACGTCGGTCATCGGCGGTTGTGAGGACGAGGAATTCCGAGTCCATTCCCGGCGCCTCATGGAGGCATTCGCGCACGGTGATCTGAGGCTCGTCCTTTCAGAATTGACTCTACGGGAGTTGGCACCGGCCCCACCCGTCGTGCGCGAGGTCCTGGCATCGGTTCCTGAGGGCAGTATCGAGGTGGTCAGACTGCCCCCCGCCGAGGAGTGGGGCACTCTTGTCCAGGCGCTTCAGATGCGTCTGTCGCATGCCGCCGCCAGGCGATACCACGTTCCGAATCAATGCCTTCGAAGTACCCGATCAACAGCAGTCGGAAGTAGGTCCCCGGCGTCAAACTCGGCCGTCCCACCGCGTCGGCGTAGAACGGCGCGCACTGCGCTATTGCGAACTCGTCGCAGGCATGCGTGTCGAGCACCTGATTCAATCGCTGGTAGAACGGGTGCCCGCCGGTCCGGGGCAACCCATTGGTAGCGATCCACAACCCAGGCGTCCGTGCGAGGTTCTTGCGACGCCCCATAGCCGTGCCTGGAGTGTAGTACGTCGGATCGAGCATGTCGATCCCCTTTACCCATGCTGCTAGGCCGGAAGACCAGTTTCTATTTCCTCGGAGACCCGCTGTGCAATCGATCGACAAATACTTTGACTACCACCGTACGTCGCACAGCGACATCAACGAGCATATGGACACCCTTGCGCGCTATAGCGAAGGATGTGCCCACATCACCGAGATGGGTGTCCGCACGGTTGTCACTACTTGGGCGTTTTTGATGGCGAAGCCGCGAAAGTTGGTTTGTATCGACATCAACCCGACTCCCCTGGAGCATGCCCAGCAGTTGGCCGCTGAGCAGGGCACACAGCTTGAGTTCCGCCAAGCCGACACCGGCGACGAGGCATTCGAGATCGAAGACACAGACCTGCTTTTCATCGACACCTGGCACGTCTACGAGCAACTCAAGCGCGAGTTCGAGCTACACGCTGATCGTGCTCGCCGCTGGATCATCCTGCACGACACAACCACATACGGAGAGCACGGCGAGGACTTCACCTATGCCTGCGTCACGCGGCCCGCGCGCCGCCGCAGGGGGCTTTGGTATGCGATCGAAGAATTTCTGCTCCAGAACCGACAGTGGCAGCTGTGGGAAAAGCACGCGCACAATAACGGACTTACCGTCTTGGCACGGCGCTAGTACCCCGTCGCAGTGATTTTGATCGGTTGCAAGGCGGGGAGTTCGTGAGCGGCGAGCCGCAGCTG
>JAQBVV010000046.1 GCA_027622905.1 Acidobacteriota bacterium
GGGACCGTCCGTGGCGGGATTCGCCGACCGCGATGCGCCGGTCGCAGCGGGCCGCAGGTGTCACGGAGGGGAAGCGTTAGTGCGTCAGGGCGTACAGGAAGGTATTGATCCCGAAGGCGTACCCGCGCGGGCTGAAGGCATAGAAGTACGACGCGTCGTCCCCCTCGCGCTCCCACGAGTCCTGGATGTCGGTGTTGTGCGTCATCAGGACCATGATCCGTCCATCGTCGTCGGTGACCGCGCGTACGTACGGTACCGCGCTGTCGGCGCCCTGCTCCGACGTGCCTCCTCCAGTCCGTATGAAGAAGCCGATGTTCGGGATCTGCGGAATCTCGGTGACTTCGAACTGTGTGCGAAACAGGACGTGGTCAAGAGGAAGGTCGATGATGGGAAACTCGGCGGAGGGAAGGACCTTGCGAAGCTGCCCGAGCCAGCTCTGCCACTGGTAGGTGCCCCAGGAGTCATCGGTCCAGACCATGCCGCCCTTCATGAGGTAGTCTCGCAGCTGCGGGGCTTCGGCCTCGGTAATGAACGCACGCCCTGGCGCGGACATGATGACCAGGGGGCACTGGAACAGCTCGTCGCCATCCAGCCGCACGAGCAGGTGATTGGGCTGTCCGGTCCCATCCTTGCTCACATCGATCTTGGTCAATTCCGACAGCCGGATCGACATGTTGATGTCGGCATTCGGGTAGTCAGTCGTCCATCCACCGCCTCCGCCACGCCCGTTCATCGAGGATCCGTAGACCATCCGGCAGTAGTGGAACTGGCCGTCAAAGTCCAGATGGGTCGCAACCCTGGGCTGGAAGAAACGCCGTCCGAACTGGCCCTGGGCCACACTGGCAGTCGCCACGAAGACGACAGCCAGAAGGACCAGGATGCGGGTGCGGGTGCGGGTTCGGGTGCGGGTCATGATCGCCCCAGTCTAGCGCGATCGGCGCCGCCCCGCGAAACCCTGCAGGACCCGATGCATCCCGCGAGATCCAACGTACCCTTGGTGGCACCAGCAGGTCTGTTGCAGCGGTGCGCTGCGTGCGGCAGAGAGCCGGACCTGCCAGGTATCACCGTTCATGGCATACATACTGGCTTTGGGTTCGGCGGCGCTGTACGGCGCGGCCGATTTTCTCGGGGGGCTCGCGTCGCGGCAGGCGAGCGCGATCACGATCGTCTTGATGTCGCAGGCAGTCGGCCTGGTGCTCTTGACCTTCACCTTGCCATTCCTGCCTAGCGCGCAGCCCCTGCAGGCCGACGTGATCTGGGGTGGCCTGGCAGGCCTGGCCGGGGGCATCGGGGTGGCGCTGTTGTATCGGGCGCTCGCCGTTGGACGGATGGCGGTCGTGGCACCGGTGACGGCCGTGTGCGCGGTGACCATTCCTGTCACGGTCGGCCTGTGGTTCGGCGAGCAACTGGCGTGGACGACGGCCATCGGCGTTGGACTGGCGCTGGTGGCGATCGTGCTCGTGAGCCAGCAGGGCGTTGCGGCGCCGACGGCGAGGCGCGGGGGTACGGTGCCACGCGGCGTTGGACTCGCGCTCGTGTCGGGCGTGGCGATCGGCGTGTTTTTTCTGGCGCTGGCCGAAACCGACGCACGGGCAGGGATGTGGCCGCTGGTGTCTGCCAGAGCTGCGTCGGTGATCTTCTTTGGCGCCATGGTGCTGGTCGGGAAGCGACCGCTACGCGTTGCGGCGCCGGTGATCCGCATCGCCGTCGCCGCCGGAGTCATCGACGTATGCGCCAATGCGTTGTACCTGCTGGCCACGCGCTACGGCCCACTCAACGTGGCCGTGACGCTGTCGTCGCTGTATCCCGCAAGCACGGTGGTACTGGCGCGCCTGACCCTGGGCGAGCGCCTCAATGCGTGGCAGGCAGCTGGCCTGGGGTGTGCGCTGGTTGCGATCGCGCTCATCGTGGGTGGTTCGGGCGCTTTCTAGAGTGTTTTTCGATTCAGTGGAGACCGAAAAACGCGGGAACGCGCTTTTCGAAAAGGCCTGGCCCCTGCGAGAAGCCCTGGACCGAAACGAAAAGCGCTCTAGTGGTCTGGCTGCGAGGTGGCGGCGCGTGCACCGAGGGCGGTGAGGTGCCCGGCTCCGGGGGAGCTGTTCTGACGGCCGCCACTCCGGTACACTCGGTGGTGTTATGACCATTGCCATGATCGCTCTCGCCGTTGCCCTTGCGCAGCAACCCGCCGTTGATGCCCCCACGCCGGACCTCGCGGTGATCAGCGCGCGGCTCGGGGGCTGTGCGGCCGATTTCGTCGTCAAGGATGCGGCTGATCGACCCGTCTATGCAGCCACCGTCCACGTGAGGATTCGCTACGGCTTTCTAGGTGTCAAGCGGATGGACCTGGAGGTTGGCACCGACTCCGCTGGTCTGGCACGCGTCGAAGGTCTGCCAGACAAGGTCAAACCGTTGACCTTCGAGGTGCAGAAAGCGGACGCGAAGGCGCTTGTCGAACAGACTCACTTGAGCCCCTGCCAGGCCACCTATGAGGTGTCACTGGAATGAGTACCGACCCGAACCGTGGAGGAGCCCCGATGCCGAATGGACGCGCGATATTCGTAACAGTAGCCGTGATGCTGGTCTTCGCGTCTGGCTATGCGGTTGGCCAGCGGCAGGTGCCGACCGAGACGGTCGGTCAAAGCGAAGAGCACTTGCGCTCGTTGGATCTGACTGGAGAACTCGATTCCGTCGAGGGCCGACCGCTGAGGATGCGGAAGATCACGCTGCAGCCTGGCGGTGTCATCGGTCTGCACAATCACGCGGACCGCCCTGCCGTCACGTTCTTGCTTCAGGGACAGATGACGTATCACCAGGACGGGCAGCCGGACCTGGTGGCGAACGAGGGCGACGGGTTTGCCGAGGGCCGGTCCACGACCCACTGGGGCGAGAGCACCGGGACCGTGCCAGCTGTCTGGGTCGCCGTGGATATCCCCCAACCGTGAGCGTGTCGTAGCCGGGTGGTACGCCTAGTCTGGGCGGTGCGGCCGCTGCGAAAAACGTATTCGCGTTCCCCGGTCACGACGGAGACATTGCTCAGCGCCGCAGTGATGCCGGCGTGGCGTCCGATAACAATGTCCCGATAGACAGGAGCCCACAGTAGTATCGAGTCGGTGCGCGCGAGATTCTGCATCAGGGCCTGCGTGTCACTCTCCAGGTCGCCTGTTGTGCTGCGAGCAACGCCGATCTGGACTCCGTGCGTGAACGACGGTGCGTCGTCAGGCGATCGTGTGACCGGACGCTCCGGCGCGAAGACGATGGTGTTGCCGACCACCGAGCGTCGCCAATTCTCCGGAACGGCCAGTTGCAGCGCGTCTCCAGCCATCTCGAATCGTGACGCTCCATCTGGGACCGTCACCCCGACGGCGTACGCGGGCGTTCCGCGCTCGTGAAGGCGCGACGCATCCTCGCGCGGTCGCTCGAGCGGCGGCTCCTGCATCCTGATCCGAGCCAGATCGAACTGACCTGGCGTTGCGGTGGATTTCGCGATACCAAGGCTTTCAGCGTGACGTAAGACGTACTCGCGATGGCTGACCCGTTCCTCGCCATCGTCGGGGTTTGGGTGGGATTGCGTCCATTGCCATGCGTCGCGGCCTGCGCCTTCGGTTTCAATCGTCAAGAACATCGCAGCAAGGTCACGTGGGTCGTATCCGGAACGTGCCAGCAGCGCTGTCCCGAGATGATCAGCCTGGAGTTCTGCCCAGGGGGTGTAATTCAAGAAGTAGGTGCGGACACCGAAGCGAGCACCGAGTGCGAAGATGTCGCCATCTGCGCCCGCTACGGCGGCGCCGATGGCCCGGCCGGCGATGGCACCAATCTGAAACCGTTCGCCGCTGGTCACCTGAGCGGTGCCATGTCGCAAGGCGACATGAGCGATCTGGTGAGCGAGCACTCCAGCGAGTTCGCCCTCTGAGCGTGCAGCCTCCACCATGCCTCGGCTGACGAAAATCGGTCCGCCAGGTAGAGCAAAACTCGCAAGCTCAGGCACATTCACCACGCTGAATGAGTACTCGAAGGCTGGCTGATGCAGTGACGCCGGAATCGTCCCGACGAGCCGCGTGCCGAGTGCCTGGAGATAGCTACTCACGAAGGGGTCGCTCAGGAGCGTGAGACGGCTGGCCACCTCTTCGGCGGCCTCCAGGCCCAACGCGATGTCCTCGGCTGGGGAGAAGCCGTTGGGCGGTGGCACCAACGTCGTCTCAGACGCCGTTCCCCGCGAGAGCACCAGTAGCAGAAGCGCGGCGGCGATGCCGCATAGCTGGGGGAAGCACACCGGAAAGAACCGCGATCGACGAGCTAGGACGGCGGCAATCTCAGGGTGGGTGTTGCAATTCGGCTACCAACCGTTCACGTCGAATAGTCAGCGTCCTGCCAACAAACCCACGGTAACCCCAGAAGTTCGGGGAGATTTTTCGTCTTAGCGCGGAAGGATTCACCGCGAAATGGCGTTGGCGCGACGGATGCGTTCTCCGGGAGAGAGTTCGCGCGGCGAATCGGAACCAGACGCACCGATTCGGCGTTACTATGTGTGCTACATATTCTCAACGTCTCGAAAGGACACAGATGGCCAAGACCGCAAAGAAAGCCGCCCGCAAGCCCAACGCTGCCTTCATGAAACCAGTGACACCAAGCGCCACGTTGGCAGAGGTGGTTGGCTCCAAGCCGATTCCCAGAACCGAGGTCACCAAGAAGCTGTGGGCGTATATCAAGAAGAACGGCCTTCAGGATCCGAAGAACAAGCGCATGATCAAGGCTGATGCGGCGCTGAAGGCGGTCTTCGGTGGCAAGGCCACCGTGAACATGTTCGAAATGACCAAGCTGGTCAGCAAGCATCTGACGTAGCGGTACGGCCTCCCTGCCGTCAGCGGCGGCACGGGAGGAAGTGTCGAGGATCGCCGGGGCGTTCCGGACCTCACTCATGGATCAGCCGGGTGGCGTCGCGCGGCGGTGCAAGCCTGCAAGGGCCGGGGACTCCCCGGCCTTTGTGTTGTCTGGCGCTGGCGTCGGGGCATGAGGGCACGACGTCCGGAGCCTGGACGACGTCGTGGCGATCGAACACTGACGAGACCGCAGACGCCCGGGGTGTCCCGCTTCGCGGTTCCGCTGACTGCGGCGGCGGCGATCATTCTGTCGGCGCCGTTCATTCAACAGGCGTTTACCGCAGCCGACGGCGCCCTGGGGCCATACTTCCGGCCCGCCGGCATCGCCGCCACAGTGTTGCCCATTGGCATCGCCCTCGCGATGGCCGCGGTCAGTATTCGCGACAGGCGTCTCGAGAGATATGGCGCGCTCGTCGCGAGTCTTGCGATCGGCGCGAGCTACGTAGTGATCGATGCGCTCAGCTTCGCTGAGTCGTTTCACTTCGTCGAATACGGGTTGCTGGCGTGGCTGTTTCATCGTGCATGGCGCACGCACGGTGGTGCGGCGGCGATCCTCCTACCGCTGTTCTCCGGCGTCATGGTGGGCACGCTGGACGAATGGTTCCAGTGGTTCATTCCGATCCGAGCGGGTGAAGCGCGAGATATCGTGCTGAACGGCGTCGCGAGCGGCTGCGGCGTCTTGTGTGCGATCGCGACCGATCCATGGCCGGGTTTCCTCGGGAGGCCCGGCCGTCAATCCGCGATCCCGTTGCTCGTGGGTGGCGGGGCATTGGGACTCTTTGTGCTGTTCTTCCTGGCAGTGCATGTCGGGCACGATGTCCGCGAGGCGGAGATCGGTGGGTTCCGGTCACGTTATACGTCGGAGGAGCTGTCGCGCCTGGCCCGCGACCGCGCGGTACGCTGGCGGACTGAACCGCCACTGGTGCAGCGGCGCCTGTCGCGCGAAGACCAGTATCTGACTGAAGGCCTGTGGCACGTTCAGCAGCGGAACCAGGCGTTGAGCGCGGGCAACGCAGCGGAGGCATGGCGCGAGAACCGGATTCTCGAGCAGTTCTTTTCGCCGCTGCTCGGGGTGCCGACGTATGCCGACCCTCGCGGGCACGCGTGGTCTGCAGAGCAGCGACGCGAGGTCGAGGTGCAGGTCATCGCTCCCGCGCCCATGATGAGCGACGCGTATCCGTATCCCTTGTACGTCTGGCCCGCCGGACCGTGACAGGAGGACCGGAGCCCGCCGGGTTCGTGTGGCGGGTACGTCCAGCCGCGTCCAGCCGGCGCATCCACACAGCGCTTCCAGCCAGAGCTCCACCCAGCGTCGCGTGGCGTCACGAGCGAGACGCGCACGGTGGTAGGATCGGCACACGCCGTGTGCGCGTGCCGCAGATTGTGAACGTATCGACGAATGAAACCAACATCGAGCATGTTGCTGCTGGGCGCCGCAGTCGCTGGCATCGTCGTCTTTCTCCAGGGTCTGCGCGTGATCGATACGGTGGGTGCGCTGGTGTGTGGAGCGGTCGCGGGAGGCGCGCTGGCCACGATGGCTGCCGCTCGGCAACGCGGACGATAGGGCGGCCTGGTTCGACGGTGGCCGTCCACGATCGGGCCGGTCCGCGTTCGGTCGCGCACGATGAGGTGTACATCGCTCTTTGGAGTGAGGAGACGTTATGAACCGTGTCGGATTCGCAGCGATGACCCTGGTGGTCATCGGCGTCGCTCAGGGTACGCAGGCCCAGGAGCACGCTCAGCTTTCGCCTGCCAGCGGCGTGGCCCACGGCATTCCTCGTATTTGCGCTGATGCCGGAGTCGCCTCGGTCGCGAGTGGTGCCTGGTCGAACCCGTCCACATGGTCGACCCGGAGGGTGCCGTCCACCGGCGATAAAGTGCTCGTGACCGCGGACACGCGCGTGTCCTACGACGTTGTCAGTGACGCCAGGGTTCGGTGCGTGGATGTCGAGGGCGTGCTGGCGTTTCGCCCCGATCGCTCCACGCGAATAGCGGTGGGCACGATCACCGTGCTGGAGACTGGGCTCCTCGAGGTCGGCACGGTCGAGACGCCGATCGCGGCCGATGCGATCGCTGAAGTCGTGATTCTGAATCAGCCGATCGACACCACGATCGATCCCGAGCAGTTGACGGGAGGACTGGTCGGCCTTGGCACGGTCCGCATACACGGCGCGCTGAAGACGCCGACGTTCAGCCGTGTGGCCGCCGAGCCACTGACAGGGCAGACGTCGTTGAGGCTTGAGCAGCCGGTGTCCGGATGGCGTGTGGGTGACACACTCGTGTTGCCGGACACGAGGCAACTCCCGCAGGACGCACGTGGGGAGAATTACGTGCCGCAGTGGGAGGAACTGACGGTGGCGGCCGTCTCTGGTTCGACCATCACCGTGTCGACGGCGCTGGCCCACGATCACAGGGGAGCTCGCGATGGTGCGGGGGCGGTCGAGTTCCTGCCGCACGTGGGCAACGTCAGCCGAAACGTGATCGTCCGATCGGAGAGTCCCGCGGGTACGCGTGGCCACGTAATCTTCAACAATCGCGCCGATGTGGATATTCGCTACGCGTTGTTCAAGGGCCTCGGTCGTACGCAGCCTGGCGTGCTGGACAACGTGACGTACGACGCTCGCGGAATGCCGCGCCACGCGGGCACCAATCAGATCGGTCGGTATTCGCTGCATTTTCATCACACATTCGGGCCGACGGCACCGCAGACCAACGGGTACCAATTCACCGTGATCGGCAATGCCGTCGACGATGCGTCGAAATGGGGGATCACGGTCCACAACAGCCACTACGGACTGATCCAGGACAACGTGGTCTACAACTCGCGTGGGGCTGGGATCGTGGCCGAGGACGGTACCGAAAGCTTCAACGTCTTCGAGCACAACTTTTCCACGCGCTCCGAGGGCTCCGGCGATTTCGCGCCGCGCAGCGGATATGGCGGCTCGCAGGCAGACCCTGGTGGGGAAGGTGTGGGTTTTTGGCTTCGCGGTCCGAACAACGTCATACGGAATAACGTGGCTGCCGATGTCGACGCGGTGGGGTTCGGTATCGCGGCTGGCCCGCTCGGCGAGGTGCGGATCCCGGCGTTCAAGGGCGCGGATCCGAGCAAGGATGGCGAATTCACGCTCGTTGATGCGGCCGAGCTGCCGCTGCTGGAGTTTGTCGGGAACGAGGCCTATGGCGCGATTCAGACTGGCGTGGCTGTTGGCTGGAACGGCGCGCTGAGCCAGTCGCGAGTCTGGCATGCCTCACGGTATGCCGTGACGGCGTTCCCGATCGACCGGTTGACGATCGATGGGCTCGTGGGGCGTGGAGACACTGATGTCCTGAATGATGTGCTGGAGAACCCCACGGGGATCTGGTTCGGAGACTACGCGTCCAAGCACGTGAGCGTGCGTGACGCGAACATCCAGGGCTTTCGCGTGGGCGTGGCGAGCCCATTCATTCATCGCACCACCATCGAGTCTGGTCGTGGCGACGGTGTCGCCACGATAGAGGACAGCTACTTTCGCGATTACGTCGGCGTCGCAGTGGCGACTGCGTACGCACGGTCGAACTCGATGCCCTGGACGAAGAAGAGGGTGATCATCCGCAACAGTCGGTTCGACGCGTTGTCTGGTGCCGCGGTTGGGCAGTACGCGCCCGCAGCCATTTCGATGAATTACGGCATGGCGCCGGGGGGATCTGGAGCGGCGGGAGCCCGCCATCGTCTATGACTTCAACGGGAAGGCGGGCGATACGTTTCGAGTGTTCTACTCCCTTGACTATCCGGTTCGCGACCTCGCTCCGCCGTCCTGCCAGGTGCTGCGTTCAGACATCGGTGGTTTCGTGTGCACCGGTGACGGACACGCCGCTCTGCTCGACAGGATTCTGCCGTGAATCGCCAGTTCGCCGTCATTGGCCTGGCCGCGGTCGGCTTCGCGGTCGTGACAGCGGTCTTCGTGTTGCGCACCGATGGACCTGATCTCGAAGAGCCGTCGGCGGCGGTCGAGCGTCCAGTGGTGGAGCCCAGCTCGCCCCCGGCCGCTGCTGCGCCTGAGCCCGTGGCTCCCACGCCGCGGCCCGCCCCGGCAGCACCTGTCGCCGAGGCGCCCGTCGCGGTGGCGGCGCCGCCCGTGACCGAGGCTCCGCCACGCGGCGGTCTACTTCGCATCGAGAGCGATGTGGCCGGCGCGCAGGTGTTTATCGATCGGCGGTTCATCGGGGCAGCCCCGGCGATCGCCGAGGACGTGACGCCCGGACGCCATGAATTGAACGTGTCCGCCGAGGGCTACGACAACGCAGTGTTGAGCATAGATGTGGAGCCGGGCGAACGCACCATCCGTATCAGGTTCAGGGAGGTGCGGCTGGATGCGGCGATCGACGTGGTGCACAAACACCGTTTCGGCTCGTGTACTGGACGTCTCATTGCCACGCCTCAGCGATTTCGATACGAGACCGACAACCGGAACGATGGGTTCACGACCTCGCTGCTCGAGCTTGAGTCGTTCGAGGTGGACTACCTGGACACGAACCTGCGCGTTCGGCTGGACGGTGGGCGCACGCTGAACTTCACCGACCCGGACGGTGATGCGGACCGCCTGTTCGTGTTTCACCGCGATGTCGAGAACGCGCGTGAGCGTCTCAGCCGAGGCGACCCACCGGCGCCAGACTGACGCGCTTCCCGGCGGGCTGCTGGAGCGTTTTTCGATTCGGTGGAGACCGAAAAACGCGGGACAGCGCTTTTCGAAAAGGCCTGGCCCCTTCGAGAAGCCCTAGACCGAAACGAAAAGCGCTCTAGAGTCTAGAGCAGTGCGGCGCCGACGGCGTCCGCGTGCCCATCAACCTTGACGCGATCCCACCGCTGCATCACCTTGCCGTCCGGCCCTATCAGGTACGTCGTGCGCACGATGCCCATGTACGAGCGGCCGTAACGCAACTTCTTCTGCCAGACACCGTATCGCTCGGCCATCACATGGTCCGCGTCGGCGAGCAACGGGAACGTCAGTCCGTGCTTGTCGGCGAACTTGGCCTTGCTCTTTTCGTCGAGAATGCTCACTCCGAGCACGGCCGCATTTCGGCGTGTGAGCACGCGGAGGTTCGACTGGAAGTCGCACGATTCCTGGGTGCAGCCAGGGGTGTTGTCTTTCGGGTAGAAGTACAGGATCAACGAGCGCCCGACGTAGTCCACGAGCCGATGGGTGTGACCGTGCTGGTCCTTCAGGGCGAATGACGGGGCTTTCCTGCCTGGTTCGATGAGGGGCATGTGTCTGACTCCTGAGTGCTAGACCTGCTCGATTGTCGAACGGGTCGCGATTGTGTGGGGCGCGGCACCCACAGCGGCGACGACCGTGATCAGGCGTGGCATCGGCACGTCGGTCGTCATGCCCTGTGGCGCCACGAAGCGCGCGACACGGTCAATGCGTCAACGCGTAGAGCACGACATTGATGCCGAAGGCGTAGCCGTTGGCGGCGAACTGATAGAAGTAGGTCGGGTCCTCCGCCTCACGCTCCCATGAGTCTCCCAGGTCCGTATTGTGCGTCATCAGTACCATGACACGGCCGCTGCGGTCGGTAATCGCGCGGGTATGCACGTCGGCGCTGTCGGGGCCGCGCTCCGAGGTCGTGCCGGTCGAAAGCCAGAATCCGATATTCGGGATCTGTGGGGTCTGTGTCACGACGAACTGGGTCTGGTACAGCGCGTGGTCCACGGGCAGATCGATGATCGGATAGTCCGACGGCGGAAAGACCTTGCGAATCTGATCGACCCAGACGTTCCACGCGTAGGTGCCCCAGAAGTCGTCGACCCAGAGGAACCCGCCCTTGAACAGATACTCTCGCAGACGGTCTACCTCGCGGTCGTCCAGCGCGATCGATCCCACCTCCGTCATCATGACGAACGGGCACTGAAACAACTCGTCATCGGTCAATCGGACGATCAGGTGGTTGGGTCTGTTGTCGCTGCCTCGGCTGACCGCCGTCCTGGTCAATTCAGCCAGCCTGATAGACAAGTTGAGATCGGCCTGCGGGTAGTCCACCGACCAGTCACCACCGTCCCCGAGGAGGCTGCCGCGAAACCAGGCGCGACAGAAGTGGAACGCTCCGTCGTGATCCGCGGCCGTGGCAAGTCTCGGCTGGAAGCCAAAGCGACCGAGTCCGAACTGCGCGGTGACCGCCGTTGCCGCGAGCAACGTGAAGGCGACCGCGGCAGCGGCGACGACCCGTGAAGGACTCCTGAGCATCATCATGCCGGAGTCGGAGCATAGCACTGGGACCTCGGAACTGGGTCGTCTTCGAGCCGGCTGGCCGTCTGCCAGGCAGGTGTGACATCCGCGCTTGCTGTCGCCGTCGGGTCGTTGGCGGGTGCGAGCGCGAGCGATCGATCACGCGGACGGTTGGCGCCACGTACCCGTCACGATCGAATGGCGACACTTCCGGTCGCGATTGCGCAACGCAACGAGCGTATGTCACGCTGCCGCGCGTCATTCAAGCGCCGACAGGATCGAGTAAACGTTGTGTCGCGCTGGGCGTATTAGCTTCGGTGAATGGTTTCTTCGATGATCGGGTCGTTGGACGTGTGGCAGATTGTGATTTACCTTCGCAGCTCGGGTCCCAGGGACGCGGCGCGCTAGATCGGGAGTAGATGCTGGGGCCTCACATGCGTTTCGTCGTGACTGTGGCGGTGTGCCTCGCCGCGTTTGTCGGGAGTGTTGGCTGTCGCGTGTTCGTGCCAGCGAGCGCCGAGGTCGATTCCTCGTTCCCGATCCTTCCAGGCCAGTCGAGAGAGGTGTTCACGACGGCGCGTCCCACGGTCGCGGCGGCCGTGAACGACTTCTTTGGCCGGCGGCCGATTGCCGAACAGCCGTTCGACTTTCCACACGACATTCATGTTGGCAAGCAGGTCGCATGCACGCTCTGTCACTCGGGGGTGGCGAGGGGGCCGGTGGCTGGCATTCCGGGCGTGTCGACCTGCATGATCTGTCACAGAGTCATCGCCGCTGACCAGCCCAGGATTCAGCAGTTGACGGCGCTGAGTGAACAGGGCATCGACATCGCGTGGAAGCGGGTCTACGGATTCGTCCCTGAAGCACACGTCAGGTTCAATCACGCACCACATATTCGGGCGGAGGTCGAGTGCGCCACGTGCCACGGCAACATTGGCGAGCAGGGGATCGCTCAGCGCAATGTCGATCACTCCATGGGATTCTGTGTGAACTGTCATAACGAAAACGATGCGTCGATTGACTGTCTTACCTGCCACTTCTAGAAACGACGGCTGACTGAATGGATCGTCGCTCTTTCATAAAGCTCACCGCCGTGACCGGCACCGGTGCCGCGCTTGCCAGTTGCGGAAACCCCGAGAACGACTTTATTCGGTTCATACCGGACGAGATGATCGTGCCTGGCGTGGCCGTCTGGAAGCCGGGCGTGTGCTCGTTGTGCCCGGCGGGTTGCGGATTGACGGTCCGCGTCATGGACGCGGATGCCGATGTTGTCCGTGACGGTCAGGCCGGGATCGTGCGGATCGCCGCGGCAAAAAAGCTGGAGGGCGCGCCGGATCATCCCGTCAATCACGGCGGGTTGTGTGCCCGCGGACAGGCCGCCATTCAGGTGACCTATCACCCGGACCGGATCACGCAGCCGCTGCGGCGCACCGGTGAGCGTGGCGACGGGCTGTATGAGGCGGTGTCGTGGGACGACGCGCTGGCAGAGATCGTCTCCCGGCTCGACGCGCTGGAGGGTGCCGGGAATCAGGGGTCGCTGACATACCTGACCCGGGTTGGCCGCAGTCACCGTGCGGCTCTTGTTCGTGATTTTCTGGTCCGTTTCGGTGCTCCGCCTCCGGTCGCCTTCGAGATCTTCGGTGACGACGTGCTGCGCCGTGCCAATGCCCTGAGCTTCGGTCGAGAACAGTTGCCGACGTTCGACCTGGCGAATGCCATGTATGTCCTGAGCTTCGGCGCGGACTTTCTCGGTACCTGGAACTCGCCGGTGGCGCAGAACGTGGCGTATGGACGGATGCGCCAGGGTCGGCGAGGTGTTCGAGGAGCCTTCGCGCAGGTCGAATCGCGGATGTCCCAGACAGGCGCAAGCGCAGACGAGTGGGTGCCGGTTCGGCCTGGCACCGACGGCGTTCTTGCGCTGGGCATCGCGCATCTGTTGATGTCTACTGGTGCCTATCCATCCGACGCAGCCGGCCGCGCGGGCGCGCTGATTGAGGGATGGGCTGCCGGGCTTCCCGGCTATGCGCCGGAGGACGTTGAGCGGATGACCGGGCTGGAGGCGGCCCGTGTGGAGGGGCTGGCCCGCCAGTTCTCGGACGCGCGCCCGGCGGTGGCGATCGTCGGTGGGGCACCGCTGGCGCACTCCAACGGTCTCTTCACCGCGCTTGCGGTCAATGCTCTGAACGCGCTCGTCGGCGCGCCGGGCCGGGACGGTGGCATCTTCTTCACGCCCCAGCTCGACGTGGCTGCTGCGGTGCAGAGCGGTAGTCCGGCTCAGCCGGCCGTAGCTCTTGAAAGCCTGGTGACTGAGGGGCTGGCGGGCGGGGCATCGCCGGAGGTCGTATTCGTTGACGGCGCGAACCCGGTCTTCACCGCGCCGCCAGCGTGGCGCGTACGCGAGTGGCTGGAGCAGGTCCCCTATATCGTGAGCTTCGGTCACTTCCTCGACGAAACCAGCATCCTGGCCGACTTGATCCTGCCGGATCACTCGTCGCTGGAGTCATGGGCTGAGGCGCTCCCCGAGTCCGGCGCGGTCATGGCCGTGGCGAGCATCGCGCCCCCGGTCATGCGACCGCTGCACCAGACGCGAGCGACGCCTGATGTGCTGCTCGAGGTGGGGCGGATGCTGGGAACGCCGCTGGCGTTGCCGTGGGAGACGTTCGACGAATTGCTCGGTGCGTCGCTCGCTGGTCTCCCTTCGGCGTCTGGTTCTGGCGCGCTGGCGGATGCTCGGCAGGCGGGCGTCTGGTCGGGTGAGTTACCCGCGGGTTTGGCCGTGGCTGACAGTGCCGATACGTCTCCAGCATCGGTACCGGTAGCGTTCACCGCACCGGAGTTCGACGGCGATGCGGATGAGTATCCGTTTCATTTCCTTCCGTATTCGTCCAACGCGTTCCTCGACGGTTCTCTGGCCCACCTTCCGTGGCTGCAAGAGATGCCCGATCCGCTCACGTCGGCCATGTGGAGCAGTTGGGTCGAAATCAATCCGGTCACCGCGGAGCGGCTCGGCATCAGCGCTGGCGACGTCGTGGAGGTGACCTCGGCACACGGGACCGTGCGCACCCGAGTCGTGGTGTCTCCGGGCATTGCACCGGACCTTGTCGCCATGCCGGCCGGGCAGGGCCACCGCACATTCACGCGATACGCGAGCGGACGTGGCGAGAACCCGGTTGAGCTGCTTGCACCGATGACTGACGCCGCAACCGGGGCACTTGCGTGGGCAGCGACGCGCGTACGCGTGACTCGTGTGGGCCCGCCGGACGGTCGATTGATCTTGTTCGCGGGAAGCCTGCGCGAGCATGGGGAGGAACACCGGTGAGCATGGTGTGTCGGCGAGAGGTGAGCGCCCGGAGTGGGAGCGTGAGTGCCGGGTGCCGGCCACTGTCGAACGGGAGCAACTGAATGCCGCAATGGGGAATGGCCGTCGATCTGGATCGCTGCACGGGGTGCGGCGGCTGTGTCGTCGCCTGTCACGCTGAGAACAATATTTCGACGGTCGGCGACGAGCAGGCCGCCGTCGGTCGCGCGAAGCACTGGCTTCGGATCGAGCGCTACTGGGAGGGTGATTTTCCAGACGTGAGACTGAAGTTCCGGCCCGTGATGTGCCAGCAGTGCGACAACGCGCCCTGTGAGCCGGTGTGCCCCACCTACGCCAGTCACCACACCGACGACGGACTCAACGCGCAGGTGTACAACCGCTGCATCGGCACGCGATACTGTGCGAACGCCTGCCCGTACAACGCCCGGTTCTTCGATTTCTTCAATCCGTCGTGGGACAAACCCCTCCAGCTTCAACTCAATCCCGACGTCTCGCTGCGTGAAGTCGGCGTGATGGAGAAGTGCACATTCTGCGTGCAGCGAATCAGGGCGGCTGGGACCCAGGCCAAGGCTGAGGAGCGCGACGTGGCCGATGGTGAAATTCAGCCCGCGTGCGTGCAGTCGTGTGGGGCGCGGGCGCTGGTGTTCGGCGATCTCGAGAATCCATCCAGCGAGGTGTCGCGCCTGTCGCGATCGCCGCGCGGAAGCAAGTTGCTGGAGGACACTGGTGCGCAACCGTCGGTGACGTACCTTTCCCGATTGACTCAGGTATGACGCATCCGACCGGGCAACAGATCACTCGCGACCTCGTGCGGCCACTGCTGCTGACGACGTGGCGGTTCTACGTGATGATCGCGCTGTTCGGGGCGTTCGTCGTCGCAGGGCTCGTGGCGTGGCTCAGCCAGGTCTATTTCGGCTTCGGTCTCTCTGGGATCAACTGGCCGGTCTTCTGGGGCTTCTACATCACCAACTTTGTGTTCTGGATCGGGATCAGTCACGCCGGCACGCTGATCTCCGCGATCTTGCGTCTCGTGAATGCAGGATGGCGCCGCCCCGTGACCCGGTGTGCGGAGGCGATCACCACCTTTGCGCTGCTGATCGGCGCGATGTTTCCGCTCATTCATATCGGGCGGCCCTGGCTGGCGTTCTGGCTCATTCCCTATCCCAGCGAACGGCTCATCTGGCCGAACTTCCGCTCGCCGCTGGTGTGGGACTTCTTCGCGATCAATACCTACCTCACGGGGAGCCTGCTGTTCCTGCTGTTGCCCATGATTCCGGACTTCGCGGTTGTGCGTGATAGCACGACCGGTATCCGTCAAAAGATCTACCGGGTGCTCGCGCTTGGGTGGCGTGGTACGCCGAAGCAGTGGCATCGTCTGGAGAGCGCGATGCAGATCATGGCGATCGCCATCATTCCAGTCGCGGTCTCCGTGCACACGATCGTGTCGTTTGACTTCTCGATGGCCCCGGTGCCGATGTGGCAGACCACGATTTTCGGTCCGTATTTTGTGGCCGGGGCGATCTTCAGTGGCATCGCCGGTCTCATCATCGCGATGGCCGTGCTGCGCCGCCTGTTGCACCTGGAGGACTACCTGCGGCCGCTGCACTTCGAGAATCTCGGGAAGCTGATGCTCGTCATGGCGCTGTTGTGGGGCTATTTTGTCTTCAACGAGCGTCTGGTGACCTACTACGGGAATGGACCGCACGAAATGGCGGTGTTCTGGCGCACGCAGCGCCTGTCGTTTGCGCCTCTGTACTGGACGATGGTCGTCTGCAATTTCGTGCTCCCCTTGATTCTGCTGGGCATCCGCCGGTTCCGCACGATCACCGGGTGCGTGATCGCGTCGTTTGGTGTCGTGATCGGGATGTGGCTGGAGCGGTACTTGATCATCGTCCCGTCCCTTGGCGCCAAGTACCTGCCCTATAGCCACGGGACGTATACCCCAGAACTGGTTGAGGTGACTATCACGGTCGCGACGTTCGCGGCGATGTGTCTGCTGTACATGTTATTTGCCAAGGTTGTTCCGATCATCTCGATCTGGGAGCTCAAGGCTGGGGAGCACCCGTCGCCCGCGCTGATTCCGCCTGCGACTGAAAAGCACCAGCTCGGGGACCTTCACCTATGAAGGCGGTATACGGGCTCTATACGGACGGTGCTTCCGCGCAGCAGGCGGTCAATCGCCTGAGGGCGGCCGGTGTTGTTGACGCCGATATCACAATTATTTCTGGTCAGCCCATGGAGGACCAGGAGTTCGGTCACAGGGACAAGGCGACGTGGATGTGGTGGCTGGCATGCCTCGGCGGCCTGATCGGCATGTCGGTGGGTTTCGGTCTCGCGTGGATCACGGAGATGTCGTGGCCCATGAATGTCGGAGGATTGCCGACCTTTGCCTGGTGGCCGAATCTCATCATCATCTTCGAGTTGACCATGCTCGGCTCGATCCTGGCGACGGTCGCGACGCTGGTGGTGTCCGCGTTGCTGCCTGGCAAGGGGGGAGCGCTGTACGACCCGGCCGTGACCGTCGAAGGCAAGATCCTGGTCGGCGTCGAGAACCCGTCGGACGACGCCGTGCCGGAGCTCGAACGGAGTCTGGGCGCCCCGGCAGGGGCCCTCGTGAAGATGCAGTGAAGACCGCAGTGACGGCGCAGTGACGGCGCAGTAAAGACTGTTTGCGCCTCCGACGGCGCGCATGCTATATTCGTCAGGTTCTCTTGGGGCTAGGACACCCTATCTAGCCACAACCGCATGAGACCACACGCTGGCGGAAGTCGCAGAGATGGCGACCCGGGGTCAGCATTTTGGTGGATGGCCGCTGTTGCGCGCCATCTGCAGGTAGGTCTGGCCGTATTCGGCCGGATTGTCCTCGCGCATCACACAGGTAGGGGTTAGGTGTTTCAGGTGCCAGACGCACCGTGCCTTCGTAGGGCCGGTGGTCTCCAGGCCTGGAACGACGCAACGGCGGTTCTCGCGTGTGTGAACCGCCCCGGCGGGTGCCGACTGGGGACGTCGCTCTGCGACGCGACCAGCGTGGTGCCAGGCTGGTCGCGACGTGATCAAGGAGCGGATGGGCGCCGGTGGTGCCTGTACGCGGGTTGAGAGAAATATGCCGACCATTAGCCAACTCGTTCGCCGCGGGCGGAAGAAGATCGTGACGAAGACGAAGAGCCCGGCGCTCCAGGTCAGCCCGCAGAGACGGGGTGTCTGTGTGCGCGTCTTCACGCAGACGCCGAAGAAGCCGAATTCCGCGCTGCGCAAGGTGGCGCGCGTGCGGTTGACCAACGGTATCGAGGTCACCACCTATATCCCCGGCGTCGGACACAACCTGCAGGAGCACTCCCTGGTGCTGATCCGGGGTGGGCGCGTCAAGGATCTTCCGGGTGTGCGGTATCACGTGGTCCGAGGCACGCTCGACGCTGTTGGCGTGCAGGGTCGCAGGCAGGGGCGGTCGAAGTATGGCGCGAAGCGCCCGAAGCAATAGGCCGTAGGTCACTAGCAGGCGAAGGTTCAACGACATGCCACGCAGACGAGAGATTCACAAGCGCGAACTGGCGGCCGATCCGCTCTATGGCAGCGTGCTGCTCAGCAAGTTCATCAACACGGTGATGAGCGGCGGGAAGCGCAGTACCGCGGAGCGCATCCTGTATCAGAGTTTCGACATCATCAAGGAGCGATCGGGTGACGATCCCCTCAAGGTGTTCAAGAAGGCGCTCGACAACGTGAAGCCCAGCCTGGAAGTGAAGTCGCGGCGCGTGGGTGGATCGAATTACCAGGTGCCGATCGAAGTGAATCCGAATCGCCGCCTCTCTCTCAGTATCCGGTGGGTCGTCAGTCATGCCCGGAAACGTGGTGATGGCAAAACGATGCAGGAGAAGCTTGCGAGCGAATTGCTCGATGCATCGAATCTGCGTGGCGGAGCGGTGAAGAAGCGCGAAGACACGCACCGGATGGCGGAGGCCAACAAGGCGTTCGCGCACTATCGCTGGTAGTTCAGGACTCAGGTAGAACCTTTATTTCGATGGCACGTCAGGTACCGCTCAATCGGATTCGTAACATCGGCATCATGGCCCACATTGATGCTGGTAAGACGACGGCCACGGAGAGAATTCTCTTCTATACCGGGATCACGTACAAGATCGGCGAAGTCCACGAGGGCACGGCCGTCATGGACTGGATGGAGCAGGAGCAGGAGCGGGGCATCACGATCACGTCGGCTGCCACGACCTGTTTCTGGCGAGACATCCGCATCAATATCATTGATACGCCTGGTCACGTCGACTTCACGGCCGAGGTTGAGCGCTCGCTGAGGGTGCTTGACGGCGCCTGCGCCGTGTTCGACGCCGTCTCCGGGGTTGAGCCGCAGTCGGAGACGGTCTGGCGGCAGGCCGACAAGTACCGCGTTCCGCGTATTTGTTTCGTCAACAAGATGGATCGCATTGGCGCCGACTTCAAGCGGACGCTGGAGCAGATCGGGACGAAGCTCGGGGGCAACCCGGTTGCCGTGCAGCTCCCCATCGGAAGCGAGGACAAGTTTCGCGGCGTGATCGATCTGGTCCGGATGAAGGCGCTCACCTACGCGGACGAAACGATGGGTGCCGACTACGCCGTCGAAGAGATTCCCGCAGAGCTGCTTCCCGAGGCGAAGATCTTTCGCGAGAAATTGATCGAAAAGGTCAGCGAATACGACGACGCACTGCTCGAGAAGTATCTGCACGGTGAAGAGATTTCCGAAGATGAGATCAAGGCGGTCCTTCGCAAGCGGCTGATCGAATCTGTGTGGAAGGAAAAGACGCCGTTTGTCGTCGTGACGTGTGGATCGGCGTTCAAGAACAAGGGTGTGCAGCCGCTGCTCGACGCGGTGGTGGACTACCTGCCCTCGCCCCTCGACGTACCGCCGATTACCGGCCTGGATCCCGACGCGAAGGAAGAGACGCTTCTTGAGCGCCCGGCGGACGATGCGGCGCCGTTTTCGGCGCTGGCCTTCAAGCTGATGACCGACCCGTTTGTTGGTCAGTTGACGTTTATTCGGGTGTATTCGGGCGTGCTGGTCTCGGGTTCTTCGGTCTATAACTCGACGAAGCAGCGCACCGAGCGCGTTGGTCGCCTCTTGAAGATGCACGCGAACAAGCGTGAGGAGATCAAGCAGGTCTACGCCGGGGATATTGCGGCTGCCGTGGGTCTGA
The DNA here is from genome assembly GCA_027622905.1 of Acidobacteriota bacterium. GTDB lineage: Bacteria > Acidobacteriota > Vicinamibacteria > Vicinamibacterales > UBA2999 > JAQBVV01. Next base: position 19,580 of record JAQBVV010000046.1, read on the forward strand.
AGCAGGTCACCACTGGCGACACGTTGTGTGACGAGAAGCAGCCCGTAGTGCTCGAGTCGATGGACTTCCCGGAGCCGGTCATTTCTCTGGCCATCGAGCCGAAGACGAAGAGCGATCAGGAGAAGCTCGGTGTCGGACTCTCGAAGTTGATGGGCGAGGATCCGACGTTCCGTGTGAAGACGGATGAGCAGACGGGACAGGTGGTCATCGCCGGTATGGGCGAGTTACATCTGGAGATCATTGTTGACCGTCTGAAGCGGGAGTTCAGTGTCGAGGCGAGTGTCGGGAAACCGCAGGTCGCCTACAAGGAAACGCTGACGCGGCCGGCCGACGGTGAGATGAAATACGCCAAGCAGACGGGCGGCCGGGGGCAGTACGGCCACGTCAAGATCCATCTCTACCCCGGCGAGCCTGGCACCGGCTACATCTTCGAAAACAAAGTCACCCAGGGCTCGATTCCGAAAGAGTTCATCAAGCCGGTCGACGAGGGGATCAAGGAAGCGCTCACCCGCGGTGTCATCGCGGGATACCCCATTGATGACGTGCGGATCGAGCTGTACGACGGGTCGTTTCACGATGTCGACTCGTCCGAGATGGCCTTCAAGATCGCGGGTTCGATGGCCTTTCAGGACGCGGCGAAGAAGGCGAAGCCCGTCCTGCTTGAACCGATCATGAAGGTTGAGGTGGTGGTCCCGAAGGACAACATGGGCGACGTGATGGGCGACCTCGCGAGCCGCCGCGGCCGCATCCAGTCGCAGGAAGACCGTGGCGGCACGCAGATCATCAATGCACGCGTGCCACTGTCGGAAATGTTTGGATATGCGACGGATCTCCGCTCGCGCACGCAGGGTCGCGCCACGTATTCGATGCATTTTGAACACTACGAACAGGCACCTCGGAACGTCAGTGAAGAAGTGATCGCCCGTATTCAGGGCACCAAGTAACGGAGCACACCGCGATGGCGAAAGAGAAATTTGATCGTTCGAAGCCACACGTAAACGTGGGCACGATTGGGCACATTGACCAC
>JAQBVV010000047.1 GCA_027622905.1 Acidobacteriota bacterium
GGTGAGGAGATCTCGACGCAGGGTAACCTGACGTACAACCCGGCGACGGGCGCCAACTACCGGTTCCAGGACATCGCCCGGCGCGCGACGCCCCAGTTCGGCACCGTCAACTACGAGTACCTGGCCCAGACGTCGAACTACTATGGCGCGGACTTCACGCTGACGAAGCGCTACAGCGACAACTGGCAGCTCACGGCGAGCTACACGGCGGCGTGGTTCAAGGATCGCCGGCCGAAGCGCGCGGAGTGGGTCGTCGGCAACGAGGGCTACATCATCCAGCGACCGGTCGGCTTCACGCTAGCCCGGGATCTGGGCGACGAATACACCTATGCCGCCACCCACCAGCGCGGTCGGGCCACGCTCAACGGCATCTGGGATATCGGCAAGGGTCTCCAGTTGAGCGGCATCTACTTCTACGCGGCGGGTGAAGCCCGGCAGGCCACCTCGGGCAGGGACAACCGCAACGAGGGTAGCCAGTCGGAGCAGCGCCTGCGTCGTGACGGCACGATCATCGACCGGAACGCCTTCCAGAGCGATCCGATCCACCGTGTAGACATGCGCCTCCAGCAGCGGATTCCGCTGGGCGGCTCGGTCACCGTCGACGGCATGTTCGAGGTGTTCAACCTGCTGAACCACGACAACTTCGGTTCGTATCAGACGAACGAAAGCAACGGTAACTTCGGCAATCCGGAGCCGAACGGCAACATCGCCTATCTGCCGCGCGTCCTGCAGCTGGGCTTCCGCGTTTCGTTCTAGTTCGCTCTCAGCATGGCCCCTCCCTCACGCGGAGGGAGGGGCCATGTGCCTGCCTTCCCATTACCCCGCCCCCTCGACAGCGTTTCTCGCCGTCTCGTCATCTCTACAGGTTCCACGCACGAACGGGCAGCGCTCCTGAAGGTCCGGGGCGGCTGTGCGTCCTATCTGCCACGCATCTTTGAAGACCTGACGACCGACGCCCTACGGTAGAATCACTGGGTTCCACTCGCGATATGACGTGCCGGAGTGGTGAAACTGGCAGACGCGCCGGACTCAAAATCCGGTGACCGCAAGGTCGTGTGGGTTCGACTCCCACCTCCGGCACCACTTCTCAAACCGCCCATGACTGATGCTCCAGCACTGAATCACCCGCTCCCTGAGTTTGCCCTCACGATCGAACTACCGATCCTCTGGGGCGACCAGGACGCCTTCGGGCACGTCAATAACACGCTGTCGTTTCGGTGGTTCGAGTCGGCGCGGATCGCCTATCTCGAGCGGAGCGGAATGGCCGCGCTGATGCAGGCGGGCGACGTGGGCCCGATCCTGGCCTCGGTCAGTTGTAACTTCCGCCGGCAACTACGCTATCCGGACACCGTGTGCATCGGTGCCCGCATCAGTCGGCTCGGTCGCACGAGCTTCACCATGGAGCACGCTGTCTACAGCGTGAGCCAGCAGACGATCGCCTCCGACGGCAGTTCCACGGTGGTTGTCTTCGACTACAAGACGAACCGTCCCAGGCGAATCCCGGACGACCTGCGCGCCGCCGCCGATCGATTTGAACCGACGGGCGTGAGCGGGTCGAAAGGTGACGAGGCCTAGCTGTATCATCCGGCGTTGACCTTCACGGAAAGAGATCAAGGGGGAGCCGATGCGTGCTGTGTGTTTGAGCTGTGGGCTGATCCTCGGACTCGCTGCTGCGTGGAGCGCCGGCTGCACCGCCGCACCGCCGCCGCCGGCCGCGGTGGACACGGTCGACACGGTGGGCGACGTGGCTGATGTCGGCGACGCGGGTGAGGCCGGGATCATCACAACGGGATTCGCCTCGGACCTCAGGCCCGGCGCGGCGCCCGGGTGCACGTCTGGATTGGTCCAGGTGGCGCAAGGCGGGAACAACTTCAACGCGTCCGACATCGGCTTGGTGACCTCGGCCGGCGGGCAGCAGATCCTGGTCCCTGGCCCGGTGCATGACGGTCCCTTTGCGGTGGACGTCTTCAACAACTGCACCGGACCGGGCGATAACCCAGACTACCTCTCGCAACTGGAGACGGTCGTCATCGACGAGGACGGGGTGGAGATCACCGGATTCATCTTCGGGGACAACTACTTCGAGCTGTATGTGAACGGCCAGTTCGTCGGACGTGATCCGATCGGGATGACGCCGTTCAATTCCAACGTGGTCCGGTTCCGGGCCAGTTACCCGATGACGTTCGCGGTGATGGGCGTGGATTGGGAAACGCACGTCGGCGTCGGGCTGGAGTACGACGCCTTCAACGTGGGTGACGGCGGGTTCATTGCCTACTTCAGCGACGGCAACGGTACCCACGACGACTGGCGTGCCGAGACCTTCTATATTTCGCCGCTCGACGACCCCAGCTGCGTCCGCACTGCCGGCGGGCGCGATTCAAGTTTCTGCTCTCAAGCCACGCGTCCGGTGTGTGCCGATACGGATCCGAGCAGCTGTCAGGCCCTGCACTTTCCGGTGCCTGCTGACTGGATGGCGCCGGAGTTCGACGACAGCCGCTGGCCGCAGGCGATCGTGTGGCCGCCGGAGCGGGTGACCGGTCAGCGGGCGTACACGGGTTACACCGAACTGTTCGGTGATGCGGAGTTCCTCTGGACGAGGAACATCAGACTCGACAACCTGGTGCTGAGTCGGTACACGGCGGAGGGGCCCCGAAGATGAGACGGGATGAGGCGGAGATGAGGCCGAGATGAGGCCGAGATGAGGCCGAGAGGCGTCGTCGCTGTCTTCAGCGCGTCAGGCGAGCGACTGTCCGACCGCGTCTTCCAGTAACGACCAGCACCGTGTTCCCAGCGTGTCCTTCCAGGTCCGGTAGAAGCCGGACAGTGCCCTGCGGAACGGCTCCGGATCGACGTCGTTGAACGCGATGCCGCGCTCGATGAGTGCCGGGCGCAGGCTGCCGTTGGCCTGGGCCTGGTCCTGTCGCTGGAGGCGAACCGCCTGCGCGACGTTCCGCTCGATGATCTCCTGGATGTCGCCTGGAAGGCGCTGCCACGTCGGCAGGTGCGCCATCTGGTTGAAGCCCGACCACATGTGGTTGGTCATGCTGATGTACTTCACGACCTCGTAGAGCCTGAACGAATCCACGAGCGCCAGCGGATTCTCCTGCGCGTCGGCGCGGCCATCCTGGAGCGCCGCGTAGATGTCGATGCTGTTGACCGTGACCGGCACCGCGCCCAGCGTCGTGAACAGGTCCCGGAACAGCGCGCCATTCGGCACCCGCATCTTCATGCCCCGCAGATCGGCGGGCACGACAACCGGCCGGGTCACGGCGGTGACCTGCCGTATGCCGTTGTCGAAGGCGCCCACCGGGAACCCGTGGATGCCCTTGAGGGCCATTTCTTCGCGGATGTACGCGCCAAGGGCGCCGTCCATCGCTTCATGCGCGTGCGCCGCAGACCTGAACGCAAACGGCACCTGCTGCACGTCGCCCGCCGGCACCACCTGGCTCATGACGCCGCCCATGAGGGTGAAAAACTGAATCTCGCCGGAGACGAGCATCTTGAGGGCGGCCGGGTCGCTCCCCGCAACTCTGTTGTTGAGCGGAAACACCTGCGCCTCGACGCGTCCGTCGGTCTCGGTTTCGATTGCCGCCCACATGTCGGCGATCCGCCGGTGGAGGACGCTTTCAGCCGTCTGGTTGTGGAACTGGGTGAAGGAGTACTCGGCGCGGCCTCGCTGGGCGGCGCGGCCGAGGCTGGCCAGCGGCCGGACCAGCAGCGCCGCCGATCCGAGCGCGGCACCGGTCACGAAGGAGCGTCGCGTCAGCGGGCCACGCGTCATCGTATCTGGACCGTAGAAAACATGTGTCACCTCCTTTTGCAACCGCAGCCGTGCGCCGATTATATCGAGTCGAGCGCGGGGATCTGTCTGCCTGGTCTGCTCTGGCACCAGCCGTGTTGGGATCTCTCAGTGGACTGTGACGATCGTGTTGACGGCTCGCTTGACGGCACGGGTGGCCGGCGCGGGAGACGACCCGGCGACAGGAGCCAGCGCAGACGCGCTGGACGACGTCGTCAGGGTGATCTGATACCCGACCGATTCCTGGGTCGGGCCGAAGTTTCCGATGTAGAGCGTGTACGTCCCGGCAGTCAGATCCGGAGCGCTCACCGTTTCGGGCCGGGTGGTCGCGCTGGTGGCCGAGTCGAGAAACGGGCACTGGCTGCTGTTGAACTGCGCGACGGTACAGGGATTGGTGCCGCGGGTCAGGTAGAGATCGACGTCGTTGGTGGCGAACGTCCAGTCGACCGTCGCGCCAATCGTCCCGTCAGCGGTGGTGGTGAAGGGGACGGAGAGCAGCGTCAGGACCGCCAGGCTGGAACTGCCCGCGCCGATGACCGACGTGCTCGTCGTCGGAGCTGGTGTCGGGGTCGGCGCAGGCGTCGGCGTCGGTGCGTCGTTCCGATTCCACACCGCCTGACCGCTGGACGAGTACACCACCAGATTGCCGTCGCTTTGCACCACCAGCGTCGCGTTCGTATTGCCCGCCGTGCCGGTGTTCCAGCGAGCGGTACCCTGCGCGTCGTACATCACGAGGTTTCCGTCACTCTGCATGGTCACCTGCCCGGCGCTGGTCCCGCCGGTGCCGCTGTTCCACTGCGCGGTGCCATCGATGTCGTACAGGACGAGGTTGCTGTCGCTCTGATAGGCCAGGCGGTACCGTCCATCGGTTGATGTCAGCGCTTGTCCGGGTGTGAGGCTCGCACCGGCTCGCAGCGTGTCGCGCAAGACCTCTCCGTAGATCGCCATCGCGCCGTCGGTGTCATCGGTGGTCAGGCTGTCCAGATTGCCGATCGTGCTGTTCATGATCGCGCTGACCGACTGGCCGTCCTGGTCAGGATGGTCGAGTCCGAGGACGTGCCCGAACTCGTGCAGCGCCACGCGCCGGAGGTCGAAGAGCCGACCTCCTCCGGAGGCGTTTCTCTGGTTGCCGCGATACGAATCCCAGCTTCTGCCTTGGTTGAAGATGACATCTGTCTCCACGAACGAGCCGTTCGACACGCGATACGTGCTGAGCGTGACGGCAAGCACGTCGGTGCCGAAGGGGTCACCGTAGAGGTCGTCAGCGAAGAAGACGTTGTTGACGTCGTTGTCCCTGGCCATGGCGGCCGACGATTCGAGTACCACGCCGAAGGACACGTCCCTGAGAAACGGGTTCCAGATCGCCAGCGCGTTCTCGGCCACCTGGTTCCAGCTCGTGCTTCCGTCCATGAGCGTGCCCGACCCCGACCCGAGCTGGAGCTGCATCACGACGTCGGACGTCCATCGTTGCCCGCCGAGCGAGTAGGCGCCTCCGGGGACACCGAGCCACAGGACGAGACCCGCAGCGCCGAGTGCCGCGAGACCCGTCCGGATCGACGCCATCATCGTTGCGCCTCGGCGACGGCGCGGCTGACGCGATCGCGGAAGGCGGAGAGGGACATGGGGGCGATCGGCGTGGCGGTGTCGACGGTGGACCGGAGCCCGATCTGTTCAGGGTGTCCGAGGGGGACGCCACCAGCCGTGAAGACCCTCTCCACGCCGTCGGTGTCTCGGCTGACGCGGAGCAACCCCTGCGTGAACCCGACGATCGGGTTGATGCTCTGCGCCCGACGGGCAAACACGACGCGACGGTCACCAACGGCAAACCGCGGCATTTCGGCCACGACCATCCCGACGTCGCCCTATTCGCCGCCGAGGAAGTCGAAGACCTCCAGGACGTTGGAGGTGCCCCAGAGCGGGTCGGACACACGAAACACGACACGGGTCTTGATGACGGGGCCGTCGCGTGTGTTTAGCGGAAACGGGCGGACGTCGGTCACCTCGCCGACGAAGATGACATCGGCGCCCGCGATCAGCTCATCGAAGGTGACGGACAGGTACGACGTCGCGCGCACGACGGTCCCCTCGACCAGCAGAGCGCTGATGGCGACCGCCAGACACACGATCAGTTTCCCGATGGACAGGCTCCGGGGATGCGCTTTGCAGAGAGACACGTGTACCTCCGTTTCGCTAGAGCGCTTTTCGTTTCGGTCCAAGGCTTCTCGCAGGGGCCAGGCCTCTTCGAAAAGCGCTTTCCCGCGTTTTTCGGTCTCCACCGAATCGAAAAACGCTCAAGGACTCTACTACCGGGAGCCTTCTGCAACCCTGGTGCCGTTTGGACTGACGCGGTGGGCGGGCATCATTCAGCCCTCGTCTTCGACCGTCAGCCACCGTGTAGCGAGGAGGAACAGGCCGACCACGGCGTATCCGGTCGCCCAGGGCCACGCGGGTGTCAGCGACATCACCGTATCGCTGTCCGTCCAGGCATACGAGTGCATGAGGCCTGCGAGCGACAGGGCTGCGCCGGCGAAGAACCAGAGCGCCGCAGTGCGGAACTGTCGTTCGATGATGAACGTCGTTGCCGCGGCGAGGATCATCGCGCTGAAGATGAAGCCCTGTTCAAGGGCAAACGCGCCGTGGATCCATGTGTCCGATGCTCTGAACGCGCCGATCAGGCTCTCGGAGAACGGCGGGCCGCCCGGCGTGCCCACACCGGCCGCACGCAGTCCGTTCTTGGCCATGAGCGCGCCCCAGGCCGCCACACCGGGGAGCAGCCCGATCACGACCGCTGGCGCGTGCGCCCGAGGCGTGGCCTGGAACGCCTGCGCGGAGATGACGATCCCGATCCAGAGCACGATCGCCATACCCGCGTCGATCGGCACCGCCCAGGCGATGTGCGCGAGCGTGCCCGTGAGGCAGACCACCGTGACGAACGCGCCGTTCAGCGTGGAGTAGCCGGCGCGGGCACCGAGCGCTTTCCATCCCGGATGGCCGATATAGATCGTTGTCGGAAACGGCGAGCCGAACGCCGCCGCCGCCACGGTGCCGACGCCGTTGACGAGCAGCGAGGGTCGCGTCTCGTAGGAGTCACCCGCGGCCTCGGCCGATTCGATGTTCTGAAGCGACCCGATGACGTTGAAGACGCCCATCGGCAGGATGATCGAGAGATAGGGCAGCAGCAGGCCGCCGTTCAGGGCGCTCACGATCTCGCCGATGACCGGAATCGGGAGCCGCAGGCTCGCCTGCTCGGCGATCTCGCCAGCAGGGGCGATACCGGTGATCCAGCCGAGCGCGGTGCCGAGCAGGACCGCGACGAGTCCTCCGGGGATCCGTCCACGGAAGTGCACCCTGCCGAAGTAGGTGACGAGGATGATGCCGAGCGTCGTGAAGCCCACGATCGGGCGGGCGAAGGTGCGGAAGAGAAATCCCAGCGAGATGAACGTGAGCGCGATCCCCGCGAGCGTGGCCAGCAGCGCGGCTCGTGGAGTGGCTTTCCGGATGCGCTCAGCGACGAACGAGCCGCCGATCTCGATCAGGCCGGAGCCCAGGCAGGCGAGCAGTCCGGCCTGCCACGCGACGGTTGCGGGATCGGGATGGCCCGCGGCCTCCGCCGCGAGCTTGGCGGGCAGCATGACGAGGAACACGTGCCCGAACAGCGAGACGGTGTTGATGCCGTACGGCAGCGCGCACACATCGGTGCGGCCCGTGCGTGCCGCGAGCTGGAGGGCCTGTCGCGCGTAGTACAGGTTGCCGACCAGCAGCGAGATGGCGGCGCCGGGGAGGATCCGTTGATAGATGATCTCCGACGGCAGGCCGAGCACGAAGCGGCAGAGGCTGTCGATGAGCAGCAGCTGGACGAGATTGTCGATCGCAAGACCGAAGAAGCCATCGATGTCGCCTCGAACGAACGGTCGCACGACTCGGAGTTATATCAGAGTCGCTGTCGGGTCACGATGTGAGGCGGCCACGCCCGTCGGAGACAGCCGGTCATGGCTCCGCGTCCCAGTCGTCTTCCAGGCTGTCCCAGTGTCTCCGGAGCCGCGCCCGCCTGCGGAGGGTCGCCAGAAAGGCGACACACGACAGCGTGAGGATCCCGATCCACAGCGCCGAGCCGCTGGCAAGGACCGGGATCCAGTTGGTCCAACGTCGGTACCGCTCCCAGGCGCGGGTTGCCGCCTGTTCGGGTGTTTCGCCTGTCTGAAGCAGGAACGCGCGCGGGAATGGAGTGCCTTGCGCCACCTGATCCACGATGCGGCCAGGGGCGTTGGCGCCGTGACGTTCCCGGATATCAGCCACGAGCGCCGCGGCGAGGAGATACGCGTTGACGTTCTCCTGTTCGGAGTTTGATTGGAAGAGGCGTCCCAGGTCCGCGAGGATCGGATTAGCCACGGTCGCAAAGACGAGGCGCGCCTGGCCGGAGAGGCCCCATCCCTGTTCGACCGAGGTGGCCACGCCCTCGTGGAACCATCGCGGCAGCGGTCCGTCAGCCTGGGCGGTGAGCGCGAGGTGTACCACCTCGTGCGAGACGACCGATTCGAGCGACTCGTAGGGATACGGCCCCACGCGTGCGGGAAAGATGACGACGTTGCGCTGGCCGAAGGCCACGCCCACGATCCAGGTCGGCATCGCGCGAGCGCGCGGGTCATCGTCCGTGATGAGCTCGACCATCACCGCGGGCGGCATGTTGAGCCCCGCCTCGGCAAGCCGTGTCGCCAGTGACTCCCGGTCGATACGTCTGACGCGGTCGGCCAGGGCATCGAGCGCCGGGGCGGCTTCCACCGTCAACTCCATCCGGACACCCTGCGCGGCGACAGCAGCTGGAGTCATCAGGAGCATGAGGCCAGAGATCCCGACGCGCCACCAGCCACGCATGTCTTCAGCTTACGTCGTGAGCGGACAGGGGTGACCAATGGAGGCGAGTTGCAATAGACTCCACGTATTCTTTCAAGGCGATCGGCGAGAATCAGCGGTAGGACGGGGAGCATGAGCGACGAACCCACCAAGGACCGGTTACCCGGCGAGCTTCGGCGAGCGCTGAACGCGTTGAGCGACGAGGTCCAGCACGAGGCCAGTCGCAGATTCATCGAGGGTGGCCTCGATCCGCATGCCGGCGGCCTGTCGCTGGACGAGGTCATGGTGACGCTCAGCCAGGTTCGGGACGTGCTCTCCGACGCGCTCGAGACGGGCAAGTTCGTGCAGTCCCCTCTGGCGGTCCAGTCCGATCTGTACGGTCAGGTCTAGGCCCTTGGTCTGGCGCTGGCGGATACGACCGATGGACTGAGCGATCTGTCGGACCTGCGCGCCAGGGTGGAGAGGCTGAATGCGGGGGCGTGGCCCTTCCGTCTGCTCGATGTGTCGGCGGACGGCGTGATGAGCTTCCACGCCCGCATGAATCAACTCAAGAGCCAGGAGGCGCTCATTCGCGGCACGGCGCGCGAGGCCGGGAAGTTCGATAGCCTGCTCAGGAACGCGGATGCGATGCTGGCCGAGATCGCCGAGCGCGCGTCGTCGATCGCCCAGGAGCGCAGCGCGACGGCGTCGATCGTCGAACAGATGCAGGCGCGGCTGCGCGAGTCCACCGAACACAGCGAGCAGATCGCGACTCAGGCGGCGCAGGCCGCCCGGCAGGAATCGATCGCGACACGCCAGCTCGTGGCGGCGAGGCAGGCGTTTTCAGACACCGAGGCCGTGGCTGCCAGCGCGAAGGAGGCGCAGTCAGATATCGCAGCTGGCCGGGAGCGGATTCAGGCGCTGTCGGCACAGGTTGAACAGTTGCTCGCGACGGCCGACAGCGCGGCGAAGGCGCAGCGTGACGCGGTCGCTCGGAAGCACGCCGAATGGCTCAAGGGCGTGTCGGCGGAATTGGCGAGGGCGACGGCGGAGCATCAGGCCGCGCTCGAGAAGCGACTCGGCGAGGTGACGCGCAAGGGCAACGCTGCCGTCGATGCATTCGTCGGGAAGTCGGAGAAAGCGCTGGATGAGGGCGACGAAGAGGTCAAGGCGCTGGTCGAGCATCTCGAGGAGCTCGAGGGCCAGATCGACGAGGCCATGGAGCGCGCGACCGGAGTCTCCCTGCTTCACGCGTTCCAGCGGCGGCAGTCCGACATCATCGGGACGAGAATGTTCTGGGGCCGGGCGCTGGCCACGAGCACGTTGATACTGGTTGCATGGGCCGCCTATCTGTTCTACGTGTTGCCGTCGGTGCCCACCGGCGACCCCGTGTTTTACACGAGACTGGCGATGGTCATGCCCCTCGTCGTGGTGGCCGGATTCTGCGGCTATCGTTTTTCCCGTGAGCGCCGGCGCGAAAAGGAGTTCAGCGCGAGCGTGCCGCCCGGTCTTCACGGCACCTCGTCGGGGTAAGCGGTTCGCGGACCGTGACCGTATGCGTGCGTAGAGCGTTTTTCGATTCGGTGGAGACCGAGAAACGCGGGTAGGCGCTTTTCGAAAAGGCTTGGCCCCTGCGAGAAACCCTAGACCGAAACGAAGAGCGCTCTAGTGACTCGCGCTGTCCGGCGCGTTCCACCTGTCTCCCGCAATACCCGGAGGCGTGGTGACGTTGCGTGGCCATCAGGCTGCGGCGAGTTGTAACGTGAAGCGACGGCATGCTCTCCCGGGCGCCAGGCTGGTGACGGCCACGGCCATGTTCGTGCTGACTGTTGCAGCGGCCGAGCCTGCCTTGGAGAAGGCTACGGCCTTTGCCGCCGGGCAGGTCGACGTTGTTCCGGGCGCCCGGCCAGCCCCCCGTATCGCGACGCCTCCCAATTTCAAGGTTGCGTTCATCGCGGATACGGATGACGAATCCGGCCAGCGACAGGTGCTCGAACTGATCGCGCGCGAGGGCGCGGATCTCGTGCTGCACCAGGGAGACTTTTCCTACAGTCGTGGCCCCACCGATGACTGGGCCAACGAGATCGATGAGATCCTCGGCCGTGACTTTCCCTACCTTGGATCCGATGGGAACCACGACAACTGGAGACGCTACATTCCGTTCTTCCGGGACCGCCTCAGCAGGATCGGCCTCGACCCCGACGACCTGCCGGACGGCAGCCGTGGTAATTACTCGACGGTCTACCAGGGATTGAAACTCGTCTTCGCCATGGAAGGCGGAGACGCCGACTACATCGCGGAACAGCTGGCCGGTGACGAGCACATCTGGAAGGTCTGTTCCTGGCATAAGAATCGCCGAGCCACCAACGTTGGACCCTATGGGGACGAAGTGGAGGCGTCTTCCTACAAGGCCTGTTTCGACGCGGGCGCCATGGTGGCTCAGGGCCACTCACACACTTATTCCCGTTCCGAGACCATCTCCGATTTCGACCACTTGACCGTCGATACCTCCTGCCCCCAGGACCCGGGGACGCCCCAGACGGACGTCTGCATGTCTCCAGGCTCCAGTTTCTTCTTTGACAGCAGCCTGGGAGGCCACAGCAGCCGGCGACTCGAGAACACCGATCGAGATTACTGGGCCAGCTACTACTCCGGCGAATTCGGCGTCCTGTTCATCGAGTTCAACGTGGATGGCGACCCCGCGAAGGCACGCGGGTATTTCAAGACCGCCGACGGCACGGTGCACGATCGTTTCGTCATCACCGCCGTGGCGGCACCGGTCGCGGGAACGCGGCCCTAAAGCGTTTTTCGATTCGGTGAAGACCGAACAACGCGGGAAAGCGCTTTTCGAGAAGGCCTGGTCCCTGCAAGAAGCCCCAGACCGAAATGAAAAGCGCCCTAGCGAACGAGCAACGGCACCATCTGAACGGGGCCTCGGGGCCGGAGGGTGATGCGCGGACTGGGCTCGACCGGACCGCCCTCCGACCGCAGTCGCCATCGTGCGGCGAGCGTGGCAAGCACCAGCGTTCCCTCCATCCAGGCAAAGCCCTCACCGATACACGACCGGGGTCCGGCGCCGAACGGAAAGTAGGCGAGCCGAGGTCGGTGGTCCGACGATAACCATCGCTCGGGTGAGAACGCCAGTGGATCGGGAAAGAACCGCGGGTCTCGATGCGTGACGAACGGACTGGCGACAACGACAGATCCGGCGGGCATCCGGTAGCCGCGACACGCGTGTGGCTGGGCGGCTCGACGGACGATGACCCAGGCCGGAGGAAACACCCGCAGTGCCTCCGCCAGGACGCTTCTCGTGTAGACCAGCCGTGACACGTCGTGGGCGGACGCCAGTCGATCGGGCAGGACCGTTGCGAGTTCCGCCTGAAGTCTGGCCTCGACGTCAGGGTGTTGGGCCAGGAGCGTCCACGTCCAGGTCAGCGCATGGGCGATCGTGTCGTGGCCGGCCAGCAGAAAGGTGATGGCATCATCGCGAAGCTGACGCTCTGCGGCCTCATCGTCGCCTCGCGCGTCCAGCAGCAGGGACAGCAGGTCGTCGCGCGCACCGTTGTCGCGCAGCCGTCGCTCGACGATGGCGTTGACGATCGCGTCGAGTCGGAGACGCGCGGTCCTGGCGTGGCGGCGCGACGCCGCGATCGACACGAGGCCGTCCATCGCGGGCACCGCCTCTGCGACCGCGCTGTCGATATCCTCGGCCACTTCGGCGAGGTCTGCGCCGAACAGCGTCTCTCCCGCGATCGAAAGCGTGAGGCGCCTCATTTCGCGCCCGGCGTCGAGCGTGACGCCTGGCTGCCACCGGTCCCGCCATCGAGCGGCGTGCGCCACGATGCTCGGTGCGTACCCTTCGATCCGTTGACGATGGAACGCCGGCTGCGCGACACGGCGCCTGGCCGCATGCAGCGTCGCGCCTGCCGTCAGGAGTCCGTCGCCCAGGAGCCGCTTGGCGCGCTCGAATCCACGGCCCTTCACGAACCGATCGTGATGCGTCAGGAGGACGTCTTCGATCGCCGCCGGGTGATTGAGAAGAAACGCGGGACGTGTGCCGAGCCGAAAGGGGACGACCTCATCCGCGGTCCGGGCCAGCCCTTGCAGGAAGGCGAGCGGGTCGGTGTCCCTTCGACGGAGGCTCCAGAGGGAGCACGACGGATAGGCTGGTGCGGTCACGGCAGGAACTCGCGCAGTCGGCCCGCGGTGTCGAGCTGCGGTGCCCACGTCGCCAGTGCGCCCGCCGTGAGAGGGGCGAACACCGGCATCTGTCCAAGGATGGTCACGTGCCCGTACTGCGCGATCGCGTCGCAGGCATCGGCATCCTGTGTTCCGACCATGACGACACCCGCAACCGTGAGCGCGCGCTGCCGAAGCGCCTCGAGGGTCAGCAGCGTGTGATTGATCGTGCCCAGTGCGGTCCTGGCCACGACGACGACCGGCAGGTCGAGTCGGACCATCAGGTCGGCCATGACGTCGTGGTCGTTGATCGGCACGAGTACGCCACCGGCGCCCTCGACGATCCAGCGCGGGCTGCGATCCTCGCGGCGAAACGTGCCGAGGAGTCGGTCGACGTCGATGGCGTGCCCGCTGCGCCTGGCCGCCAGATGAGGGGAGACCGGACGGGGCAGGCGCACGCCGCCGTCGAGGATCTCCTCGTCGGTGCACTGGGCCAGCCGAGCGACCGCTGCCGTGTCATCGTCTGACTCGATGCCGGTCTGGATCGGCTTCCAGTACCGCAGGGTCCGCGTGCCGCGGTACCGAAGGAGCAGCGCCGCCGAGACGACGGACTTGCCAACACCGGTGTCGGTACCGGTTACGAAGAGGCCACGGGGCACGGCACCTGGCCTGTGAGGAGTGTCGCCAGCCGGTTCGCGAAGCGGTCGAGATCGGCTTCCGCGATATCGACGTGCACCGAGATGCGCAACCGGGCCGTGCCGGGAGGAACCGTGGGCGGCCGGACGGCCCTGACGTCGAATCCCTCTGCGTGGAGCGCCCCTGCCACCTCGACGGCACGGTGGTTTCCCCCGATCACGACAGGAACGATCGGCGTATCGCCGCCGGGCGTGGAGATCCCGGCGTCGCCGAGTCGCTTCCGGAGGAAGGCCGAGCGGAGCCGCAGTCGCTCGCGACGCTCCGGTTCGTCGGTCACGATCGTGAGGCTGGTCTGGATCGCGTCGGCGACGGCCGGCGGCGGGGCGGTGGAGAACAGAAAGGGGCGCGCCTGTTGCGTCATGTGCTCGATCGCCCACGCGGGCCCGGCGACAAACGCGCCGGACACACCAAGCGCCTTTCCCGCGGAGTTGATCGAGACGAGCACGTCGCGTCCGACGCCACTCTCCTCGATCAGGCCGCTGCCGTGCTGTCCGCGGATGCCGACGGCGTGCGCTTCGTCCACGATCAGCAGCGCGCCGGTCTGGCGGCAGATGTCCGCGTAGGTCGAGAGCGGCGCCCGGTCGCCGTCCATGCTGAAGAGCGACTCGGTGACCACGAAGACCTGGCCCTGGCCCGACGCGCGCTCGATCCGGCGGGTCAGGGCGCCAGCGTCGTTGTGAGGAAACACCACGCGCCTGGCCAGCGATAGCCGGATACCGTCCCGCAGACTTGCGTGGTTCAGGCGGTCCGAGAGCACGGTGTCGCCAGGCTCCACGAACGAGGTCAGCACGGCCAGGTTGGCCAGGTATCCGCTCGAGAAGTACAGCGCTCGCTCCGTGCCCTTGAACGCGGCGAAGGCGCGTTCGACGCTGTCGAAGGCTTCGCGGTGCCCGCCGAGCAGGCGGGACCCCGTGCTGCCACATCCGTCGCGCTGCACCGCGTCGATCATGCTGGCTTTCACCGCCCGGTGACGTGACAGCGCGAGGTAGTCGTTCGACGAGAGATCGAGGCCTGACGGCGGGCGGAGGGTTCGGAGCAGTCCACGTTCGCTCAGCGTGCGCAGGTGGGCGCGCACCCGTGATTCGAGCGCTGACAGGGCTGTCACGGCGCTGTCACGGCGCAGCGTCGGTCGATGTGGCGGGCGTTGGCTGCAACCGGATTCCGACGCGTGCGAACAGCGCACGGTCCTCGTCAGCCTCCGGGTTGGGCGTCGTCAGGAGCGTGTCCCCGAGGAAGACGGAGTTGGCTCCGGCCATGAAGCAGAGCACCTGTGCTTCGTCCGACAGCGACAGCCGGCCGGCGCTCAGCCGAACGTGGGACCGCGGCATGAGGACTCGGGCCGTGGCGATCATGCGCACCAGTTCCAGCGGGTCTTCGGCGGTCCGGTCGGCCAGCGGCGTGCCGTCCACCGCCACGAGCAGGTTGATCGGAACGCTCTCTGGGTGGGGGTCGAGCGTCGCGAGCTGGCGCAGCAACCGATACCGGTCGTGTCGATCCTCGCCCATCCCGATGATGCCCCCCGAGCACACCGTGACGCCCGCGTGCCGGACGCGAGCGAGCGTCTCCAGTCGCTCGTCGTACGAGCGCGTGGTGATGATCGAGTCGTAGAACTCGCGCGAGGTGTCGAGATTGTGGTTGTAGGCCGAGAGCCCCGCCTCGGCCAGTGCGTCGGCCTGCTCCTGCGTCAGCATGCCGAGGGTGCAGCACGCTTCCATGCCCAGGGCCCTGACGCCTCGGACCATGTCCAGGACGCGTTCGAATTGCTGGCCGGAGGCCGCGTCCCTCCACGCGGCACCCATGCAGAAGCGCGTGGCACCCTGGTCGCGCGCGCGAGCGGCGGCGGCGAGTGTATCGTCAACATCCAGCAAGGGTGTCGCGGCGACGTCGGTGGTATACCTCGCCGACTGCGGGCAGTACGCGCAGTCTTCAGGGCACGCTCCGGTCTTGATGCTGAGCAGCACGCACCCCTGTACCTGGTTGGCTGGATGACACGCCCGGTGCACCTGCTGCGCCTGGAGCAGGAGGTCAAGCAAGGGAGCCGTGTACACCGCCTCGATCTCGGGGACGGACCAGTCGTGGCGGGTGGGCACGAGCGTCGGTGCGGCCATGGTCACCGCACGATCATAGCTGACAGTCCCCGAGGATCAGCGAATCCGTCCGTTGCTCGTTTCCCTGGCCCCTGCCGGTTCTCCGGCGTCAGCGCATGCAGCAGAACCGTGACCGCCTGGGGTCCAGAGAGCACGCAGCGCTCGCTACCCGAGGGGGGGGGGACCCGACTGGTCGCAGGGATGGGCGAACATCGCGCTTGGCTGGAATTTTCCGCCAACGCCGAGATATTTGGTCGCAGAACTTCTCTGCCTAACAGTTCAGTCGCGTCAACCCCAGGAACAACAAGGCGGAACGCGTTGTGCATGGATCCACCGGAATGCCGTGGGAGCGATCTATTCTGTTGCGCGTCGCGTCAGTTTCGCTGCTCTTGTCGATCGTGGTGGGCGCCGGGGTTGCGCGAGCTGGCCAGGCGCCAGCTTCGGCGCCGGCAGCCCAACCAGCGTCGCCGTGGCAGGCATCCGTTGTGAACACGACCCGCGTCGAATCGTGGCGGTTCTTCGACCCGGGACCCACTGGAGGCGACCCCGACTACGGATTTCTCGCAAATCGTCTCAGGCTTGAGGCACGGGGCCGCTGGTCGAAGGCTGATGTCACCGTGGCCTTGCAGCATGTCGGGTTCCTCGATCTGCCCGAGCGCGCCGTCGGCCCGGGGCCTTTCGGGACGGGCGCACTCTACTACGCCCAGGGAGGACGGCGCACGGACCCGCAACAGCTCTATCTGCGCTACGCGAATGTGGGCCTCCGCAACCTCGTTCCGGGCGTTGATCTACACGTTGGCCGCATGGCGTATGCATCCGGTGCTGAGGCCCCAAGCGGCGTGCCGAAGCTGGAAGAGGTGAAAGGGCCTCGGCTGATCAGCAGACTCGTCGGCGAGTTCGAGTGGTCGATCTATCAGCGCGGCTACGACGGTGTACGCCTGGACGTGACGCAGCCGGGGTGGCAGGCCACGGGTGTGGCGTTGATGCCGACGCAAGGGGGATTCGCCCGCGTCGCGGGTTCGACGATGACCGATGTTGTCGTCGCGGGTGGCTCGGTGAGCACGCGGCCGGATCGATCCTCTACCCACCCGACCCAGGTGCAGGCGTTTGGCCTCTACTACGCGGACCATCGACCGGTAAGTCAGCGTCCCGACAACACAGGCCGGACCGCCGCGCGCGTCGATGTCAATATCACGACGATCGGTGGCGCGCTGGTAGGTGCGTACCCGGCGGGTACGGGTGAGGTCGATCTGTTCGGATGGACCGCACTGCAGCGAGGCGACTGGTACGCGCAAGACCATCAGGCGCTGGCGGTCGCCACCGAACTCGGATATCAGTGGACCCTGGCGCCCTGGCGTCCCTGGGTGCGAGCCGGGTATTTTCACGCTTCCGGAGACGGGGACCCAGTCGACGAGCGGCATGAGACGTTCTTCCCGCTTCTGCCAACAATCCGCAAGTTTGCGATGACGACGATCTACGGCACGATGAACCTCCACGATACGTTCGTTCAGGTCCTGGTCAGGCCGCGCGCCTCGCTTGGCCTTCGTCTCGACATCCATCGTCTTGATCTCGCGACGGCCGCCGACCTCTGGTACGCGGGCAGTGGCGCAACCCTTCGTAGCGGCAACACATTCGGGTACGCCGGACGCTCCGCGAACGGAAGCGTTCGCCTGGGCTCATCGGTGGAGTTGTCGGCGAACTACGCCATCAGGCCCGGCTGGTCCATCAACGGCTTCCTGTCGCGCTTCTGGGGAGGCCCGGTGGTGACGGGGACCTTTCCGGGCGACCGTGCCTGGTTTGCCTACGTCGAAAACACGCTGTCGTTCGACACGGGACGCTGAAGGCCCGACCGCGGCGGTGCTCTACGGCGCCAGGGTCCGGTCGCTGGCCTTGATGAACTCCTGCCTCAGCGCGTCGTAGCCGTGGACCGCGGGGTACTGGGGAAACTCGGCAATCACGTTGTCGGGCGCCCTGAACAGAATCCCGGCATGCGCTTCCTCGAGCATGCTCGTGTCGTTGTAGGAATCGCCGGCGGCGATGACTCGAAAATTGAGTCCCCGGAAGGCTTTGACGCACTGCCGTTTCGGATCCTTCTGGCGCAACGTGTAGTCGGTCACCCGTCCGTTGCCGTCGACGACGAGTCGGTGACACAACAGCGTCGGCCATCCGAGTTGCCGCATCAGCGGCTGCGAAAACTCGTAGAACGTGTCTGACAGGATGACGACCTGAAAGCGCTCGTGCATCCAGTCGAGGAAGTCCTTCGCGCCGTCCAGGGGGCGAAGGTTGGCGACCGCCGCCTGAATTGCCGCCAGGCCCAGCTCGTGCTCATCCAGCAGGCGGAGGCGCTGCTTCATCAGCACGTCGTAGTCGGCGATATCTCTGGTCGTCGCTTTGAGCGCTTCTATACCGGTGATCTGCGCGAACTCGATCCAGATCTCCGGTACGAGCACGCCTTCCAAATCAAGACACGCGATTTCCACTTACCACTCCCTGTCTATTCGGTCTATTCGTGGCGCGTCGCTGGCGCAGGGGCACTGATGCATCCGGAGCTGAGCACACTTGTGATCATAGCGGGGCGGGTTCCTGTTGCGTGAGGCAGTGCAGCGTGCCGAGGCCCCAGACCAGGTCCACGGCGTGGATGCCGACGACCTCACGCGTTGGCATCAGCGTCGCCAATGTGTTCAGGGCCAGACGATCGCTGGGGTCGTTGAAGGTCGGTACGAGCACGACGCCGTTGGCGATGTAGAAGTTGGCGTAGCTGGCAGGCAGGCGCTCGCCCTGCATCATCACGGGTCTCGGGAAGGGAAGCCTGACGATCCTGATGGGACCCACGTCGCCTTCGCGAGCCGCCGCTTCAAGCCGGCGCAGGTTGTCCATCGAGCGCTCGTGATTGCCATCCTGCGGGTCCTCTTCGACGGCGACGACTACCGTATCCGGGCTGACGAATCGCGCCACGTCGTCGATGTGGCCATGCGTGTCGTCGCCGAGACACCCCTCGCCGAGCCAGATCGTCCGACTGACTCCCAGCCACTCAAGAAACATGCGCTCGTAGTCGGCGCGGTCGAGCCCGGGATTACGAACCTGGGTGTTGGACAGCAGCCACTCCTCGGTCACCAGCAGCCGTCCCTGTCCATTCACGTCGATGCCGCCGCCTTCAAGGACGATCCGCGTGTGCGAATCGGTCAGGCACGGTTCTTCACGTCGCAGGTGTGTCAGTGCCGCGATCGCAGGTCCGACGCCCGCGTCCTGCTGCCAGTTGTCGTACTTGGCCCAGCCGTTGAACGCCCAATCCAGCAGGGCGATGTGGCCATCCGCATCCATGACGCCCGTCGGGGCGGAATCGCGCAGCCACGCGCGGTCGGTCCGCACCTCGTGCAGTGTCACGCGGTCCTGGCGCACGCCGTGCGCATCCAGGATCACCCGCGCGCGCTGGGCCACGTCGCGGTCGTGGCACAGGATGTTGACCGTTTCGTGATCCGCCAGCACACGCACGATCTCGGCGTAGACCCACGGAACGGCGTCGAACTTCCCTGGCCAGTCGGGTTCGTGGTGCGGCCAGGCGATCCACGTCGCGCGGTGCGGCTCCCACTCCGCGGGCATGCGAAACGTCATGCGACGGCTCCGGGCCCACAGCTCACGGGAGCACCGGTGCTAGCGAGGTTGCGCCTCAGACCGCCGAGCATGTGGTTCCGCCTCGCTAGTGGCAGTACCTTTTGCCCCGCTCTGCGGGGCGAGGACACTTGACTCAATTTGTTGGATTTTTCGGGGGTCAAGTCTTCTAGACGCCAAGGTACCGATTCAGAATCGGTGCGTAGGCATCGACGCGCCGGTCGCGCAGGAACGGCCAGTTGCGACGGACAGTTTCGATCAGCGCCGGATCGCACTGCGCCACGAGGACCGCTTCGTCCTGGTCCGCCTCCGCCAGGTAGCGGCCAAACGGATCGGCGATGAAGGAGTGGCCGAAAAACGTGATGCCGTCGGTGCCTGGCTCGTCTTCGTGTCCGATGCGGTTCGGCGAGGCCACGTAGACACCGTTGGCGATCGCATGCGATCGCTGGATCGTCCGCCAGGCGTCTACCTGCGGCTGTCCCCATTCGTTGCGCTCCGTCGGATGCCAGCCGATCGCGGTGGGGTAGAAGAGCACCTGCGCGCCCATGAGGCTCGTGATGCGTGCCGCCTCCGGGTACCACTGGTCCCAGCAGATGAGCACACCGATGGTCGCGTAGCGGGTCTTCCAGACCTGGAATCCGGTGGGCTCGCCCGGTGTGAAATAGTATTTCTCGTTGAACAGCGGATCGTCCGGAATTTGCATCTTCCGGTACACGCCGAGCAGGCTCCCGTCCGCGTCGATGATGGCGGCGGAGTTGCGGTAGATGCCGGCTGCCTGGCGCTCGAAGAGCGGGACCACGAGGACGATCGACAGCTCGTGCGCGAGCGCCTGCATCGCCTCGGTCGTGGGCCCGGGCACGGGCTCGGCGAGATCGAACCGGTCGGCCTGCTGGGACTTGCAGAAGTAGGGAGCGCGGAACAGCTCTTTCAGGCAGACGATCTGCGCGCCGCGGGCCGCCGCCTCTCGCACGAGCCGCTCGGCTCGCTGCAGATTGGCGCCCACGTCCGCATCTGCGCGATCTTGCGCGATCCCAATCGTGAACATCTAGCCCTATGCTAGCAGCCCGTGGTGAAGGTCCGCCTGCATTCGACGCGCGATGCGTCCTCGCGCCCGGCGTTGCTCCTCCTTCACATACAGGTGGTATTCTCAGTCGTCGCGCCTTGTCCGCGAGGGTCGGGTCGCGGAGCGACCCGACAAGGCCAGTGCTGCGTTGTC
>JAQBVV010000235.1 GCA_027622905.1 Acidobacteriota bacterium
TCTTCGCGCCTTGCCGGGTGGGCGCCTCGACGCCCACGATGATCAACTTATTCCTGCCCGGGTCCTTAGGGCGGATTATAGAGGGATTCTGGCCGCCAGAGATGCCCCAGAGATGCCGCTGGGCAAAATTCTGCTCGCGACAGAATCGGT
This sequence comes from Acidobacteriota bacterium, assembly GCA_027622905.1. Classification (GTDB taxonomy): domain Bacteria; phylum Acidobacteriota; class Vicinamibacteria; order Vicinamibacterales; family UBA2999; genus JAQBVV01. The sequence continues at coordinate 151 of JAQBVV010000235.1, forward strand.
GAGAGTTTTGCTATGATGCCTGCCTGATTGAGACTGGCACGGGACGAGGAGGGTATATGCGGGTCAAATTGAGCCTGGCGGTGATATGTGCGGTGGCCTTCGCGTTGCCAGCAGGGGCGCACCATTCCCACGGCAACTACGACGACGCCTTCAGAGATATTCACGGAGTCGTGACGGAAGTGCACTTCGTGGTGCCTCATTCCTGGGTCTACATGGAAGTCGCGGACCCGGCTGGTGGCGAGTCCCAGGTCTGGGCGCTCGAAGCCACCGGTCGCGGCGGGCTCGAGCGGCTCGGTATCGACCGCGAGTACATCAAGCCCGGTGACACCATCACGGTCCGGTGCCACCCCCTCAGAGACGGCTCGAACGGCTGTCTGCTCGGGTTCCTGAAGGCGGCGGATGGCACGGTGAAAGACTGGGACGGCGGGCAGGCTGCCGTCCCCGACGATCTGTAGTCGGTAGACTGTCGGGCCAGACCGAAACGAAAAGCGCCCTGATGGGCGAGGCGCGCTGCCTCGCCCGTCGGACACTCACAGGCCGTGCGCGCGCTACCGTCCGGCCTTGAGCAGATCCCGGATCTCTGTCAGCAGCACTTCTTCCTTCGGCGGCGCGGCGGGGGCCGCCTCCTCGGCGGCCCTCAGCTGGTTGTACAGCCGCACCAGCATGAACAAAGCGACGGCCACGATCGCGAAGCTGATGACCGCGTTGGCAAACAGTCCGTAGTTCAGCGTCACCGCGCCGGCTTCCCTCGCCGCGTCGAGCGACAGATACGGCGCCGGGGTCTCACCCGCCCTTAGCAGGATGAACTGCTGGGAAAAATCGATGCCGCCCAGCAACAGGCCAATGGGCGGCATGATGACGTCCCTGACGAGCGAACTGACGATGGTGCCGAACGCGCCGCCAATGACGATGCCGACAGCCATGTCCAGCATGTTCCCCTTCAGCGCGAACGCCTTGAATTCCTTGAGCATCGATCTCTCCCATGGTGTCTGTTGGTGTCGGGTGTGTCGGGTCGGGTGTGCCGGGTAGTGTCGGCGGACCCGCAGTGGTCAGAACGTCACGCGCGCTTCGCCAACCACCTGTCGCTTCAGCACGTCCCCGAAGACATGCTGGAGCACCTCTTCATTCAGCAGATTCGTCACCTTGACGCTGGTAACGAGGCGAGCGCCAGCCCAGCGGATGCCGAAGGCTCCGTTGACCAGCGTGTAGGCGTCGGTTGTCGAGGCGTACCGCGCGTCGAGCACGTCCTGCCAGTAGGCTTCACCTGTGTAGCTCAGCGACAGGTTACCGAGTACGCGCGACCGGCTGAAGTCGAATCCTGCGTTGAAGCGGTTCTTCGCCGGCCAGTTGACGTCGTCGATGCTGGTCCCGGGCGGCAGATCCCTGGCCACCGGCTTGGCCTGGAACGAGTAGTTGGTGAACACGTTGACGTACCGATTCACCGCCGCGTCCACTCCGAGTTCGAGACCTTTATCGGTGATCGTGCCGAGGTTCAGATAGGTGAACTGCGACGGCAGGAGCACCGGCGGGCTGAGGCTGGCGAGCACCCCCACCAGTTGCGGCGGCAACCCACGGGGCGGAGCGGCGGGCGAATAGAACGCATCAGGCGTGAAGTACATGCCGTCCTTGGTGACGTTCCAGTACACGGATGCGGTCACCGTCGCGCGGTTCCGGATCACGCCGGTGTACCCCAGTTCGTAGGCGCTCATCGTCTCCTGCCTGAGATCGGGATTCCCGACCGCGCGGATCGGAAACGTGAAGCTCGCCAGCGCCGGCGACAACGCGCCGAGGTCGATGTCCGTCAGGATCGTCGTATCGAGGTGGCTGTTGACGTACGACGGTGCCCGGAACGCGCGGTTGAACGACAGACGAAACGTCTGGGCTGCGCTGGGCTTCACCATGAACGTCGTGCGCGGCGAGAACACAGCGCTGTCGATCGACGAGAACTTGTCGAGACGACCGCCGACGACCCACCGGAATCGATCGCTGATGAAGATCTCGTCCTGCACGAAGCCGCCGCCTTCGGTCCGGTCGTCGCCGACCGGCACGAGCGAGATATCGAACGTGTTCCTGCGGACGTTGCCGCCGAACGTCACCACGTGGCGCGTGCCGACGACGCGCACGTCGGACGCCTCCACGTCGAACGTCTTGGTGTCGAACACCAGCGGGAGTGGCCGGCCCGTCAGACCACGCGCGAGCAGGTTCGACGCATCACCGTCGAGCAGATTGGTAAAGAAGGCGACGCGGCGACCACCCTTCTGATACCGGGCCGTCAGATGCGTCATCCGGGAGTTGCTCGAGAGATCGAACGGCCCGATGCCACTGTGGATGATCCCATCGGTTCCCGCGACGCCACCGGTGACGCTGACCGAGCCCCCGCCGGGCATGTCGTAGTCGACGCGCCCCTCGAACTTGGGCTGCGACGTGCCCATGTTCATGTACGACGGGTAGGGCGTCTGAAACGCGTTGGCGATCACGCCAGTCGGACGCGAGAGCGGGTCCTGCGTGAGGTACCCCGCCGACAGTCTGTAGGCCCACCGGTCGTCGATCGCGCGGGCGAACGAGCCGTCGACGGCGAAGAGCGGCCCCCGTCCGGCATTGCTGTCGGCATCCGGCCGATCGAAGGCGCCCGCCCGGATGGTCAACGTCGTGCCAGCCTCCGCAGCGATCTCGCGCGGAGACTTCGTGATCACGTTGACGACCCCGTTCATCGCGTTGGCGCCCCAGACCGCCGACGCCGGCCCCCGGATGACTTCGATCTGCTGGATGTTGCTGGTGTTGGTCGGCACCAGATCCCACATCACCATGCCAAAGAAATCCAGGTAGACGCTTCGGCCATCGACCAACGCCAGCTGAGACGTCGCGAGCGTGGAGGTCGCACCACGCGCGGTCATGTTGATGTCGCGGGCAGAGGTCTGCGTCACGTTCAGCCCCGGCACTGTGCGAGGGGATGTCCCACTGACTGTTGAAAATTGAAGCGGCGGCTCCTCACGGCTCGTGCTACACGAGTGGT
>JAQBVV010000048.1 GCA_027622905.1 Acidobacteriota bacterium
TATGCCCGTAGTCGCTGTAGGTCATGTAGAACCGATCCACTACCTTGATTCGCCGGAGATACTTCGAGTGAAAGATGCCTTCGAAGCCGGGAACCATGAGCCGGAGCGGATAGCCATTCTGGGGACGGACTGCCTCTCCGTTCATGCCGTAGGCCACAAAACAGTCGTCCATGGCCTTCGCCATTGGAATGCTCGACGCGCCTTTGATTTCCTCCCTGCCTTCCGCCACGATCCAGGGTGCCCCATCTCGCGCACCGACCTCCTTCAGCAGCACGGACAGCAGCACTCCGGTCCACTCGGCGCAACTGGTCATGCCGTGCGTGTCCTGCACGGTCTTGTGGTTGGGGTTCGAGCGGTTCCCCGCGCACTCGATGAAATGGGGGCGGGTGACAGAAGGGAGACGCTTCAAGTCGTCCATGCTGAAGCTCAGCGGACGATCCACCAGGCCGTGAATCAGCAGACGATGCTCCTGGGGATCGATGTCCGGCATGAAGGATCCGCGGGTGGTCCCCACGAAGTGGAGCGACGACGGCGTGATCATGCCCACTGAATCCTGCAGCGGAGACGACACATGCATCACGAGCCCGAAGGCGTCGGGCGAATGCGTCCCGCCGTGCGTCATGCGTACCGAGGTGACGAAACGGGACCGCGTGCCATAGGCGATCAGTTCATCGGTGCCCCGGATCATGGGCGGGGATGCGGGTGTCTGGGCACTCGCGGGCGCGACCGCTCCCAGGGTCAAACCACCCGCCAACGCGGCGCCGCCTCTGAGGAATTCCCGCCGATCGGGTCGTTTCGAAGCCATGGTGTCTCCTTCGCGGATGGGGTTACACGCAGATTACTTCCCGAGCGTCGAAAGGATACGCCCATATGGGCCTTCAATCGACCATCCGGTTCCGCGGCGGACGAGTCGATCCCATCGTGCCTAACCAGGCACCGGTAGACCATCGTGTCCGCGTCCTTCGCGGCGGTCGCCTCGTGTTCGATCGTGATCGTTCCGCGCGCAGCGCGTTCGAGGTGAGAACGCGCAACGAAGCCTTCGACCTTGAGCGGACCCTGCGTGAGTATCGCGCGCCGCGCGAGGCGCACCGATGACACGCGTCCCGGCCTCAACGAGATCACCGCTTCGAGCAGCCCGCTGAAGGCTCACTGATGAGTCGACATACTCGATATGGTAGTATGGCGAAGTATGGTGAAGATGACGTTTACCCTCGATGACGAGACGGTCGCGGCCCTCAATCAGGCCGCGCAGCGACTGGCGAGACCCCGCAGCGCCGTCGTGCGCGAGGCCATTCGCGAGTACGGTGCCAGAGCCGGCTGCCTCAGCGAGGAGGAACGGCGTCGGATGTTGCGCTCGATCGACGTGGTGTTGAGAAAGCCACCCACGCGTTCTCGCGCGGCGGTGGAGCGCGAGCTGGCCGACGTTCGTCGCGCCCGTCGAGGCGGCGGTAGGCAGTCGGCGTGATTCACCTGGACACATCGGTCCTGATCGACGCGCTGACCGGGCCGCGCCGTTCGTTGCCGCCGCTTCGGCACATCGTGGCCGACGGGATCCGGATGGGCGTGTCGTCGCTGGTGCTGTATGAATGGCGGCGGGGACCCCGTATCGATGAGGAACTGGCCCTCGAGGCAGTGCTCCTGGGACCGGACGCCCTCACGAGCTTCGGGGAGCTGGAGGCGCGGGTGGCGGCGGAAGTATATAGAAAGGTGAAGCGCCCTCGTGGTCGTGAGCTTGACATCGCCATCGCGGCCTGTGCCCTGACGCAAGACGCCAGCCTCTGGACGCTCAATCACGACGACTTCCACGATATTCCTGGCCTGCACCTCCATCTGCCATAGCGCGGTCACGACGCTGCGGCTGGCCGAACGGTGCGGATCGAACGTGGACGGGCGGCTCGCCATGCTGAAGGAGGATGCGGCGATCTTGCCTTGTGCCTGCCCGGTTTCGATGAGCGCATGGGCGGCCCGGATGTTCTCGGCGTTGAGCGGAGTCAACACTGCGTTGAGTGTCGTGCGGATGCGTCCAGCGTCGATCTCATCTGCCACATACGTCAGCAGCCTGTGTTGCTCGATCATGTCCGGCGTCTGGTACATGGCGCGGGCGAACATGTACTCCCAGTGCAGGCTGGCCGCCTTCGTCTTCATGCCACCCATCGGCATCGGCACATCGATATTGTCGATGGAGACGATGCCGCCCTGGGGGCGGATCAGTTCAACCGCCGCGTCCCAATGGCGCATGTCATTGAAAATCGCGACGTGATCGACATGGTGAAGACCGAGCGCGCGCACCTGTTCGACCATCGGTTTGCGGTGATTGACAACATGGTCTGCGCCCAGTTCTTTGACCCACTGTTCCGTCTCCGGGCGAGAGGCTGTGGCGATGACGACAAGCCCGGCCGCCTTGGCAAGTTGAATGCCGATCGAGCCAACGCCACCGCCAGCGCCGACGATGAACACCGACTGCCCGGTGTCGGCACCATCACGATCGATGCCGAGACGATCGAAGAACGCCTCGTAGGCAGTGATCGTTGTCAGCGGCAGGGCCGCGGCTTCGGCAAAGCCGAGACTCTTCGGCTTGCATCCGACGATGCGCTCATCCACCAGCTGGAACTCGGCATTGGAGCCTGACCGGGTGATGTCGCCGGCGTAATAGACTTCGTCCCCGGGCGTGAAGAGCGTGACGTCCGGGCCGACCGCTTCGACGATCCCGCTGGCATCCCAGCCGAGGACACGGGGAGGGTCTTCTACCTTGTCTGGTTGGCTGCGGCGGATCTTTGTGTCGACCGGGTTGACCGACACGGCCTTCACAGCGACCAGCAGATCACGACCCGACGCCGTGGGCGTGGGCAGCTCCACGTCGAGAAACGCTTTCGGGTTTTGGACGGGAAGGTAGTGCGTGAGGGCGACGGCTTTCATGGCGAAGTCTCCTGATCTCTGGGGGGCAGCTGATGTGATCGCTGCAGCCAATGTGTGGGTCATCTTGTGCAATGACGGCGACGTGACGCAAGGCTATTCGCCGAAGCCCGAAGGATCGTGCGCTTGCAGCCGGCGGCGGCCGGTGCGACACTGCGGTGCCGGCTGCGCCCGACAGCACCGCGCGGTTGAAGAACGATGCACGACAGTCCTCACCTTGCTGGAATTCATCTCTATCCGATCAAGTCGCTCGATGGGGTGAGCGTGCCCGAGTGGCGCATCGGGCCGGGAGGCGGCCTGGAGCTGGATCGAGTCTGGGCGTTGTACTCGGAGGATGGGCGTGTCATCAATGGCAAGAGCACGGCCGCGATCCATCTGATTCGTGCGGCGTTTGCGACGGATGTCAGGTCGGTCACGTTGTCGGCGGCCGATGGGCGCCGGGATGTTCCGGCGCAGACGTTCGGGTTTCCCGGGAATTTTGCGGCGGCGGGGGAGTGGTTCAGTCGATTCTTTGAACGAGACGTGGTCGTGCGATGTGAGGCGGAGGGGTTTCCGGACGATACGGAGCGCACTGGGCCGACCGTCGTCTCCACGGCGACGCTGCACGCGGTGTCCGAGTGGTTTCCTGGCATGGAGCCGGAGGAAGCGCGCCGGCGCTTTCGGACGTCGCTGGAGATCGGTGGCGTTCCTGCGTTCTGGGAGGATCGACTTTTCGGCGCGCATGAGCGCGACGCGGTTCGATTCACGATCGGTGACGTGAAGGTGGAGGGCACGAATCCGTGTCCTCGCTGCCCGGTACCTGCGCGGGATTCACTGAGTGGCGTCGACATGCTCGGTTTTCAGAGGCACTTCAGCGACCGCCGCCGTGCCCAGTACCCGTCGTGGGCGTGCCAGCCCGACCGGATCGACAGCTTCTACCATCTGGCGATCAACACGCGCGTCGCGCCGTCCGAACATGGGAAAGCGCTGCGGGTTGGTGACGTGGTTGCACTGCGCTGACGCGGCCATCGATCTGCGATGGACCAGGACGCGGTGGTGGCTCTTCGCTGCTGAACCGGGCTGAACCGGGCTGAACCGGGCTGAGTCGTCATGGCAGGGGCTCCAGATGCTCGAGCGCGTGAGACCACTGCGGCACGTCGATCACCCCTTGTGGCGACAGCGCATAGTGGCCGGTCTTGACGCGCTCGAACCATCCGTAGTGGTTGTCTCGCAGGATCTGTCCGGCTCGCGACACCCCGGTGCGTTCGCTCAGGATGCTGACCTTCAGGACACCCTCATCAGCGAGCTGGCGCGCGCAGCGCAGGGCGTCCTGACGGTACGCGGTGAGTCGCTCCCGGGAGGACGAGCCTCCATCCTCCGGATCCCCGACCCGTTCGGCGAACTCCTTGAGCAGGCGCTCTCGCCGACCGGCGCGGGTGCGGGGTCGATACGGCGCGGGGTCCAGGACAGGCACGACGCGTCCGCGCAGTGAGACGGTGAGGAGGCCCAGGCCAAGGCGGCGAAGCAGGCCTGTCACCTGCTTCCTGCGGGTGCGCCATGAGGCGCTCTGGCCGTGTCCGATGCGAAATGCGACATAGACGGTGTCGGCAAAGGCGAGCCGGTCAACGGCCTGAAGGACGAGCGCCAGGCTCAGTCGTTCCTTCAACTCGACGACGACCGGGCCTTCGTCGTCCTTGACCGCCATGACGTCGCAGGCGCCGATCTCTCCCTTCACCGTGTAGCCCTGTGCCTCCAGGAACCGCTTGATCGGTCGGTACAGTTCGGATTCAGGCATTCCCGGCCACAATCTTAGCCCTGCGACGACGGTCGCCCAGTGGGGAGTAAGGGGCACTTCCGTGCCTGCCGCGGCTCGGCGCACGTTTGCAGCCGCCCGCGACTGGTGCGATCATGTGCCGCCACGGCAGATACGTGGCCACCAGGGGCGTGAGGTTTCAGGGGTTCCCCGGTTCCGTGTCCGATTCAGATGTGAACTATGAAAATCGCGCTTGCCTCCGACCATGCCGGCTTCCTGTACAAGGCTCTCATCAGCACGCACCTTGAGAGCGGTGGGCATGAGGTGGTCGACTTCGGAACCTCATCGCCCGAGCGGGTCGACTACCCGGACTTCATTCGACTTGCGGCGGCTGCTGTCGCGGGGGGCAGTTGTGAACGCGGTATCGTGCTGGGCGGTTCCGGCAACGGCGAGGCGATGGCGGCGAATCGACATCGGGGCGTGCGGTGTGCCGTGTGCTGGAACGACGAATCGGCGCGGCTCGCGCGCTCGCACAACGACGCGAACATGATCTCGCTGGGTGAGCGCATGCTGTCGGAGGACGCTGCGCTGCGGATCGTGGACCTGTGGCTGACCACGCCCTTCGAAGGCGGCCGTCACGTGCCCAGAATCAGGAAGCTCGATGATCTGCCGTAGCGATTCTCGCGGACCGGCGCGTCCAGCAGTCTCGACACGGGACGACTCCGGCAAGCGCTGGTCGCCTGTTCGTCTGAGAGGGAACAGAGAAGGCGGTAGGAAGCGTGCTCTCTCTGACGCAGAACTGAGGAATCATCGGAGGCACGAAAGGAGACTGCAGATGAAGCTACAGAATCGCGAAAGGTTCGCTCGGTGTCTGTTGACCGTCGCGTGCGTGCTGGTCGTGTCGAGCGTGGCCGCTCAAACCGGCCCGGTGCCCGACCCGCTCGTGAAAGAGGGCGCCACGGTCAAGGTGGCCGAGCACACCTACGTGATTCCCGACTTCAATGTCGGGCTCGTCCCGAACGTGGGCATCGTCGTGGGGTCCCGCGCCACGCTGGTGGTCGATCCCGGGCTCGGGCGGCGCAATGGCGAGACGGTCCTGCGCGAGGTGGCCAAGGTCAGCAGCAATACCGAACTTTACGTCGCGTCCACGCATTTTCATGCGGAGCACACGACGGGGTACCTGGGTTTTCCCGCGACGGCGAAGTACGTGAACTCGGTGGTTTAGGAGGCTGAATTCGCCGAGGGCAGCGTGCAGCTTTAGGAGGCTGAATTCGCCGAGGGCAGCGTGCAGCAGATCGAGAGGTTCTCCAGCCGGTCGCCGATGACCGCCGAGTTGCTGGCCGGCGCCACGGGGCGCACGGCGGACATCACGTTCGACCGTGACCACGTACTGGACCTGGGCGGCGTCCAGGTGCGTTTCCTGGTGGTCGGTCCGACACACACGCGTGGCGATACCGGCATCTTCGTGGAAGGTGACGGGGTCCTGTTCTCCGGCGATGTCGTGATGCACAACTCGTTTCTTGCGGCAGGGCAGGTGACGAGCATGACGGCGTGGCTGGCGGCGTTCGACGCGTTTGATGCGATGCGTCCGGCGACGATCGTCCCGGCACACGGAGCCGTGGGCGAGGGGGCGATCATCGGCACGAACCGGGCGATCATGCTGGGCGTGCAGGCGCGGGCGCGTGCACTGAAGGCAGAAGGCCGTTCGGCGGATGATACGGCGGCGGCGGTGCAGGCGGAGTTTCAGGCCCAGCACCCGGACTGGCCCCGTGGCAACGGCCTTGCGGCGGCCGCCCGCGCCGCGTACGCGGAAGCGCCTTAGCGCCGCAGCGCCGCAGCGCCGTAGCGACGCACGGTTCACACAGGCCTTGTTGCGTCTCATAGCGGAGGAGTCAGCATGCGGTTTCGACGTGAAAGCAGGTTCCCGGTCCTCGTGGCCATTGTGGCGATCGTGGTCGCGATGGCAGCGCTGTATCAGCCGCGCAGTGTGGCCCAGGGCGGCACCGACCCCAATGCGGCTCCCAATCCGTATGTCATGGAGGAGGACTGGGCGCAGCTGGCCGACGGGCGTGCGTGGGGCGCGGCGGTCGGCGTCGACATCGATCGCGACGGGACGAGCGTCTGGGTGTTCGATCGCTGCGCGACGGCCACCGATTGCTCCGAGTCGTCGCTGGCGCCCATCCAGAAGTTCGACGCGACCGGCCGGCTCGTGACGAGTTTCGGCGCGGGCATGTTCAATTACCCGCACGGCCTCTTTGTCGATCGCGACAACAACATCTGGGTGTCGGACGGGAGGGCCAAGAACGGCAGGGGACACACGGTCATGAAGTTCAGCCCGCAGGGCACGCTGCTGATGACGCTGGGCAGGCCCGGCGTGGCCGGCGAGGGGCCCGATACGTTCAACGGGCCGTCCGACATCCTCGTGGCGCCGAGCGGCGAGATCTTCGTCGCCGACGGTCATGGCGGCGACACGAATGCGCGGATCGTGAAGTTGTCACGCGACGGAACATTCATCAAGGCGTGGGGGCAGCGCGGCTCGGGGCCCGGCGAGTTCGACTCGCCGCATGGGCTGGCGATGGACTCGGCGGGCCGGCTCTTTGTGGCCGACCGGTCGAACAGCCGCATCCAGATCTTCACCCAGGACGGTGAATTCCTCGAGGAGTGGAGGCAATTCGGTCGGCCGAGCGGTGTCTTTATCAACGAGGACGATGTTCTCTACGTGGCGGACTCGCAATCGAACGAGCAGCTCAATCCGGGCTACAGGCAAGGCATCCGGATCGGGAGCGTCACCGACGGCACGGTCGTGGCATTTATTCCCTGGGATGAGACCAACACGCTGGAAGGTGTCGCGGCCGATGACGCGGGACACGTCTACGCTGGCTACACGAACACCCTGAATTTTCGGCGGTTCGTCAAGGAATAGCGCGAGGGCGCATGGCCGCTCAACGTTCAGCCGCCGGCTCCCTGTAGTTGATGGACAGCTCTCGCGCGAGGTTTCGCGCACGAGCGTCGGCAACCGAGTGGTCGCTGAAGAAGAAGTTCACGACGCGATTGGTCTCTCCGTACTTTTCCGCGAAGCGGCCCCAGAGCGCCGGACCCTTGCGCACGTCGTAGCCGGCCTGGTACGCGTAACGGAGACCGACCCGGTCGGCCTGGTCCTCGTAGTTGCGGCCGTAGCCGCTCGACCATGCCGACGTGCCCAGCAGGGTCGCCACCTGCACGATGGCGCGCGTCGTGCTGTTGTCAATGGCCTCGGCGGCCGCGCTGATGCCCAGCGCCGCGAGTTCGATGATCATGCCGCTGCGATTGTGTCGGCGCGAATGCTCGTGGGTGGCGTGAACGAGTTCGTGTCCGAGTATGATCGCCACCTCGTCGTCATCCATGTCGTCGAGGAGACCTGTGAAGACGAAGATGGCTCCGTTGGGCGCCGCCATGGCGTTCCACTCTTCGTTCTCCACGACATAGAAGCGAAAGTCGTCGACCGACAGGTACGGGGGAGTCAGGCGAGAGGCGATACGGAGTATCCGGTCGACGTACGGCCCATCTTCGAGCAGGTCACCGATGCTCTCGACATCGCCGTTGTCGTCCTCCTCGTAGACCTCACCCTCCCAGCGGTAGTCGGCCTCTATCTCGTCGAATGCCGACACGAGGTCTCGCTCGAAGAGCGCATCGCCGTTCGGTTTGGCCGCGAGCCTTCTGGCCACGATGATGCCGTCGGCCCCACGAGTGCCCTGGGCCGTGACTTCGTAGCCGAGCGGAATCTCGATGAAGCTCCGCGCGTCACCCTCTCCCCGGAAACGACCGTCGGGAGCCAGAGCGACGCGCTGACCGTCGACGATCAGGATCCCCTCGTGACGCCACTCCGCATAGCCGTTGATCTCCACGCTCTGGGCAGACAGGTTCGCACTCGAGCAGAGAAGCGCGCCCGCGACACAGAGTCGGTACAGATGCCTCATCATGTTGGCCCCGTCAGACTTGGCGCCTACTCTTCGATGTCCGCCACCGGCCCGTCGGCGTCGTAGAAGAGCGAGATACGCACCGCGCGGCACAGGTTGATCTCCGTCCAGACCACCTCGTCGCCGTCTTCATCGATGGTGCGTATGTCCCACATGCACGCGGTTTCGCGTCGCGAGAAGTTGATCGTCGCAGTGTCGCCGTCCGGCAGCACATCCCGACCCAGCACGTCGGCGCCCCACGTGTCTTCTTCGCTGGGGGACACGTACAATTCCTCGATGATGAATCCCGTCTTGTTGACGAGGGTGAAATCCAGGTCGACGGCCGCAACCGTCGTCGACAGACCGACGGCACACACCACACTCCAGCACCAGAACGCGCGTTTCATGTCGGTCTCCTCTCCGAGAGTCTCCTTCGAGAGATACAGTCCAGACGGCCCGCCCGCCGGGGCAGAACTGGACGAGTGTGTTGGTCGCATGCACAGGCGATGCCGCGCGCTTCGCGTGGGGAGCGCTCAAATCGCGCCCAAAGATCACGGGGTTCGCTGCGGAACCGGGACCAACTGCAAGAATTTGGCGTTCGCTACTGGATATTGGATCCGGGGGCATCGCGACGGCGGTTTCGCACGTTCCCGGGAACCCTCGGTGTGAGTGGGTTCTGGGAGGAGCGACTGGCTCTACCATCTGGCGATCAACACCCGCGTTGCGGGCGGTGAACATGGGAAAGCGCTGCGGCTTAATGATCCGGTTGCACTGTGTTGACGCGGCGTGACCACGGGGCAAGCCCGCCCGCCTGGTTCTGCTACACTCGCGCGGAAATCCCGGAGACCTGGAGCGGCCCGCAAGTAGTTCGACGGAGCGGGAGAGCTCGAACGACGGGTCGGACCGCTGAAGAGTGTGCTTCGGTCGAGTAGGAGACAACAGATGAATCAGCGTGTGTCGACGTGGCGGGCGGTCACTGTTGCAGCGGCGCTCTGCGTCGTCGCCCAACCCTTGCACGCCGAAGAGATCGCGTTGACCACGTCGATCGACGGGACCGCGATCCGCTACAAGATCGTGCTGCCGAACGGGTACGATCCCGAGAAGACCTACCCCGGCATTGTCGCGCTCGGGGGCGGAGCGCAATCGATGCGGACCGTCGATCGTACGTTGTCGCGCAACTTTCGAGACGAGGCGGAGAAGCGCGGCTACATCGTCATCGCGCCCGCGGCTCCTCAGGGGCAGCTGTTCTTTCAGGAAGGCGCACGGCTGATGCCGGCGTTTCTCGACATGATGCTGGCCGACTACAAGATTCAGGGTGGCACGTTCCATATCGCCGGCCCCTCAAACGGCGGTATCGCCGCGTTCCATCTCGCGGCGCAGAGCCCCCGGTACTTTCGTTCGGTGACGGCATTTCCTGGTTACATGTGGGAACGGAGCCAGGAGAAGCTCGACGCGATTGCCGGGTTGTGCGTCTTCATGTACGTGGGCGAGTTCGACCGGTACATGTGGCACGACGAAATGGCGCTCGAAGCTGAATACCTGCGGTCCACAGGCACGGTCGCGCGCTACACGGTCGAGAAGGACCAACCGCACGGCATCGCGACGCTTGCGGGCGACCAGGCGGGACGCCTGTTTGACGGTTTCGCCGAGGCCGAGGGCGGGTGCAGGCAATAGGGCGCCGCACACGAGGGTCAGGCAATGGCGGATCGACTGTTTGACCTCATCTCGCAGCCCTGGCCGTGGTACGTGGCGGGACCGCTCATCGGCCTCTTCGTGCCTGCGCTCCTGCTCCTGGGTAACCGGCAATTCGGCGTGTCCAGCAACTTGCGCCATCTGTGCGCAGCCGTGGTCCCGGGAAATGTCGAGTTCTTCCGCTATGACTGGAAGCACGCAGGCATGTGGAACCTGGTGTTTCTTTCAGGTGTATTGGCCGGCGGATTCATCGGCGCGCGCGTGTTCGGCGCGGGAGAGGTGACGATCACTCCCGGCACCGCGGCGATGCTGACGCAGCTGGGCATCCACGACTTCGCTGGTCTCGCGCCGCGCGAGCTCTTCAGCTGGTCGGCCTTCCTGACGTTGCGCGGAGCGACATCGATCGTCGGGGGCGGGTTGCTCGTCGGGTTCGGCACGGCATATGCCGGCGGCTGCACCAGTGGGCACGCCATTTCCGGTCTTGCGGCGTTCGAGCGGGCCTCGCTTGTCGCCGTCATCGGGTTCTTCACCGGCGGGCTTCTCGCGACACACGCGATCCTCCCGCTTCTGTTCTGAGGTCCTCGCCGTGACGACACAGACCGCCGCCGGAGATCGACCGCGAACAGAGGAAGCCGCCGCCGTGACGAGCGGAGGCGGTGCGGCGAATCTGTTTTCGTACCTTGCGCTCGGGTGCCTCTTTGGTATCGTGCTCATCAAATCGGAGGTGGTCTCCTGGTTTCGCATCCAGGAGATGTTCCGGTTCGAGTCGTCCCACGTGTACGGCATCATCATGTCGGCGATCGCGATCGCGGCCTTGTCGATCGTGCTCCTTGAGCGTGCGGTCGCCGGCACGTGGCTCTACGGCTACATGCGCCCGCATCTCCCGCACTATTGAGTCCGTCGGGCAAGACTGAAATCTGTTCGCACTGAATCCATGCCGTCGTTTGCCGCGCTGCTCGCCGACGTTCGCGACTGCACGATCTGTGCGCCACATCTGCCGCCCCGCGTGGCGGAGATCCTCGCGCGGTGAGCAGGACATCCATGCGGTCTACGGCGAACGGCGGAGATCGTCGGGTCGACGCGTGCCGGTGATCCCAGATCCCGTTCGAGCCTCTGATATATTCGAGCGCGCATGACCCCAACGAGCAGCCCGGCAGCGCCGGACACCGATTCTGAATCCCTCGAGTCCGGCCGGCGATGGCTGCCGGCGCTCCTGCTGCTCTTCGTGGGGTCCGGGTGCGCGGCACTCATCTACGAAGTCGTCTGGTTCCAGCTCCTGCAACTCTCGGTCGGATCGTCCGCGGTGTCCCTCGGTATTCTGCTGGGCATCTTCATGGGCGGCATGTGCCTGGGCAGCCTCCTGCTGCCGCGGTACATCAGCGCGCGTCACCACCCGTTGCAGGTCTACGCGTATCTGGAGCTTGGCATCGGGGCGATGGGCGTGCTCGTGCTGTTCGTGGTCCATTGGGTCGGTGGCGCGTACACGGCGATCGCCGGCACGGGACAGGCCAGCCTGTTTCTGCGCGCGATCGTGGCTGGCATCTGTCTGCTGCCGCCGACGATCCTGATGGGGGCGACGCTGCCAGCCGTCGCGCGGTGGGTCGAAGCCACGCCATCCGGCGTGTCGTGGCTCGGCTATTTTTACGGCGGGAATCTCGCCGGCGCGGTGTCGGGGTGTGTGCTCGCGGGTTTCTACCTCCTGCGGTTCTTCGACATGATGACGGCGACGTTCGTTGCCGTCGCACTGAATGCCGCCGTGGCGCTCCTGGCGTTTGCGATCGCACGCGTGACGCCCTACGTTCCGTCCGCGACCAGCGATCGGCCGCCCGCAGCCGCGCCGGAGGCACGCCTCGTCTACGTCGCGATCGCCCTATCAGGCATGACGGCGCTGGGAGCGGAGGTCGTGTGGACGCGACTGCTGTCGCTGCTGTTCGGCGCCACGACCTATACCTTTTCACTGATTCTGGCGGTGTTCCTCGTTGGCCTTGGCATCGGGAGCACGATCGGCTCGGAGCTGGCGCGGCGCGTGGCGCATCCTCGGATCGTGCTGGGCTGGTGCCAGCTGCTGCTGTGCGCGACGCTCGCATGGGCGGCGTATGCCGCCGCGGGTTCGCTACCGTACTGGCCGATCAATCCGTCGCTGTCGAGCAGCTCGGTCTACCTGTTTCAGCTCGATCTGGTGCGGACGATCTGGGTCACGCTGCCATCGACGATCTTGTGGGGTGCCAGCTTCCCGCTCGCCCTCGGTGCGGTCGCGCTGCGCGGACAGGATCCCGGACGGCTCGTCGGCGGGGTCTACGCGGCCAACACGGTGGGCGCGATCGTGGGCGCGCTGGTCACCGGGCTCGTGCTGCTCGGCACGGTCGGGAGCCAGGTCACGCAGCAGATCCTGATCGGTTTCGCGGCGATCTCGGGCGTGCTGCTGCTGGTCGGAGTCACGCCCGCCGCTGGCGCCAGGGGCGTCCTGTCCATCCCCGCAGCGGCGACGGTCGTGGTCGGCGCCTGCGCGGCCGCGGTGCTGCTGGCGGGCACGGTGCCGCCGCTGCCTGGCCTGCTCGTTGCCTACGGTCGCTACGCCGCCACGTGGTTCGGGATCAATCAGGTCATCTACGTCGGCGAGGGCGTGACGGCCGCCGTCGCCGTGTCGCGGACGTCGGACGGCATCCTCAACTACCACAATGCCGGCAAGGTGCAGGCGTCGAGCGAGCCGCAGGACATGAAGCTCCAGCGCATGCTTGGCCACATGACAACGCTCGTGCCGGACAACCCGGCGAAGGTGCTCGTCATCGGGTGCGGGGCGGGCGTCACAGCTGGTGCGGTCTCCATCGACCCCCGGGTCATCCACGAGACGATCGCGGAGATCGAACCCCTGGTGCCCGAGGTCGTGTCGACGTATTTTTCAGAGCACAACTTCAACGTGGTGGCCAACCCCAAGGTCACCATTCATCTCGACGACGCGCGGCACTACCTGCTGACGACCGACGAGAGGTTTGACGCGGTGACGTCGGATCCGCTCGACCCCTGGGTCAAGGGCGCGGCCACGCTGTACACGCGCGAGTTCTTCGAGGAGATCAAGGCGCATCTCAATCCGGGCGGCGTGGTCACGCTGTTCGTGCAGCTCTACGAGAGCACCGACGCGGCGGTCAAGAGCGAGATCGGCACCTTTCTGGAGGCGTTTCCCAACGGCGCGGTCTTCGCCAACACCATCAACGGACAGGGATACGACCTGGTGCTGTTCGGCCAGGTCGGCGACTGGCGGATCGACGTCGACACGGTACAGGCGAGGCTCGACGCGCCTGAGAGCGAGCCGATCAGGCGCTCGCTTGCCGAGGTCGGGATCACGTCGGCGGTCGAGTTGTTCGGCACCTACGCCGGCAGTCGCACCGACATGGCGGGCTGGCTGCAGGGCGCCGAGATCAACACGGATCGTAATCTCAGACTCCAGTACCTCGCCGGACTCGGCCTGAACCAGTACCAGAGTGCCGCCATCTACCGGGACATGATCGTGGAGGCCCACTATCCCGATCACCTGTTCGAGGGTTCCGCCGAGACGCTGACCCGGTTGCGGGGACTTATCGGTCGATCGCTCAACGATTCCCTCGAATTCTGACGCGGCTGGAGCGTTTCTCGATTCGGTGGAGACCGGGAAACGCGGGAATGCGCTTTTCGAAAAGGCCCGACCCCTGCGAGAAGCCCTAGGCCGACACGAAAAGCGCCCTGGCGATTTCGCTTGTGCCGGGGGCGCGTCGCTTGTGCCGGGGGCGCGTGTGGGCGCAGAATTCTGCGCGCAGATCTGCGAGGCCCGTGGGATCCCCCATCGGGCGTTTGAAAGGTAACGACGAAGATGGGTACTTCACAGAGGACGCTGTTCGGCAGTGCGGTCGCGGCGCTCGTCGCCATACTCTTCGGGATGGCATCCCTGGTCGCGCAGGCGCCCGTGCCGGGACCGCAGCCTTCCGGGGAATTCTTCAAGAACGTGACGGTACTGACGACGATGCCGGCACACCTGATGCAGCCGACGATGCAGCAGATGGAGATCGCGCTGGGCGTGCACTGCGTCTATTGTCACGAGGGCAACAACACGCAGCGTGACCTGGAAACGCCGCTCAAGGAGACGGCGCGGGAAATGATGCGGATGGTCGCTGACATCAACCGCACGCAGTTCGAGGGCAGGGAAGTCGTCACGTGTAATACGTGTCACCAGGGCCGCACGAAGCCGACGTCGGCCCTTCCGTACAACGGCGAGGAGGGCACGACTGGCCCGCTGGAAGCGACAGGACCGGTGCCGACCGTGGACGAACTCCTGACCCGCTACACGGCGGCGCTCGGGGGCGCCGAGGCGATCGCGAATCTTCCAGGCCGGCACCTGACGGGGACGGTGACCAACTACGGCCACATCGACCAGGTGCATCCGCAGCGTGCGCCGACACAGGTGCTGGGGTACGAGATTCTCGCGAAGGGACCGGACACGCTGATGACGATCCAGCACAACATCAACAACGACGCCGTCACCGTGATGAACGGCGACGGCGGCTGGACGAGAGGGAACGGCGCGCCCACCGATCTCAGGCCGGATCTGCTGGCCGTGGCGAA
Organism: Acidobacteriota bacterium; assembly: GCA_027622905.1. Classification (GTDB taxonomy): domain Bacteria; phylum Acidobacteriota; class Vicinamibacteria; order Vicinamibacterales; family UBA2999; genus JAQBVV01. Next base: position 14,866 of record JAQBVV010000048.1, read on the forward strand.
GCTGGAAAACGCCGTGATGCATCCGAGCCAGCTCACCGGGCTGCTGTCGAATCTGACGGTCGTGGGACAGGAGATGGTTGGCGAACGGAGCACCTGGGTCGTGTCCGGCACGTCGGAATGGCTCCCGGAGGTCACGCTCTACTTCGACCAGGCCACGGCGTACCTGCTCAGTCTGTCGTATCAGCAGAAGTCAGGCTACTGCTGCCACGTGTTCCGGAACGACTACGACAACTTCCTGGCGACCAACGGTGTCAGGATGCCGATGCGGTGGACGATGAACGGTCCGCGGGAACAGGTGACGGTCTACGAGTTCGACTCGGCGGAGATCGGGCCGATCGACGACGCGCGGTTTGCGCGGCCAACGCCATAGCAGCAGATACGAGCCCTAGACGATCGTGCCGGGGGGGATGACGCCCCCCTTCGGCACGACGATGATCCCGCCACGAATGTGGTACCCGTCGCCATCCTCGAATTCGACGTTGCGTTCGTTGACGAGCCGCGCGCCGTCGCCGATGCGCGCGTTCTTGTCGACGATCGTACGGTTGATCACGACATCGCGGCCGATGCCCAGCGGCGGGAGGCCGTCTGGAGGATGTTCTTCGTAGAAGTCGGAACCCAGCAGCACCGAGTTGGTCACCGTGCTGCCGGCCTGGATCAACGTCCGGAGACCGACCACCGAACCGCGGATCGCGCAGCGGTCAAGGAACGACCCCTCCGCAAGAATGGAGTCGTCGACGTGGCAGTCGGTCAGGCGGGAGCCCGGGAGGTGGCGCAGGCGCGTGTACGTCGGGCGCGTCAGATCCCAGAAGCGAAACGGCGCGAGCGGGCGCCCCAGCATGACGTTGGCTTCGTAGAATGACTCGATGGTGCCGACATCAACCCAGAAGTCCCGGAACAGGTACTGCCACACGCTATAGCTGTTGAGCGCGCCCGGGATCAGTTCGCGTCCGAAGTCGTGCCCTGATTCCCGTTCGAGGATGTCGAGCAGCACGCGGCGCGAGAAGACGTACACGCCCATCGACGCCATGAACGGCTGTTGGTCGTTATGCGAAGCAAACGTCGCGCCTGATGGAATGCTGCGGTTGATCTGACTCAGGCGATCGATCGACGGCTTTTCCTCGAACGCGACGATGTGGCCGTCCCGATCGAACAGGAAGATGCCCATCTGCGTCGCCGTGTCGGGAGCGACGGGCTGCGCCGCGATCGTGATGTCGGCGCCGGTGGTCTTGTGGGCCGCGACCAGGTGCGTGTAGTCCATGCGGTACAGGTGATCACCGGCAAGAATCAGGTAGTAGTCCGCTTCGTGCGGCTCGATGTGGCGCAGGGCCTTGCGCACGGCATCGGCGGTGCCCTGATACCAGTTGGGGTTGTCCGGCGTCTGTTCGGCGGCGAGGATTTCCACGAACCCGCCCGAAAAGCGATCGAGCTGATAGGTGTTGGAGATGTGCCGGTTGAGCGACGCCGAGTTGAACTGTGTCAGGACGAAGATCCGGCGGATGTCGGCGTGCAGGCAGCCGCTGACCGGCACGTCGATGAGGCGGTACTTGGCACCGATCGGGACGGCCGGCTTCGAACGCGTGGCCGTCAGCGGAAACAGGCGGGACCCCTGGCCTCCGCCGAGAATGATCGCGAGGGTGTCGCTGGTCATCGGGATGAGACTACCGTACGGACGGTTCGCGGTGTTACCGCGTCTGTGCTGGACGTGTCAAGAGTCGAGGCTGGCGGGCTCACGGTGGGGTCAGCTTCCAGGCGTGGCGCCAGGGTCCATCGTTGCCCGGGGGCGCGAGAACGAGCGGATTGGGGTGCGGGTCGCAGACACGGTGTCTTACCGGTCGCGTCGTGGCCACCGGTCTCTCGCTCTTCGTCACGCCCTAATCGACGAAGCGGTAGCCCAGTCCCACGAGCGTTTCGATCTGGCCGGCGGCGCTGCCCAGCTTGCCCCGAAGTCTGGCAACGTGCACATCGACGGCCCGCGTCTCGATGGATCGCTCGTAGCCCCACACGCGCTCCAGCAGGCGGTCGCGTGAAAGAACACGGTTCCGGTTCTGAATCAGGCAGCGCAGGAGTTCGAACTCACGTCGGGTGAGCCGGATGGGGACGCCGTCTACGGAGACCGCGATCGCGTCGAAGTCCGCCGTCAGATGGGCGCCATCGTAGACAACGTTGAGGTCAACGTCGCTGGCGTCCTCGGCGCGACCCCGGCGCAATGCGGCGCGCACGCGGGCGGCCAGTTCGCGGGGGCTGAACGGCTTGGTGACGTAGTCGTCCGCGCCGATGTCCAGGCCCCGGATGCGATCGATTTCGCTGGTGCGAGCCGTCAGCATGATGATCGGCACGGTCGCTGAGGCCTCGCGTGATCGCAGGATGCGACAGACCTCCAGGCCATCCAGCACAGGGAGGTTGAGGTCGAGCACGATGGCGTCAGGTGTGTCTGCCGCCGCCTTCTCCAGCGCGGCCTCTCCGCTCATCGCCAGGTCAACCCGGAGATCGCCCCCACGTTCGAGCGTTCGGGCGATCAGATCGGCGATGTCCGGCTCATTCTCGACCACCAGCACGTGGGCGACGCCGCCCGACCGCTGACCAGCCACCCGCTCGCTCCTTGACACCTCGTCAGGCTACCGCCCGCAGATTACGGCCTTGTCACGGATGCGTTACAAGTCGGTAACGTCAGACTCCTGAATGATTTACACAGCGGAAACGAAGTCGTCACAGAACGATCACGACGCGTCGCTACAGTCGTCTCCAGTGTTGGTTTTCAGTTATCGCGATGTGTTCTTCCAGACGGCTGAGATGATTGTCGAGTGTGGCCAGCGCCTCACCATCCACGCTCGAATCCCCGGCCACGCGGCCATCGCGCTCGATCAGCGTGACGCGGGCGTCAATGCTCTGAGCGAATCGGTCGGCTTCCGCGTCGATGCCAGGGCCTGTCATCTCGGGATCGCGGGAGATGAGCTCGGCGATCAGCAGCGCCTGATCGTGAAGCTGCTGCTCGATGGAGGTCCGTTCATCGCTGCGGAGCTCCGACGCGATGATGAGGGTCGCCAGCACCAGCGCCGCCGCCGCGACGCCGAGCGAGGCCCCGAAGACTTTCGTACGGAAACGGAGGCTCACTCCACCTCGGCGAGCTTGTAGCCGAACTGCTTGACCGTGACGATGGCATCGACCAGCGTCGGGAGCTTCTCTCGGAGTCGCCGGACGTGCACGTCAACGGTTCTGGTGCCGCCCGTGTACTGGTAGTCCCAGACGTCGCTCAGCAGTCGATCGCGCGAGAGTACGCGTCCCCGGTGCTCAAGCAAGTACTGGAGCAGCATGAATTCCTTGGCGGTCAGCTTGACCTCGTGGCCGTCATCGGACACGGTGTGTCTTGCAAGGTCGACCTCAATGGAACCGAGGCGAAGAAGGCTGGAGGTGTTTTCGCTTCGCCGCAATCGTCGTACCAGCGCCCGAATCCGGGCGACCAGTTCGTTGGGACTGAATGGCTTTGCAACGTAGTCGTCAGCCCCAAGCTCGAGTCCTTTCACGCGGTCGGCTTCCTCGGTACGTGCCGTGAGCATGATGATTGGCACGCTGGCGGTCGTGCGGTCCGCGCGCACAGCCTGGCAGACGTCCAGGCCGGTCATGCCAGGCAGCATGACGTCGAGGATGACGACGTCAACGGGGTGGTTGCGGATATACGCCAGGGCCTCATCGCCGCTACCGGCGATATGTGCGGACCACCCAGCCTTCTCCAGGTAGTGCGCAATGAGCTCCGCGATATCGTGATCGTCTTCGGCGACGAGGATGTGGATGTTGAGTTGGTGTGTTGACTGAACCGTCGGCATTATCCCATGTCGATCGGATGATGCCGCACAGGGGAGCGGTGGAGCGCTGGCGCGGTTGTCAGATGTTCCGCACGGCTGGACGTTTCAGAAGAAACCATGCGGCCACCAGACTCATGATCACGCCATTGATCGTGAGCACCGTCGGCGCGGAGGCGAAGGTGGCGACGTAACCGGCCACCAGGCTTCCGATCGGCATGCCGCCACGGAACGCCACCATGTAGATGCTCATGACACGGCCGCGCATCGCATCGGGCACGATGAGTTGCACGAGTGACGCCAGCACCGCGAAGACCATCACCATGCACGCGCCGGCGCCAAACAGCAGCACGGCACTGATCCAGATGACGCGCGTGACCGCAAACAGGACGATCAGCGCGCCGAAGACCATCTGCAGGATGAGCAGCGTGCGGCCCATGCCCGGGAACTTGCCCAGCCAGGCGACCACCAGCGCCCCGGTGACGGCGCCGGCACCCGCACAGGCCATGAGCTGTGTGTACTGGGCCACGCCGCCACCGAACACATCCTGGGCAAACAGCGGCAGAAATGTCAGCAGTGGCGTGCCGAGAGACGTCGTGGCAAACGCCAGGATGGTCAACCCGGCGAGTCCGGGTTCATGCCGCACATATGAGAAACCACCGCGCAGTTCCTTGTACATGGGACTGCGCGTCAGCGGCGGGATGTGTCGAATGCGGAGCGAGAGCAGGGCCGCGATGACCGCGAGGAACGAGACCCCGTTGAGCCCAAAGCAGATCGCCATGCCGAACGCGGTCAGGGCCGCCCCGGCGATGAGCGGTCCGACGACCCGTGCCAGATTGAACTGGATCGAATTGAGCGCGATCGCGTTCGGCAGGTGTTGTTTGTCGACGAGCGAGGGCACCAGCGACTGGTAGGCCGGTCCGCCAAAGGCCTGCGCCACGCCGGTGATGACCGACAGTGTCAGGACATGCCAGATCTGAATGACATCCAGGTAGACCAGCGCGGCGAGGGCAAAGGCCGTTGCCATCTGGACGTACTGCGACATCAACAGCAGCTGCCGCCGGTCACGGCGGTCGGCGATCACGCCGCCAATCAGCGTGAAGAGCAGGATGGGCGCTTCACCGAGGAACGAATCAAGCCCTAGAAAAAACGCGGACGAGGAGCCCGCGAGCGTCAGCACGAGCCAGCTCTGGGTGACCCGTTGCATCCAGGTGCCGATGCTGGACGTGAACGCGCCGATCCACAGCACCCGGAAGTCGCGGTAGTGCAGGGCGGCGGCCAGGCGCTGCAGGACGGAAACCGGGGACGAGGGGGCAGTGACTGTGTCGGATGGGGCGGTTGGGGCGGTTGGGGTAGTTGGGGTAGTTGGGGTAGTTGGGGTAGGCACGAACGACGCTTTGCATCTTATCGCTTGCGCGTGCCTGGCGTCATCAACTCACTCCGGACACGAGAAGGATCCAGGCAAGGGCGGTAAACCGAGAGCCAGACCTAGTGCGCTGACGTGCCATCGCCGCCACATCTTCTCACTGCACACTCGGATCGGAATACGCCGGCAGGCACCAAGGCGCCGGAGGCCCGCCGGCCTCC
>JAQBVV010000049.1 GCA_027622905.1 Acidobacteriota bacterium
AGATCGCGCAGCCGGACCTGCCGAATAATTTCCTTGGCCGCCTCAAGATTCGTCTTGATGATGGTGTCTTCCAGCCGTCCCGCCGTCTTCGTCCCCACGTAGCGCCCGGTGTTGACGTCGATCGCCACGAGCGCTTCGGTCTGGTTGATCACGATCGATCCGCCCGATTTCAGCCACACCTTGCTACGGAGCGCACGATCGATCTCCGCCTGCACGCCGAACTCCTCGAAGATCGGGAAGTCCTTCTCGTAGTGCCGCACCTTGGGCGCCAGCGACGGCATGATGCGCTCGACCAGCTCGCACACGCGCCGGTGTTCGTGGGCGTCGTCGATGTGAATCGCCGAAAATTCCTCAGTCAGCAGGTCGCGTAGCAGCTTCGCCACCAGGCTCTGTTCCTGGAAGACGACTGCCGGCGCCCGAGACGCCTCGGATTTTTCGCGGATGTCAGTCCAGACCCTGTGGAAGTAGCTCAGGTCCGTCAGGATGTCCTCTTTTGGGCGACCGGCAGCCGCGGTGCGGATGATGACGCCACCCCTGAAGTCGTGCTGCTCGCGAAACTCGCGGACGATACCCCGGAGGCGGCCGCGCTCGTCCCGGGAGTTGATCTTGCGGGACACACCTATGTGATCGACCGTCGGCATGAACACGAGAAACCGCCCCGGCATCGTCGCGTGCGACGTGAGCCTCGCGCCCTTGGTGCCGAGCGGCTCCTTGGACACCTGGACGATGATCTCCTCGCCTTCCTTCAGGAGATCTTCGATCTTCGGCTCGTCCCCCTTCTCGCGGTCGCGGCGCCCCGAGGCACCGCCTTTGCGTGCCGGTGAACCGCTCCCTGGCGCCTGGCCGGCACTCGCCGCCGTACTGGTGCCATTGCCGACAGCCGCCACCGCCGGGGCCTGCCCCGCCGAAGGCGGGTCGTCCTCATCCGTTTCGAACCGATCGAACTCCTCCGACGAGGGGATGACGTCAGTGACGTAGAGAAATCCGTCGCGTTCGAGACCGAGGTCGATGAATGCCGACTGCATGCCGGGAAGCACCTTCGACACCCGGCCCTTGTAGAGATTTCCGACCACGCCGCGGTGTCGCTCCCGTTCGATGAAGATCTCGGCAACCTGGTCGTCTTCGAGAATGGCGACCCGCGTTTCGTGGGCGCTTGAGGAGACGATCATCTCCTTGGTCATGCCCGTTACTCTCCGAGGCCGACCGACACGGCACTCGAACGTCCGTCGGGCGCACCTGTAGCAGGTACGTCGACGACAGCCCAGGTAGTGCAGTCATGTCTCGTGCAGCCTCTGTGGGGCGGACCGATCTGGCCCGCCGGTTAATTGGTAAATCGGCGCATCCGAACGTTGAGCATCAGGCCGAACCCTGCCAGCGTGGCAATCATGGAGGAGCCGCCATAGCTCATGAGCGGAAGCGTCAGTCCTTTGACCGGCGCAAGGCCGGCCGACATCGTGATGTTGTAGATCACCTGGAACGTGAAGCTGGCAAGTACTCCCAGCACCAGGTATGCACCCAGTCGATCTTTGGCAAGGCGGGCCGATTCAAGCGCCCGCAAAATGACGAATAAATACAGGCCGAGCGTCACGATAACCCCGGCGAATCCCTGCTCTTCGGCCAGTACCGAAAAAATGAAATCGTTGTGCGCGACGGGAAGGAACCGGAGCTGCCCCTGCGTTCCTTCGGTGAATCCCTGGCCCCATACCCCCCCTGATCCAACGGTGATGCGGGCCTGAATCTGCTGGTAGCCGGCCCCGCGCGCGTCCTGCGACGGGTCCAGAAAGGTCGAAATGCGTTCCTGCTGGTAGTCCTGCAACGCGAACTGCCAGACGACCGGCGTGGCCAGCAACCCCACGACGGCCAGAACACCCAAGAATCGCATCGGCATCCCGCCGACAAACGCCACGGTGAACGCGACCGGTATCAACAGCGCCGCACTGCCGAGGTCCGGTTGTCGCGCGATGATCATCAGCGGCACCGCGGTCAGCACCCCGACGACGACCAGATCCATGCGCGACACACCGCCACGCCTGTTTTCGCCGACGAACTTGGCCAGCACGAGGGCGAGCGCCAGCTTCGCGAACTCCGACGGTTGGAGGTTGAACGCGCCGAAATCGATCCAGCGCCGAGCGCCGCCGCGTACCGTTCCGAACAGGAGCACGTACACCAGCGCGACGATCATGGCCAGATAGATGAAGTGCGACTTGTCCGCCAGCGTGCGGTAGTCGACGCTGAGACACACCGTCAGCGCAACGAGCCCGAGCAGGACCGCGTAGATCTGCGTCTCCACGATCTGGGTCCATCCGCCGGTGGCACTGTAGATCTGCGACAAGCCGACGGCGCAGAGGACCAGCACCGCGGCCAGCAGGCCCCAATCTATGTGGTGGTAAAGACGCTTCTCAAACACGTGCGTATCGGCCTAGAACGTGCCCGCCGTCGGTGCCGCGCCCTCAATCGGTGAACTGTCAACAAACAGGATGCTATCCGGATCTCGTTCCGGTGCCATGTCGGGCGCCGGCGCGGCGTCCAGCGTCGGCAGCGGCTGGTGTTCCTGCTTGGCGAAATACGTTTCGATGACGTGTTTGGCGATCGGCGCACCGAGATAGCCGTGCTCGTTGTGCTCGCCGAAGATCACGCCGGCAATCTGCGGATTCTCCTTCGGGGCAAAGAACACGAACCATCCGTGGTCACGCAGGTCGCGCCCGCTCCCTCTCGCCGCCAGGCGCCCCTGATTCGAAATCACCTGCGCGGTACCGGTCTTCCCGGCAACATCCCGTCCGGGAATACGCGCGCGCGTGGCGGTGCCCGATGCGTTGACGGCCATCCACAGCCCGTCATGCAACGCCGACAACGTCTCAGGGCGAAACGCCACACGCTCAGCCACGACGGGAGGGGTGGCCATCTTCCATCCACCGCCGTCATCGACAGCCCGAATCACGTGCGGCGTCACGCGCGTGCCCCCGTTGGCAATCGCGGCGATCATCACCGCCATCGACACGGGCGTCACCGACACTTGCCCCTGACCGATCGACACCGAGATCGTCTCGCCTGGATACCAGCGCTCACCGGTGGTCTCGCGTTTCCACGCGGTGGACGGAACGATGCTTTCCTGTTCATTGGGGAGGTCGATGCCCGTGAGACCGACCAACCCGAGCTTTTCGGACCACTCGTGGATCTTGTCGACGCCAAGCATGTTGCCGAGCGTATAGAAGTACACGTTGCACGACTTCTCGATCGCGTGCCGCAGGTCGAGCGCGCCGTGGCCGCCGCGAAGGTGACACTGAAAGTATCGGCCGAAGAACGATGCGCCACCGGCGCAGTTGATCACGTGATCCGGTTCGATCAGCCCTTCCTCGAGAGCGGCCGTCGCCACCACGAGCTTGAACGTGGACCCGGGCGAATAGCGGCCCTGGATCGCGCGGTTCTGCAGGGGCCGAAGCTCGTCGGTGTTCAGCGCCTCCCACGTGGCGCGATCGATCCCCGAGGCGAAGCTGTTCGGGTCGTATCCAGGCAGGCTGACAAACGACAGGATTTCGCCGGTGCTGGGATTCATGACCACCACGGCTCCGTTGAACCCGGCGTGCCGGAAGCCGTCCTCGGTGGCCTTCTGCAGGTCGTAATCGATCGTCAGCTGCACGCGACGTCCCTCGGTCGGGGGCACCTCATCCAAGGTGCGAATCTCCCTTCCCAGGCTGTTGACGACCACGTGCCGCTCGCCGTCCTGCCCCTTCAGGAGCGTGTTATAGGTACGCTCGACACCCGACTGACCGACCACCGCGCCCGCGGACGCGCCGCTGCGAACCTGGGCACCACTCGCCTGACCAACGTAGCCGAAGAGGTGGGCCGCCAGGGCGTCGGTCGGGTACTGACGCATATGGACTTCCTCGACCAGCACGTCAGGGAGCTCGAAATCGAGTCCTCTGGCCGTGATCGCCGCCACCTGGGCCAGCGACGCGTCCTCGATCACCAGGATGGGCTGGTACACCGGTTCGCCCAGATGGCGTTTGACTGTGTCGCGAATGGAGGCGGGATCGATCTGGGCGACCTCCGCGAGGAGGCGCATCGTGCGATCGAGATCCCGCGTGTGCTCGCGGATGATCGATACGTTGAAGGATCGACGATTCTCCACGAGCATCTTGCCGTTTCGATCGAACAGCACCCCGCGCGGTGCGCGCAGGGCACGCGTCCGCTGGTGGTTGTTCTCGGCCATCTCCAGGTATCGCTCGTGCTGCGCCACCTGCAGCGACCAGAAACCGATCGCCAGCGCTCCGAATGCCACAGCGACACCGACCCGCAGGACCGTCATCCGCAGGGTGAGCCGCCGCCGATCTTCTGTCACTTCCACCGCTAGCGCCTCGTTCGCCTCGACAACCGTCTACGATCTACAAGCACTGGAAATACCTCGACGATCGAAAACGCGACCATGCCAACCGCCGTGTTGCCCAGCGCCTGGCTCAGGATCCCCGACCACGGGGACGGAAACGACCCAAGGCCCAGCAGCACGTACAGTCCGATGAACATCATCGCGTGCCCAACGCTCGCCCCAAGAAAGATCACCAGACGCGGCAGCGCGGCCGCCACGATGAACTGCTGGCCGATCGCGCCCACCGCGAACCCCACAATCGATTTCGCCAACCCTCCGATACCGATCACGCCAATTGAGAGCGCGTCCTGAATCATGCCTGCAGCGCTGCCGGCCAGCATCCCTGTCACCGGACCGTGCTTCAGCGCGACAAACACGACCACGACCAGCACCAGATCGAGGGCCGCAGCGCCACCCGGCAGAAATCGCGCCAGGGTCGTCTGCAACGCGAGCGCAAGCGCGAGCGCGGCGAGGACCCCGACCGCTTTCACTCTTGCGCCTGCGTGCCTGGACCCGATGCTACATCGCCCACTGCCAGACGAGGCGGCGACGTCACCACCAGCACAACCTCAAGCGACAAGAAGTCCACGGCCGGCTGGATCCTGATGGCCCCAAACGCCCCAGCCTCTCTCTCCACAGATTCTATCTGACCGACCACGAATCCCTTAGGGTAAATGCCGTCAATGCCGGAGGTGACCGCAACGTCCCCAGCCACCACGTCGTCCCCGCCGGACACGTAGTTCAGGCGCATCTCGGTGCCGGTTCCCTCGGCGACGCCCTGAGCACGGGAGCGCTCCACCATAACGCCGACCGCTGCATTGCGGTCGATGAGCAACTGCACCAGGGCTGCGCGGCTCCCAGGGCTCACAACCCGCCCGATCACACCTGCTGGCGCGAGCACCGCCATGTTGGGGCGAAGGCCATCGGCCGTCCCCTTGTCAATGGTCAAGGTACGAAATTCCGGGCTCGCGCCGCCCGCAATCACCGCGGCTGCGACTGTTGCCAGCGGCACCTGCGTTCGTAGTTCAAGCAGTCTTGAGAGCGTGCGGGACTGCCGGGCCATCGCGCGCTCCTGCTGCAGGGTGACCTGCAGTTGCGACAGTTCGCGGCGCAGGCGGATGTTGTCGTCGCGCACCATCTGCAGCGCGACGTAGTCGCCCCACCAGGTCCTGACGCCGCCGACGGCCGCCGATATCCCCCTCTGCGCCTCCGCGAACGTCCCGAACGTCACGTCCTCGATCACCGGTACTCCCCGGTCGGTATTCAGCTGCGCCGAAATGAGAAGAACATGACCGACCGTGAGGGCGGCGAAGAGGTACCAGGGCCACTGCCAGACATCTGGCGCGGATTTCATGAGCGCGTAGCTCCCGAGGAAACGCAGGCAGTCCACTCCTGCCAGGGGGAGCGCCTCGACGGTCCGCTACGCACAAGTGAAATCCGCGCTAGCAGCGCCATGGGCGATCGTCCGGTACAACGTCACGCCGGCCGCGCCCGGGCCCGTATGCCGGCTGCCTGGGACTGCACATGATCAATCGATCGAAATCTTTCGCAAGAGATTGAAATCCGAGAGCATCTTGCCGGCGCCAAGAGTCACCGACGACAGGGGATCCTCTGCCATGGCCACCGGCAGTCCCGTCTCTTCCCGCAGGCGTTTGTCAAGATTCTTGAGCAGCGATCCGCCACCGGTCAACACCACGCCGCGGTCGACGATGTCGGCAGACAGCTCTGGTGGGGTTCGCTCCAGTGCGACCCGCACGGCATCGACGATCACGTTGACGGTCTCGGCAAGCGCCTCCCGAATTTCCTCGTCCGTGATGGTGATCGTCTTCGGCACGCCCTCGATCAGATGCCGCCCCTTGATCTCCATTATCAGCGTCTCTTCAAGCGGAAACGCCGAACCGATCTCCATCTTGATATGCTCGGCGGTGCGCTCGCCGATCAGCAGGTTGTACGACTTCTTGATGTACTGGATGATCGCCTCGTCCATCTCGTTCCCCGCCACGCGGACAGCCTTGCTGTACACGATGCCAGCCAACGAGATGACGGCGATGTCGGTCGTGCCACCGCCGATGTCGATGATCATATTACCGGCCGGCTCCGTGATCGGCATCCCGGCGCCGATAGCCGCCGCCATGGCCTCCTCCACCAGGTACACTTCGCTGGCCTTGGCCCGATAGGCACTGTCCTTGACCGCCCGCTTCTCGACCTGCGTGATCTCCGACGGCACGCCGATCACAATGCGTGGGCGGACCCAGACGTTTCGGTTGTGCGCCTTCTTGATGAAGTAGGTCAGCATCTTCTCGGTGACCTCGAAGTCCGCGATGACTCCATCCTTCATCGGCTTGATGGCGACGATGTTGCCAGGCGTGCGGCCAACCATCTCCTTGGCATCCCGACCGACGGCCTCGACTCGACCGTTGATCTTGTTGATAGCCACAATGGACGGCTCGTTGACGACGATCCCCTTGCCCCTGACGTACACGCAGGTGTTCGCTGTGCCCAGGTCGATCGCGAGGTCGTTGGAAAACAGCGAGAAAAACGAGCCCAAGCCCAATTTAGATAGTCCCCTCTGCCACGTGAATGCCGTTCTTGCCCGAGTTCTTGACTGTGTACATCGCGCGGTCTGCGGCCTTCAGCAGATCTTCGGCTGACCCGGTCACATCCGGTAGCGTGGCGACGCCGACCGAGGCCGTCAGTCGCGCCGGCACGCCCTTGGACTCCAGAAACGAAAACTCCCGAATCCTGGTCACGATACGCGTGGCGACGTACAGCGCACCCTCAGGCGGAGTGTCGGGAAGCACCAGCGCGAACTCGTCACCGCCGTACCTCGCCACGACGTCCGTCTCCCGGGCGCAGCCGCGAATGATCTCTCCAGCCTCCACCAGTGCCTCACTTCCCGCCAGATGTCCATGGTTGGTGTTCACATCCTTGAAGCCATCCATGTCGATAAAGAGCACCGAGAGGGGGCTCTTGCTACGCACCGCCCGCTTTTGCTCACGGCGAAGGACCAGTTTCAGGTACCGCGAGTTGGCCAACCCCGTCAGGTCGTCGGTAATGGACAGGGCTTCGGACCGCTGGAACGACAGCGCGTTGTCAAGCGCGATCGCCATCGGCTCAAGCAGCCGGCGTAGTCCCGCCTGCAGGGCCTCCCCAAGCGCCGGCGCGGCAGCCGAGGGTAACGGATCGAGACCCACGAGGACAGCGAACACACGGCCCCGACAACTCAGAGGCAAGGCGATGACGCTGCCGGTGGCGCCCGGGTCGACGCTCGACAGATCGGCCAGCATGACCTCGCCACTGCGAACGACAGCCCTGGTGGCCGCCACCCACACCGACCGGCGCAGTTCCGTCGTCAATCCCTGCTCGCCGAGCACCGTCATCCCGCCATCGACCTCCGGTACAACGACGGCCCAGCAGGGAGCTTCAAGCCATTCACCGACCTGCCACACCACCCACGCCCCGACCTGGTGGGGATCGAGCGAAGCACTCGCCCCCCGAACCACCTCGATCAGCGCATCGGGTTGATCCACCAGGGCCTGGAGGGAGTCACGCTGAGCGCTCACCCGGCCGGCGAAGTCGTCAGGGTGGGATCCGGAACCCGCCGGGTACTCGGCGTCAGACTCTGGGGGAAATGGTGTCACTGCTCGGCAGGGCTTGTGGAGCACTCAGGCATGGCTGGATAGCGGTGCGCCGCTAAGTCCTTTTGAACCAGAGAAATATACCACATGCGGTGCGCGAGATCTGCTGAAACTCTTGAACCGATGTAAGATAACGGTCTTTTAGGGGCTGATTCTTAATGACAATGCTCGACCGGATGCGGCGCCACAAGGGCTGGCTCAAATGGAGTCTTGGCCTGGTGGTGTTTGCCTTCATCGCGTTCTATATTCCCAGTTTTCTCAGCGACCCGACCGTGAGCGTCGGTGTCCTCCCAGGAGAGGTCATCGCGGAGGTTGAAGGCCGCAAGGTCACTGTGGGCCAGTTTTTACAGCAATACAACGCTCAGGTCCAGGCTTATCGCACCGCGTACGGCGGCAGCATGACCGACGAACTCCTGCGTCAGCTCGGCATCGATCAGCAGATTCTCCAGCAGATGGTCGACGAGCAGGCCACGTTGACCGAGGCTGAACGGCAGGGCATCGCGGTCAGCGATGAGGAACTCGCGCAACAGATCTTCGCGATTCCTGGACTCCAGGAAGACGGGCGTTTCGTCGGGGAAGACCGCTACGAGCTGATCCTGCGAAGCCAGGTGCCGCCGCTCACGAAAGCGGCGTTCGAAGAGAGCCTGCGCCGCAGTCTGATGGCCGCCAAGCTTCGCGCGGCGCTGACCGATTGGATGACGGTCTCGGATGCAGAGGTCGAACGCGGGTTCACCGAACAGAACGAGAAAGTGCGGCTCCAGGTGGTGGCCCTCACCGCCGATCGCTTCCGGGACCAGGTCACCGTCACCGATGCAGACGTCGCGGCGTACTTCGACGAGCACCAGGAGGACTACCGCGTCGACGAACAGCGCACCGTGAAGTTGCTGTTACTGGATCGCGACCAAGCCCAGTCAGCCGTGACCGTGCTGCCCGCCGATCTGCAGCGCTACTACAACAACAACATCGGTCAGTACCAAACGCCAGAACAGATTCGAGCCAGCCACATCCTGCTCAACACGGAGGGTAAGGACGAGGCTGAGGTCCGAGCGCAGGCCGAGGACCTGTTGATGCAGCTCGAAGCGGGCGCCGATTTCGCGATGCTGGCGACCACGTACTCCGAGGACTCTGGCACGGCCGTGAACGGTGGCGACCTTGACTATTTCGGTCGTGGCCGCATGGTGCCGGAGTTCGAAACGGCTGCCTTCGCCCTTGAGCCCGGTCAGACCAGCGGTATCGTCCAGACACAGTACGGATTTCACATCATCAGGGTCTTCGACAAGACCCCCGCGACGACCCAACCGTTTGACGATGTGCGCCCGCAGATCGAAGACCTGCTGAAGCGGCAGAGCGCCGACCAGCAAATCGCTGCCCGCGCCGCCGAGTTCGCGACCCGGATCGAGACCCCTGCGGATCTCGACACGATCGCGGCCGAGTCGGGTCTCACCGCGGTGGATACCGAATTTTTCGGGCGCACCGACCCGGTGCCGAGTCTCGGCGTTGCGCCGCAGGTGTCCGCCGAAGCGTTCCAGCTCGAAGACGGTGAGGTCAGCGCGGCGATCACCTCGCCTCGAGGACCAGTGTTTGTCACGGTCACCGGGACGCGCGAGCCGTATATTCCGATGCTCGACGATGTGAAAGACGGCGTCCGCGACGACCTGATTCGTACGCGCGCCACGGCATTGAGCCGGGAGCGCGCGACGGCGATCGCCGCCACGCTGCGGTCAGCGCCAGACTTCGCCGCCGCAGCAGCGGCACAAGGGTTCGAGGCCGCAGAGACCGAACTCATCGCGCGCGGGTCCCCGCTCCCCGACATCGGTGTCAGTCCTGAGGTGGACGCCGCTGTCTTCAGCCTGGCGGTTGGCGACGTGAGCGAGCCGGTCACGATAGATAACGCGACGGTCATCGCACGGGTCGTTGAACGCGACGACGTCACGCCCGATGAGTTGATCCTGGGCAAGGACGCCTTCCGTATGCAGTTACTTGGAGAGCGCCGCAACCGCTTCTTCGCGGCCTACATCGCGAAAGCCAAGGAACGGATGCGTATCGAACTCAACCAGGATGTCATCGCTCGCGTACTGGCCGCGCCGGATGCCACGGGCGGCGGCGTCTGGTCCCCCGAGCACGGTCACTATCACTAGTGGTCTGGTTGCGAATCAGGTCGGCATTCGGGCGGCGATGCCTCCCTTCTGGCGGCGTTGCTCCTCGGTCACATGCGCCCAGCATGCTCCGTCGTCGCGCCTGGCCAGCCGGGGGCCTCATCGCCCTCGGTGCACAAGCCGATTCGTAACCAGACCACTCGCGAGGCTCCCCCCTAGTGACAGCGTCTTTTGGCCCCGCCTCCGGCGGGGCGATTCCGTGGCAACGGTCCCTGGCGTTTTTCGATTCGGTGGAGGGCTTCTCGCAGGGGCCAGGCCTTTTCAAACAGCGCTTTCCTGCGTTGTTCGGTCTCCACCGAATAGAAAAACGCTAGCGCACGAACGCAAACGGCATCAGCGCAAGCGCCTCACCGCGTCGAAATAGTCGGACCGGAGCCGTGAGCGCCGCCAGCGCCCTCGCTTCGGCGCCACCGACGAGAGACACCCACGTGCCCGCTGCTGGTGATGCCAGTTGCTGCGCGATTGCTTCATACAGGGTCCGGCTCGGCGGATACACGACCAACTCCACATCGTCGTCGACCGAAATGCCGGCACGTTGCTTGGCGATGGCGACCGCCGTATCGAGCCCACCGAGCGCGTCGATCAATCCCTGATCCCGTGCCTGCCGACCGGTCCAGACGCGACCCTGCGCTCGCGCGTCGATGGCTTCCGGGGTGGTTCCGCGCGCCGCGGCCGCCTTCTCGACGAACGTGTCGTAGAACACACCCATGTACTCCATGAGCTTCGCGCGTTGCTCGGGCGTGAACGGCGCAAACGGCGACGACAGACTCGCGTTCCGCCCGGACTGCACGGTTGCGGTGGTGACGCCGATCTTGGCAAGCGCATCGCCGATCGCGACCTTGCCACTGAAAATGCCGATCGACCCCGTGAGCGTCGCCGGTTGTGCCACGATGGCCTCCGCAGCCATCGATATGTAGTAGCCCCCCGAGGCGGCCAGGTCCGACATGGACGCCACGAGCGGCCTGGACGGCCGGCGGTCACGGGACACCATGAGCTCGCGCCAGATCACGTCCGAGGCGACAGCAGACCCTCCCGGGCTGTCCACCCGCAACACAACAGCGTCGATGGAATCGTCGTCACGAATTCGACGAATCTGCTCGACGATCGTGTCCGAGCCGACGACCGCACCGTTGATCGCGTCACGCGAACTCCTGCCAGACGCGATCACACCGGACACGTACAGCACAGCAACGCGCGACCGCGGCCGGCTGCCCAGGGAGTGAAACGTGACTCGCCGATACTCCGACTCCTCGACTCGCGACGACCCATCCGGCCCGAGGTTCAGCTCCGGCACGCGCTGCTCGAGCTCATCGAAGTACGCCAACTCGTCGACCAGTCCAGCGCGCAGCGCCTCGGCTGGCGCGAACGGCCCTTCGTCGAACAACGCCCTGGCCTCTCCGACACTCTTGTTTCGGGCGGCGGCGATCCCGCTGACCACCTGCTCATAGAGATCGCGGTTGATCGACTCGCTCATCTCGCGGTGCGCTGGCGTCAACTCGCGCTCGGTGAACTGATTGACGGCAGTCTTGTAGGCGCCGATCTGCAGGAAGTCGGGATAGGCCCCAATCTGATCGAGCGTACCGCGAAAGAAGATCTCGTAGGAGGCGATCCCGGCAACGTCGAGCGAACTTGTCGGCAGCAGCAGGACGCGATCCGCAGCGCTCGCAAGATAGTATTCCCGGTCGCCGCCGTACTCGAGAAACGCCACCACGGACTTGCCGGATTCTCGAAAATCGAGAATCGCATCACGCAACTCCTGCACCTTGGCCCAGTGCGGCGACTCAAGCGTGGATGGGAGGACCAGGACTCCCGTGATCCGCGGATCGCGCCTGGCTTTCTGTAGACTCTCGACGAAACCACGGACGGTCGATCCCTGGGCGCCGAGCACCTGCCCAACGACGTCGTCCGGGACCGTCTCCAGCAGCTCGCCCCCAGGGCGCACGAACAGTACCGCGCGGTCGGGAACGACTGGTCCGCGCGAGGACACGAGGTACAGGAACAGCAGTCCAGCCAGCGACGCCAGCGTCGCAATCCCGACCAACGAAACGATGAGCGCGATGCCTCGACGAATAACCACAGAAACCTCCTCCGGGGAACAACACGATTCCGGGCGCACGATGGGTGCGTTCGCGCCGACCGGCTGGCGCGGTCACGTATAATCCTGCCATGCGTCGGCACCTCACGCTCGCAAACGCCTTCAGGACGACTCCTCGCGTGGACGACACCATCAGGGACGCCGTCAGGGCTCGCTGACACCAGGGAGCATCTGGCACACCGGGTGCCGGAGGTTGGGCCGTGAGGCTGGTGTCCGCGGAATCGCGACCACCGGAGGCAGGCGATTGACGGACTCATACGCCCATCAGCATCTTGACGAAACCGCGCGCATCGTCGCCGCGCTGGACGCGACCGTGCTCGATCGCATGGCCGCACGACTCGGCGCCTTACGCGGCCGAGGTGGGCGTCTGTTCGTGCTGGGCGTCGGCGGCAGCGCCGCCAATGCGTCACATGCCGTCAACGACTTTCGCAAGCTGGCCGGTATCGAAACCTACGCGCCCACCGACAACGTCTCGGAGCTGACAGCCCGCACCAACGACGAGGGCTGGGACACGGTGTTCGCGGCGTGGCTGCAGGGCAGCCACCTGCGAGGTGCCGACACGATTCTGGTCCTTTCGGTCGGAGGCGGGAGCGCCGAACACAATATCAGCCCGAACATCGTCAAAGCCCTGGTCTACGCACAAGAAGTCGGCGCGGAGATTCTCGGCATCGTGGGCCGTGACGGTGGATTCACGGCCACGGTCGCCGATGAGTGCATCATCGTGCCGACGATCAATCCGGACAACGTGACACCACATACCGAAGCCTTCCAGTCGGTGATCTGGCACCTGCTGGTCTCACATCCGATGGTCAAGACCTCTCAGACCAAGTGGGAGTCGACAACGTGAAGCGCGCAGTCTTTCTGGATCGCGACGGTGTGATCAACCGGGAGATCTTCCGCACCGGTCAGGCGCAGGCGCCTTTCACGCTGGACGATTTCGAGATTCTCCCCGGCGTACCCGATGCCTTGGACCGTCTCTCCAGCGCCGGATTCCTCCTCATCCTCGTGACGAACCAGCCGGATGTCGTCAGGGGTTTCGCCTCTCGGGATCAGGTCGACACCCTCCACGCACACCTGCGCCAGACACTCCCCCTCGACGACATCCGCGTCTGCTACCACGACGATGCCAACGGGTGCGCCTGCCGCAAGCCCTCTCCAGGCATGTTGTACGCCGCTGCCGTCCAGCACGACATCACTCTTGCCGATAGTTACCTTGTGGGAGATCGATGGCGTGACGTCGGGGCCGGCCGAAGCGCGGGATGCACGACCATTCTCGTGCACTCCGACCGCGACGAACCGACAACGATCGAACCGCACGTCCGGATGCGCGATCTCGGCGAAGCCGCCACGTGGATACTCAAGCATGCGGGGGAGGCACGATGACACGCGTCGAAGACCTTTCGGTCAAACTGTTTGCCGACGGAGCCGAGCTTGCCGCGATGCAGGAGTTGTATCAACGCCCGTACATCCGGGGCTTCACGACGAATCCGACGTTGATGCGCAAGGCCGGCATCCAGGACTACGAGACGTTTGCGCGTGACGTCCTGCGCACGATTCCCGATCGCCCCATTTCGTTCGAAGTATTTTCTGACGAACTGGAGGAGATGGAACGGCAGGCTCGAACGATCGCGAGCTGGGGCTCACAGGTGTACGTGAAGATTCCGATCACCAACACGCGTCGCGAATCCACACACGATCTTGTGCGGCGACTGTCGGGCGATGGTCTGCATGTCAATGTCACGGCGCTGATGACCCTCGACCAGGTGCAGACGGGACGGCCTGTGCTTGTTGCCGCAAATCCAGCGAGCCAGGCGGCACAACTCCTCAGGGACGCCGAGGGAGGTATGCTGATCGCTCCGGATGACCCGGAGGCCCTGGCACAGGCAGCCCGGTGGTTCGCCAGCGCCGAACCTGATGTGCTCGCCGCCTTCGGCGCGAGCAATCGTGCGTACGCCGAGCAACATTTCGACGAGCGAAAGATTCTCGCGGCGCAGGAACAGCTGATCCTCGACACCCTGGGACCGCGACCACGCTTGACATCTGGACCGACGCCAGCCGATCACTGACCACGCACCCCCATCAATCGCGACACGTACATGCCAATAAGAGTCTGGGACTACCTCGACGAGTACCGCGACAATCGCGACGCCATTCTTGAAGCCGTGGACCGCGTATTTCGCTCGGGCCAGCTGATTCTTGGCCCCCAGGTGAGAGCGTTCGAGACCGAGTTCGCGACGTATTGCGGGGTGAGTCACGGCATCGGCGTCGATAACGGGACGAATGCGCTGATGTTGGGGTTGAAGGCGCTGGGTGTGGCGCCCGGTTCGGAGGTCATCACCGTTCCCAACACCGCCGTACCGACAGTGTCAGCCATCGTCGCGGCAGGCGGCGTGCCGCGATTCGTCGACATCGATCCTGACAGCTATGTCATGGACGTGAGCCTGCTCGCAGACGCACTCACCGAGAAGACGGCGTGCATTCTCCCGGTCCATCTCTTCGGTCAATGCGTCCCGATGTCGGCCCTCAGCCCGATCGCCGCATCTCGCGGGATCCCTGTTCTCGAGGATTGCTCGCAGAGCCACGGGGCGACCCACGACGGCCGCACGTGCGGGTCGATGTCGGACCTGGCCGCCTTCTCCCTGTATCCAACCAAAGTTCTCGGCGCGTACGGTGACGGAGGGATCGTCGTCACGAATCGCGATGATCTCGACGCCGGGATGCGCCGGTTGCGGTTCTACGGGATGGACAGCGGCGACCGAGGCACCGGCCAGGCGCAAGCCTACGGCGCCGTCGAGCACGGCTACAACTCGCGACTCGACGAGGTCCAGGCCGCTATCCTACTCGTAAAACTCGCCCACCTGGACACGGACATCGCCCGACGTCAAGCGATCGCCCGACGATACGAGCAGGCCTTGGGAGCCACGTCGCTGGTCCTTCCCCGCACACTCCCGGGCAATACACACGTGTACTACCTCTACGTGTGCCGTCATCCCGAGCGCGATCGCATCCTGTCAGAGATGGCCCGCCGTGATGTGCTCCTGAATGTCAGCTATCCCACGCCGATCCATTTGATGCCGGCCTATCAGGAGTACGGCTACCGAGAGGGCGACTTTCCCGAGAGCGAACGCGCTGCGCGCGAAATTTTCTCGCTGCCAATGTACCCGTCACTCACTGAAGCCCAGCAAGACGCGGTGTGTCGGGCGCTGGGTGAAGTACTGGCCGAGGACGTTTGGATCTGACATCACGAAGCGCAGCGAGTTCCAGCCTACAATCCTTTCGTGGCCACACTGCTGGTAGCGCTGATTGGCCTCGGGGCACTGGCGTTTGGCGCCGTGTACCCGTGGGGCTACCAGCCACTCTTCGCAGCGGCCGCGCTGGTTGGAGTCGTGGGCCTGTTCCGCCACGGATTGCTCCGCGAGTTGCGGCCCGTCGCGATGGCGCTGGCATGCCTCTTCGTCGCCGTTGCCGCACAGTTGCTGCCGGTGCCCCTGGCCACGCTGGCCACGCTGAGCCCCAGCACCGCTGACCTTCTGTCCCAGTACAGTCCGGCGTTCGCCAACGGCCTCGTCAACTCGAGTCCGCTGTCCATCAACCCGCGGAGCACAGGCATCGCGGTACTGGCGCTCGGCGCATTCAGCCTGTATCTGCTCGGATTGCCGGCGCTGCTCAGCAGCCGCGCCCTGCGACGGCTGCCGCAGGCGCTTGCGGTGTTCGCTGTACCGTTCGCGCTGTTCGGCATCTACAGCCGCGAATACAGCAACGGCCTCGTGTACTGGTTCTGGCCTTCGATCGATGGAGGGGGAGGCGACCTGGCCGGTTCCTTCATCAACCGCAATCATTTCGGCGGGGGGATGCTGATGACGGTCTGCCTTCTCATCGGCTCGCTGCTCGGCCAGATCGAGCGCGCCGCCCCCGGCGGCGGCACCTCGCCCAACCAGCGCCGCCTGGCGTGGCTGTCGACTGCCCAGGCTAGCGGGCTGCTGTTGACCGGAGGTGCGGTCCTTGTCGCTGCCACGTCCCTGTTCTGGGCGATGTCCCGCTCGGCGATGACCGGGCTCGGCGTCGCCGGAGCCGCGTTCCTGTGGCTGGTGTCGACGCGCCGTGGACTGGGGATCGGGCGCCGCAGGCTCGCTGTCACAGCCCTCGGTCTCGCGATGTTCGCCGGCGTGATGAGGCGAGACCCGGTGAGGATCGTGGAATGGTTCCAGGACGAGCGGAGCCTCCTCAGTCGCCTGGAGGCATGGCGAGACGCCTGGGACGTTGTGCGCGATTTCCCGTACTTCGGCACCGGCCTCAATACCTTTTCAGATGCCATGTTGTTCTATCAACAGCGCAACCCTGGCTATCATCTCGCGCAGGCACACAACGACTACCTGCAGGTGCTCGCCGAAGGCGGCGCGCTGGTCGCAATTCCCGCGATCATCGGCATGGTGGTACTGGCCCGTGCCATCCTTGCCAATCTGCGCGTCGCGCGCCAGGAGTCCCGTGGATACTGGATCCGGGCCGGTGCGGCCGTTGGACTCCTGGCCATCGCGGTCCAGGAGGTGTTCGAGTTCAGTCTTCAGATTCCGGCCGACGCCCTGCTCTTCTGCACGCTTGCCGCTGTCGCGCTGACACCCCCTCGTTCGCACTCACGAACACCGGTGCGGCGACCGTCGGAGCCGGCGGCCGAGCCACTTCGTCGATGATGTCGCGTGATATCATTCGTGTTCCAAAGAGTCGTCCTGATGCCTTACTGTCCAAACTGTAAATCGAAGTCGGTTCACCGTTCGCGATCCCGAAGCCAGTGGGAACGCTGGCGCAAAGCCATCACGCACAAATTGCTGTATCGTTGTCGCAACTGCAACTGGCGCGGCTGGCGTGCGCCCGTGTACAGCGATGACGACCATGACGTTGAACACAGTCGTGCGACGGCCCCGGATCCACCAAATCTCCGAGGTACGCCGCTGGCCCGCCGGGATTCCGGGGTGAAGGTGGACTTGAAAGAACTCGACCGCTTCCTCGGTCAACCCGCAGAGGACAAGTAGGGACGCGACCATGCCTCTCCGCATCGGATGCGACCTTGACGGCGTGTTGGCCGATATGGAGAGTGCGCTGGTGCGCGAGGCGGAGACACTGCTCGGACCTCGGCGTGAGACGACGCCGAAGAAGTCACGTCCGCCAATGGCCACCATTACCCCCGTCCTGGATCTCGAGCCGGAGGTGTCCGAAGACGGGCCGCTGGAACGAGAGCTGCATCTCACCGAAAGTGAGCGAGGCGCACTCTGGGCACACGTCGCCGGACTCGACGGATTCTGGGAGTCGCTCGAGGAAATCGAACCGGGGTCGGTCGCTCGGCTCGCGACGCTCGCTGCCGAGCGGCGCTGGGACATGATCTTTCTGACGAAGCGGCCGACGACAGCCGGGGTGACCGCGCAGGTGCAATCCCAGCGATGGCTGGAGGCAAAGGGATTCCGTATGCCAAGCGTCTACGTCGTGGGCGGATCACGAGGCCGTATCGCCGCCGCGCTTGGGCTTGATATCGTCGTGGACGACACCGCTGAGAACTGCGTCGATGTGGCCTCCGACTCGAAGGCGCTGACGATCGCCGTCTTTCGAAACAAGGAGGCGGCAGTGCCGGCGGTCCTGCAGAACATGGGCATCCACGTTGTCCGGTCGACCAGCGAGGGCCTCGATCTACTCGTCGATATTGACTCGGGTGTGGCAAAGGAGCCCGGGGCCATGGAACGGGTCATGCGAACGCTTGGCCTGAAACCGCGCCCAGACGCCTGATGTCCGCCGCTTTCTCGGCGTCTCACTATCTGGCGGCACACGCGCGCCTGGCGTCGGCACTCGATACGGACGCGTTCCAGAGCGGGATCGACGTCATCAGCGCCGCCTTCAACGCAGATAAGCAGATCTTGACGTGTGGCAACGGGGGCAGCGCCCACACGGCGTCGCACATGATCACCGACTGGAACAAGATGGTGATGCTGGCCACCGGTAAGCAGTTCCGTGGGATTTCCCTCTGCGACAACGTCGGCCTCATCACCGCCTTTGCCAACGACGTGGCGTACGACGAGATCTTCTCAGGACAATTGAGGTCGCTGCTGAACCCGGGCGATCTTGTCGTCGCCATTAGCGGCAGCGGCAACTCGCCGAACGTCGTGAAGGCCGTCGAGTACGCCAACGAGACCGGCGCCGACACGCTGGCCGTCGTCGGGTACGACGGTGGTGCGCTCAAACGACTCGCGAAGCATTGCGTCTGGGTGCCCTCCTTCGACATGCAACTGTGCGAGGACGTGCATCTTCTCTTCTGCCACATGGTCATGAAGGCCCTCTGCGGTTCGCCGATTCAGGAGTAGTCCTTCTCGTCCACGGTACTCGTGCCGCGCGGCCCGCTGGCCAGCTTTAGGCAGCCAGATCCAGGCGGGTTCATGGGATGGGGAGCAGGTGCCGATAAGGCGCTTGTGCCTGCCGAAGCGTCGATGCCGTTACGACCGTTGCTGAAGTGGGCCGGAGGCAAGCGCCAGCTGCTCCCGGCCCTGCGCCCTCACTACCCCACCTCGTTCGATCGCTACATCGAACCATTCGTCGGCAGCGGTGCCGTGTTCTTCGACCTGTACACGACCGGACGCCTGCAGGGTCGGCGTGCGCGGCTGGTTGATCTGAATCCCGATCTCATTGGCTGCTACCGAGCCGTGCGCGACCAGACCGAAGCGGTGATCGACGCGCTCCGGGAGCTGGAGCGGGAGCACCGGGACCGCGGCAGTGACTGCTACTACGACGTGCGCGACCGCAGGTTCAATCCTGCGCGCGCCGAACGATCGACCCGCGGTGCTGGTGCCGCCGCGGCGGCCAGCCCAGGCCTGGCAGCGATGTTTATCTATCTCAATCGAACGGGCTTCAATGGGTTGTTCCGGCTGAACAGACAGGGTGGGTTCAACGTACCGGCAGGACGCTATGCCGACCCGAGGATCTGTGACGCCGACCGCGTGCGCTCGGTGGCCAGAGCGCTCTCCTCTGCCGGCGTGACCATCGAATGCATCCCGTTCGAGGATGCGCTGGAGAACGCGGGCCGGGGTGACTTCGTCTATTGCGACCCGCCGTACGCGCCGCTGAGCCGAACCGCGAGCTTCGCGCAGTACACTGCCGGCGGATTCGGTGTGCAGGATCATCGCCGCTTGCAGAAAAGCGTTCTCAGCGCGGCGAAGCGGGGCGCCACCGTCCTGATGTCGAATTCGAGCGCGCCGGCGATCGTGGCCGCGTACCGCGGGCCAGCCGCTCGGCGAGCAGGGCTAACCGTGCACCGGATTCCTGCGCGACGGGCCATCAACTCGCGCGCGGCCCTGCGAGGCCCTGTCGAGGAACTGATCATCACGAACGCGTCGACTACCGCACGGCACCAACCCGGCCTCTCAGCGGCGCCGGCAGGACGATGACCTGGCGCGCGGCCTCACGCGCCCGCGCCGCACACCGCCGACCTTGCAGACAGCACCTCGCACACTTCAGACGCTGAGGCGATTCTCGGCAACTCTCTTCGCGACATCTCCTCGCCACGCGATCGAGACAGTCGTGGTCGCGCTCGTACTGAGCGCCACGGAGGGCGTCGGACTGCTCCTGCTGATTCCCCTTCTCCAACTGGTTGGTGTCGGCAACGCCCAGCAAGGAGCCCTGAGCGAAGGTGTTGCGATGCTCGGCACCGCGTTCAGCGGTGCCGGCGCGGGACGCGAAAATGGCTTCGCCGTCCATAAATCCCCTTTCCCATTCCCCCCGTCCCCTGCTAGGCTGGAAGCACGCGAAAGTGGCGGAACTGGCAGACGCGCCAGACTTAGGATCTGGTACCTGAAAAGGTATGGGGGTTCGAGTCCCTCCTTTCGCAC
>JAQBVV010000236.1 GCA_027622905.1 Acidobacteriota bacterium
CGGGCAGGCCCAGCCCCCCCATCCGATCCAGTGTGTGATCAACACCAGGTGTGACAATGCCATGACCAAGATCGATCGTGTGGTACCAAGTGACCGCATCGACGGCAGCCTGTCTTTCCGCAGTGTTCATGGTGCGCCACTATACAAAACGGTCCCGCGCTGGGGCCGTCCTCATCGCGACTCTATGGTATGTTCCCCCCACTCACAGGCCATCGCGGCGCGACGGTGCGTGGCGGACTATCGGTGACGCCGGGACGTTGGAGGACCGCACGCATCATGACAGAGCACGCCCCCATTTCGTCGGCCACATCCCTGTCGCCACAGGCCCGGCGCTGCATCGTGACCGGTCTGGCCGCTCTGGTGCTGCTGGGTATGGGCACCGCGACTGCCGCGGCCCAGGCCACGGATCCGGTGACCGCGTTCGTCGGCGGGACGATCATCGACGGCAATGGCGGACCACCGTTGCAGAATGGCACCGTGCTGGTGGTCGGTCGCGAGATCCGCGCGGTCGGCCCACGCGCCGAGGTCGTCGTCCCCGAGGGCGCACGCGTCATCGATGCGACCGGACGGTACGTGCTGCCGGGTCTCATCGACACCAACGTGCACACGTCGCTGTACGGCCTGGGCGAGACGCTCAATCTGTACCTCGACCGCAACCGGCAGATCGTCCAGGAATCGGCGCAGCTGATGCTCAAACACGGCGTGACGACGATCCGCGACAGCTACGGCATCCTGCCGGACCTGATCCACGTGCGGGATGCGATCGAACGCGGTGAGATCGTCGGACCGCGCATGCGCGTCGGCGGCAACATCGTGGGCTGGGGCGGCCCCTGTTCCATCAGCTTCTCCCTCATCCGTGAGTCGACCTGCGAGCTGTTCGCGCTGCAGTTCAACGATCTGATCACGCAGGGCGCGAACGAAGACCTGATGGCGATGACGCTCGATGAATTGCGCGTCGCGATCAACCGGTATCTCGATCTCGGCCCAGACCAGATCCGCTACGGGGGCTCCAGCCATTTCACGCTTCCCGGCTTCATCGGCTTCTCGCCTGACGCACAGCGCATTCTCGTCGAGGAGACGCAGCGCCGCGGGCGGCCTGCGGAGACGAACTCGTCCATGGTCGAGGGCATGCGGATCTCCGTGCTGGCCGGCATCGACGTGCTGCAGCACCCGGAGGCGCTCGATCGGGACATGCCCGACGAACTGGTCCGTCTGATACGGGAGCGCGGCATCGTCTGTTCCCTGAGGACCGGCGTCATCACCGGCGAGCCCTGGAGTCGGCACCTGGCGGCGCGCGCCACCGCGGCTCCGCCAGAGCCGCTGCCTGACGATCGGCCGCTGACGTCCGCGGAGCGCCAGCGTCGCCAGGTCCAGACGAATCCCCCGATCGAGGTGCGCCGGCAGAATGCGGAGAAGCTGATTCGGGGCGGCTGCCTGGTGTCTGTTGGCAGTGACACCTTTCTGGGCGCGGCGCCGGAGTTCCGGCGGACGCCAAAGCCGCTGCTTCAGGAGCCCGGGATCGGCACGTGGTTTGCCATCGAGGGTCTGGTCGAGCTGGGCATGACGCCGTCGCAAGCGGTCGTCGCGGCGACCAAGCACGGCGCCATGGCGGCGCGTGCACTCGACCGTTTCGGCACGCTCGAGGCGGGCAAGTTGGCCGACGTGCTGTTGCTGTCAGCGAATCCGCTGGATGACATCTCGAACATCCGCAGCGTCGAGATGGTGATGAAGGACGGGCAGCTCATCGATCGCGAGGCGCTGCCCACCCACCCGATCTGGCGCCCGCTCGCTGTAGGAGCCAGGCTCCGATAGCCGAGCAGCCACTGACTTGTGCGAAGGTCGGTCTGGAGATGTGGACGTGCGATGTGGACGGCCAGCGCTCAGCGCAAACATTGGAGGATGCGCGCAAGGAAGTGCTGCGTCTCACAGCTGCGATCGCGGGCGGACCCCAGGCGGCAGGCCCATTCGGTGCGATCACACCAGCGACGGCAACCGCTGCCGTCGACTACCTTCGCAACGGACTCCGGGAGCCGCTTCAGAGCTGGTACGAGTACTCCTTCGGCTTTGATCCGCTGTTCACATGGTGGGTGCGCGTGCCGTACGCCGAACTCAACACGGCGCTCGACGCGTACGCTGACGCCATCGAGAAGGTGTGGCCACGCTGACCATGCCGGATCGCGCGACTGGCGCCGTCACGGCCGCTGTCACCGAAGCGTGAACCGCATCGCCCGACCGGCGAAGAGCCCATCGATCGTCGTGTCGCTTCCCGCTAGTCGAACCGAGATCGGCCGAGGCACCGACGGCGCCTGTGATCCGGGCGTCAGGGTCAACGTCAACACGCCGGACCCGTCGTCCCACGCGGCGTCGATGCCCAGCCACCGGCCGCGCCGGTACTCGAACGATGCGCCATCGTCTTCGAACAGCGCGTGATCGCCGTTCGCGCCGGGATACACGGTGAACGTCAGCCGCCGACCGAGCAGGCCCGTCGTCGTCTGCGCGACGTCCGTGGTCGGGATGATGGCGCCCGCGCGTACGTAGATCGGAATCGTGGCGAGGTCCACCGCGCGTGTGACCTCCCGGCCACCATCAACAGGCATGTTCGTCCAGAAGTCGTACCAACGGCCGCGTGGCAGGTACACGCGCCGACTGGTGGCGCCTTGTTCCACCACGGGTGCGATCAGCATGTCGCGGCCCCACAGGAACTGGTCGCCGCGGGCGACAGCTACCGGGTCGCCGGGATAGTGCAGCCACATCGCGCGCACAATGGGCATCCCCGTCTGCGCGCATTCGCGTATGCGGGAATACAGGTACGGCATGAGCTGGTATCGAAGTTCGAGGTACTTGCGGCAGATCGGCTCGACCGCCTCGTTGCGGAGTTCACTGTCCGCCGGATCCGCGGCGTCAGGTGTTTCGCGGCGAATCTCGCTGATGCCGAACGATCCGGTATTCCAGCCCCACGGAAGGCGCAGGTGCCAGTTGCGGCCGTGCGCGCGGAAGAGCGGGTTGAACGCGCCGAACTGGAACCAGCGCACGTACAACTACCCCGACGTGTCCTCAGACGGGTAGAAGCCCAGGATGTCCGTGCCCCAGA
>JAQBVV010000050.1 GCA_027622905.1 Acidobacteriota bacterium
CCCCCGCCAATTGACAGCGCTTGACCTTCGTCGCTACGATGCGCCGGTCGTGTGCTCGACCTGTCGGCACGTTCGAGGGTACACCGTGCTCCGAATGATGATCGTCTGCGACGCTCGGAGGTGTGGCCGGAGTTGCTTGAACAGATCGAGTAGAGCGCGTAGTTTTGGATTCAAGTACTCGTCAACGGGAGTACCGATGGCCACAATGACATGTCTTGCACGCGCGATGTCCCGCGGATCCGACGAGAATGACAAGCGCTCGTCAGACAGCGCTTGCTGAAGAAGAGGCTGGGCGCCGTACTCTACAAATGGCAGGGTTCCGCCCTTGATGACATCCATCGCGGCGACGTTCACATCGTGGATAAGTACGCGCTGCCCTGCATTCGCGAACGCCAATGCCAAGGGCAGCCCGACATGGCCTGCTCCCCCGACAATGCAAATATCCTGGTCCTGGTCTTTCATCAATGCGTTCCCCTACAACCGATCACCCCACACGCGGAATCAGAGACGACGAAGGCATGACCCGACTTCGGCGCGCCAGAGCAATACTCAATGCCTCGCGTTCGTTTGACGCTGCAGGACAGGGACACGATCGGCCCTCGTAGCATCCTGCCAGCCTGAATACCACCAGACACAGCCCAGGCAATGGCCAGCCGTCCATGATCGGCGAGCCGCATCACCTGCCTATCCCCAGGGAACCCTCAACACTGAGTAACTGAAGATACACGGCATTGACCCGTTTCACCATCGTCTCGACACTGAAGTGTTCGGTTGCGAAGG
Organism: Acidobacteriota bacterium; assembly: GCA_027622905.1. GTDB lineage: Bacteria > Acidobacteriota > Vicinamibacteria > Vicinamibacterales > UBA2999 > JAQBVV01. The sequence goes on from JAQBVV010000050.1 coordinate 781, forward strand.
CACGGCCGACTTCACCAAACTCTCGCCGGCGTCCCGGATCTCGAAGCAGCTCGACAGTGCGCTCGGCGACCTGACGCGTGTCGAGAGCTGGAACCAGGTAACCCGACACACCGTCTCGCACGACTTCGGGTGCACCATCAAGATCGAACGTGACGACCGGCTTTCCCACCGCTCCCGCCTGCGGCAGCACTCGCGCAATTCCCTCTCGCAGCGAGGTATGCACGACCACATCCATGGCCTGGATGAACTGAGGCACCTCCTGCGGGAGCACCCGACCAACCATCACAACGCGGTCGCCGAGCCCTAATCGAACGGCTTCCGCCTTCAGCTGATCGCGTAGGGGACCATCGCCCACGAGCAGAAAGTAGACATCCGGCATCTGTCTGGCTACTTCCACGGCAACGGCCAGGAACTGTTCATGTCCCTTGAGAGGGAACAATCGCGCAATCTTCCCCACGACTGGTGCATCGGACGGAATCCCGGCCAAACGCTTGGCCTCTTCGACGCTCACGCGCTCCCGAACGTTGAGAAACAAGTCAAGATCGATCCCGCTGAAGATCGTCGTGTGCTGTTCGGGCCGACCGATGTGAAGAGCAAGAGCTGCCTCACCGAGTCGCTGGCTGACGCTGACAATCCGCCCACACAGGGGGGCGCACAGTCGCTCCAGCGCAATGTACAGCCGGTTTCTCCATCCGGACTGGAACTCGTGAAACGCAACACCGTGAATGGTGTGCACGACGGCGGGGACTCCCGCAACCTTCGCGGCGATGCGGCCGATGATTCCCGCCTTCGAGGAGTGCGTATGAACGATCGTGTACCGCCCCTTCTTGAGGAACCGATACACATCGAAGATCGCCTTGAGATCCGTAAAGGGTCGAATTTCCCGAAGAAGCGACGGTAAGACGACGGTCTTGACACCCGCGCGATTCGCCTCGCCGAACATGTTCCCCTCGCCCGCTTCGTCGACGCCGCACAGCAGCGTGACATCGAACCGAGGATCGTGATGATGTCCGATGGCGGTATAGAGCGTATTCTCTTGCGCGCCACCAAGAATCAGTCGAGTGATGATGTGGACAACGCGGACCGGTGACACCGACGTGTCCTCCGACACGGCGACCGGGAAGCCTGAGACGATCGCGACAGGTTCTTGAACACGCACCTGCGGCGGCCACCCGTCGCCTCCTGCGTCGAGCGCCGACGTCGTCGGGACCCGAGGCCGCTCGCGCCCCGCATCCGAAAAGCGGACGACGCGAGCCGCCGATGGCGCCGCAGCGGTGGTCGACAGATCGCGCCAGTCGATCGCGAGTCGCCGGAGGGACACTCCGTACTCGGCGCACAACCACGGAAGGCCAGCGGCTTCGGCTCCACCGTGCGTCACGGCGACGGCATCGACCTCGCCGGCCATGATCATCCCGACGAGATGGTCGTAGCCGCCGATGACTCGGTACCCATGCACTCGGACATTGCGCATCCTGAAATCATCGTCGACGAACCCAACGATTCGGTACACGTTGCGCGCGTCGTTCAGCACATGTCGCACAGCGATCGACCCGGCATCGCCGGCCCCGTAGAGGACCAAACGTTTACCAGTCTGCCGTTGTCGCTGGGCGAACTCCCGGATCACGCGGAAGGACACACGGGACCCGATGAGCAGCAGCAGCAGCAGCATCGCGTACACGATGAAGATCGCCGGTGAATAACCCTCGAACCGGTACAAGTACAGAATCGCCACTTGGGAAACCATCACACCCACGAGCACCGCCTTGGCGAAGGTCATGCCATCGTTCAGGCCGAAGTATCTCCACAGGCCGCGATAGGCACCGACCCCAAGCAGCACAACCATCTGTACGCCGACGACAACCGGGAACGACTGGCGGAAATAGCGGAAATTCTCTGCCCACTCGAGGCGGTCGTACTGCAGCCGGAAGGCCCCGTAATAAGCCACCGACACCAGCAGCAAGTCGAGGACGACCTCCACCAGTCTCCGGCGGTAGCCCGACTCGACGCCCAACGGCATGATCGTCCCTGTGAGCTCGTCCGGGCCGATGTTCTCGTCGATCCGGATGCGCGCCAGATAGATGGTGACCAGCGCAATCCCGATCATGAACATCACCGCCATGATGCTCGTGAACTCCTGCTGGCTTCGACCAGCGACCACCGCAAGCCCGCCGGCCGTAGCAGCCAGCAGCCACATCAGGCCAACCGCACGTCGTTCGGACAACCCGATCGCCACGAGACGCTGGGACGACCCTCCCCACCCGACCTTCTCACCAGGGCCGGACACGACTCGCGCGATCGCCACCAGGGCGGCATCCGCGATTGGAATCAGGAGCAGCAGTGCGGGAACGGCGATGATGGCAATGAGGTCGCTGCCTCTTCCCGGCGCGAACTGCAGTGGCATGGCCGCCATGCTCAGCCCGATCAGCAGGCTGCCGGACTCCCCGAGCACCACGGATGCTGGATGTACGTTGTAGACAAGGAACCCGGCAATGGCACCCAGGAGCATCGCCAGTTGCTGTGCCTGCGGCAACAGCGGGCTGCCCGCCGGCAGGGGAAACACCGTTGCCAGAAACGCCGCGCCGGCAATGAACGCGATGCCGCCGCACAGCCCGTCCATGTTGTCGAGCAGATTGAACGCACTGGTGATGCCAACGATCCAGAACAGCGTGACGATGCTGTCGATCGTCTGCGACTCAGCCCAATACAGACGGTAGTCAAAGAACAAGAAAATAGAGGCGACACCGATCATCGCGACGAGCTTTGTCGATGACTTCAGCGTGAAGAGATCGCTCGCTGCGCCGACCATGAACAGGGCGGCGCTGGATATAAGGAGGACCGGGACTGTCTCGAACGTCTCGAACGCAATCGCGCAGCCGAATACCGTCAGCGCAATGGCGACCCCCCCGAACAGGGTCTTCGGCTTCGATGAAGTCTGGTGATCCTTCTGGGGCACCAGGTATCCCAGCCGCCGCGCCGCCGATCGAAACATCGGCACGAGCGTCGCCGACACCAGCAGCGCGAGCAGGAAAGGTAGCGCCAACGTCAGGGAATTTTGGATCAAGCCGTCGGGTCCATGCTGGTAGAAGGAACAGAACGTCTGCCAATTCTACCCGTCGCGGCCTTGTGAACGGGGCGGTCTGCTAAAGCTATAATTCCACTTCACATGAGTGCCCCTGCCGAACGTTTTCGCGGTCAGCCTCCCGAGTCGTGGCCGATCAGGACCGACAGGCCACAGGTGGACCCCTAGTCTGGAGACCATCGCGCCTCGACCCGTTCGACTGCGGCGACTCGGACGCCCAGGTGTACAGACCGTCGCGTTCGCGCTGCTGGCATGCCACCTGCTCGTCGCCCTCGCCCTGATACCACCGTGGCAGCAGCCGGATGAGAGCACGCACGTCGCACGCATCGAATTACACAGGAGCCAGATCGCCCTGCTCGACGGTACTGTGGATCCGGCCCGAGAAGGCGAGATCCTCCAGTCGATGGCTCGCTACGACTGGTGGGAACATCGGGACCGGAGATCGGAACCCCCTGCCGTTATCCCCGAGAATTTTTCTTCTACTGGCTACGCAGTCGCCGTACCCGCGCAGAGCGTTGCCAGCCCTACCGCGTACACGTTGCTGGCCGGACGTCTCCTCAGCTGGATGCCACGGCTGACAATCGTCGACGACCTCTACGTCCTTCGCAGTCTTTCTGCCATCTTCGGGATGCTCACCCTCTGGGTCGCCTGGCTCGGCGCGCGGGAGTGTCTTGGCACGATGGGAGGCGCAACTGTCACCGCCCTGCTCGCACTACACCCGCAGTTTGCCGTGGTCGCGACGGCAGCTGCCGCCGACGCGCTGGTAAACCTCTTGGGCGCCTGTGTGTGGTGGCAAACCGCTGTCGCTGTCAGACGACGCGATCGGTTCTTGCCTCTGGCCGGCGTGTGGGGTGCCGCTATCGCGGCGGCATCGGCTGATCGAATGGGCGTACCGCTGCTGGCCCTCGCACTGATCGCATCCATCGTGGTGCTTGCCACGCGAATCGAACGCTTCACGCGTTCCGCCGCAGCGGTTTTTGTTCTGCTCGCGCTCGCGGCTGCCGCATGGGCCCTCGGAGCTGCTGGCGAAACCTATGGCCTCGCGTCTGCCTTCACCGGAGACTGGCTGCCTGTCCCCGAGGCGAGAAGCTGGGATTTCTGGGGCCGCTTTACGTCGTTCGTCCACCAAAGCTGGTGGTTCTCTCTCGGCTGGGTCCGGTACGCGCCGCCCTCCTGGTGGGTCGCAGTCGCCACCACGCTCACCGCCCTCGCGGCGGCGGGCACGGGGCGGCAATTGATCAGCGCTAGACCGCTTGATGTTCAGAGGCGAAACCTCGTCGCCCTCGCCGTCCTCGGCGTCGGGCTACAAGTCGCTGCCGTGTACTGGACCTACTTCAGGCTCGGGCACGGCGCACAGGGCAAGTCTCTGTTTCCGGTGCTGATTCCCTCGCTGGTGCTGCTGTGGGGCGGAATCGAGACGTGGGTGCCGACGCCGCTCCGGGCACACGCCGCTGCCGCGCTCGTCGTTCTGCTCGCCCTTCTCGACGCGGCCGTCTGGGGTCTAGTCGCGATTCCGGCGTACTACGCAAGCTTCTGACGGTCTCAGCGAACTGCGCGTCCGCCTGTCACCATCCTCTCGCGAAAGACGCCTGACACCGACAATTCTGGCTACAATCGCTCCATGTCCCCACCAGCGCTGAGCATCGTCGTCACGGGTCGGAACGACAACTACGGGGGCGATTTCAACGAGCGGTTCTTCACCGCTCTCAGATTCAACTACGAGCGCCTGACCGAGCGCGGCGTCGCGTGCGAAGTCATCCTCGCCGAGTGGAACCCAGTGCCAGATCGGCCAACCCTCTCGGAGTTGCTCGTCAAAGAGTTTTCAGGCCTGCCCGAGCATGTGCTACGCCCGTTCGTCATCGCCCCCGAATACCACACCGCCTTCACGCAGAATCCGCAGCTCGGATACCTGGAATACGTGGCCAAGAACGCCGGCATCAGGCGTGCCTCGTCGCCGTTGGTGCTCGTCACCAACACCGACGTGTTCATCGGTCGCGAGGCTGTGGAGGCCATCGCCACTGAGCGGATAGCGCCAGGGACTATTTACCGCGCGGCGCGGTACGACCTCAAGATTGGGGTCGATCGCAGCCACATTGCCTGGGACGCGCTTGAGGATCCTGCCAATCACGTCCGACGGCCTGTCCTCCAGCCGCCGCTCTTCACCGGCGGATCGGGAGACTTCGTGCTCGCCGACCGCGACACCTTCAACGATCTGCGGGGCTTCAACGAGGTGTACCGCGTGGCCCGCGCCGGTGTTGACGTCAACTTTCTCGTCAAGGCCTACGGAGCCGGCGTGCCGATCGCGGACATCGGTGGCCCGGTGTACCACGTCAATCACGTGGGCAGCTTTCGAATCACCAAGGGTCGGCCGGACGAAGACCGATCGAACACCACGTGGGGCCATCGATGGCACTGCCGCGACGTGGCCTACAACAACCCCGACGGCTGGGGTCTGGCCGGCGCTCCGGAGCGCGCGATCTCGAACGGCGTGACGTATCTCGACTTCGACTGGAAGGCGGTGCCGCCGCTGGTAGATCTCCGTCGGATCGTGCTGCCGGTCCGGCAGGCAACCGCCGAGTCTCTCCCGGCCGGCGTCTGACTAGGAGTGTGCGCGGCAGAACGATTTCGACGTGATTTCCGGGGTACCAAGACCCCTCGTTGATGCTCGTCGTTCCTGGGGCAACGTGGACAGCTGAATTTTCGTGCCATTTTCTGCCGCGCAGGCTCCTAGAGCGGTTTTCGCTTTGGCGGAGGCCGAAAAACGCGGGAAAGCGCTTTTCGAGGAGGCCTGGCCCCTGCAGGAAGCCTAGACCGAAATGAAAAGCGCTCTATCGAAACCGCGCGTGGTACCAGCGCACCATTTCCTCGATGCCCTCACGCAACGAGACCCGGGGTACGTAGTCGTCGGTCAACGCGCGCAGCAGGGTTGAATCCGCGGACTTCCGCATGTGCCCATCCGGACGGGTCGTATCGAACACAACCGCCGGATGCCGCTCCGTCACGTCGCAGATCAAATCCACGAGGTCGGCGATCCGCGTATCGTCTTCATACCCGATGTTGACTGGCCCCTCCGCCCCCTTCGCGATGATCCTCCATGCCACCTCAGCGGCGTCGGCCGCATGAAGAAAATTCCGGCGCTGCTCGCCGGAGCCCCACACCACAAGGGGGTCTTCGCCATCGAGGATACGCTTCACCAGTGACGGGATGACGTGCCCCCGCTCTGTCGAGCGCCAGGGATAACTTCCGCCGTACAGATTGAACGGCCTCAGAATCGTCGCGCGCACGCCATGATCGCGCGCAACGAAGCGTGAGGCCAGTTCCTGGACTCGCTTCGCCCAGCCGTACCCGGCATTCACCTGCTCCGGATCCCCGACAAATGGATCGAGTTCCGGAGTGGGCACCGGAGCATCATCGGCGTACACGCAGGATGTGCTGACGGTCACGACGTGACCGACGCCCTTCCGCTGCGCCACCTCGAGGGGCACCAGACCGCACAGCACGTTGTCGATGAGCATGTGGCTGTGGTGTGCTTGACTGAAGCCGACGCCAGACGCCGTGGCGGCCAGGTTCACGAACAGATCGCAGTCCTGAAGCACAGACTCACATGTACCCCGATCGCGAAGGTCTCCCTCCCGGAAGTCGATTTCCCCGCGAACCTCGTCGAGGGCCGACAACTCGCCGCCATCGAGGTTGTCCACGACGGTCACGCGCGCGCCAGTCTGAACGATTCGAGGAACAAGACACGAGCCGAACAGGCCGCACCCGCCACCGACGACAACCCGCTTCTCGGCCCAGTCGTTCAGGGGGTTCCCCCTGTCGTCGTCGGGAAAGAATCTCGGTACCACTCGATCGTGCGTTGAAGACCTTCGTCGAAGGTCGTCCGGGCTCGAAACCCGAATCTCGCCGCCGCCTTCTCCGTGTCTAGCCGCCGCCGAAGCTGTCCGTTCGGCTTCGAACCATCCCACGCCACCCGCCCCTTGAAGCCGACCGCACGAGCCACGCGGTCCGCGAGATCAGCGATCGAGATCTCTTCGCCGGAACCGAGATTCACCGGATCGCTGCTGTCGTACCGCTCCGCAGCCAGAACAATGCCCTCGGCGGCGTCCTCAGCGTAGAGAAACTCCCGAGTGGGCGTGCCATCGCCCCACAGCACGATCTCCGTGTCCCCGCGTGCGATCGCATCGACACACTTCCGGATGAGCGCCGGGATCACGTGAGACGTGTGCAAGTCGAAGTTATCGCCGGGACCGTACAGGTTCACAGGAAGCAGGAAGATCGAATTGTATCCATACTGCTGGCGATACGCCTGAGACTGTACAAGCAACATCTTCTTGGCCAGACCGTACGGCGCGTTCGTCTCCTCAGGGTAGCCGTCCCACAGGTCCTCCTCGCGGAACGGAACCGGCGCGGTGCTCGGGTACGCGCACACCGTACCGATCGCCACGAACTTGGGTACGCCGTGTCGCCACGCCTGGTCGAGCAACTGCGTGCCCATGATCAGATTGTCGAAGAAGAACTCGGCGGGCCTCTCCAGGTTCGCACCGATCCCGCCGACGGCGGCCGCAAGGTGAATAACCATCGTCGGCTCGGTGTCTTCATACAGACGGCTCGCAGCCAGGGGATCGCGCAGGTCATATTCCGACCTTCGCGGTGCGACGATCGACTTGCAGCCCGACCGTCGCAGACGTTCGACCACGTGTTGACCCAAAAAGCCGGCGCCGCCCGTCACCAGCGCTCGTTGATCGCCCCAGAAGCCCATCGGCACACCCGAGTGTGTCATACGCGAGAGTTTCCGGTCGACATCGCGGTCGCCGTCCTCACGACCTCCTCATCGTACGCCCCGTACACCTTTCCGGTCGATGCCTGCTGTCCGACCAATTCCGGCCTCAGTGAAAACTCGCCAGCATCAGTCTCGCTCAACCGATTGAAATACATGTGCTCGATGAACATCCGCTTCGCGTCGTCGATCTCACGATACGCGTCCAGCAACCGGCGCTCGAACAAATCAAGACCACACTTGAAAAACGTCGTGTCGATCTTTGACGGATTGCCGGGCTTGCCATACTTCCGACGAAACGCGTGCTGACTCTGTGTCGCGTCACTCACCGCGTCGAAATTCCGAACAAAGAGGCGGCCGGTGACTTTGTAGAAGGCGTCGGTCTGGCGAAGCAACTTGCTGTGTCTGTAGACCCGCTCGAGAATCTCGCCCTCCCCGAACCCTTTTCCGAAACGCGGCGACCCTTCGTTCCCGTCGAAAATGAGGAGTTCAACCTCCTTACCCGCAGCCTCCAGATACCCGACGATCCGACTGAAGTCGAAACGAGTATGGCTATTCTCGCCGAATATGATCCGGCGTACCCGCCGCGTCCCACCCCAGGCGACAAGGGCGCACATGTACTGTTGGATGCGGGTGCCTTCGTCGCGCACGACAAGCGTCGGCGTCAGCGGCGCACGGAAAGTGGCAGTCAGAACAATGGTGTCGCGCGGAGCATCGCGGACGGATCCGAGCGACGTCATGAACGCGATATTATACCGGGCGATCGGCGTACTTCATTGACGTGCGCCGCCCATGGCGCGCCGATTCTGCCTCGCACAGCGCGCAGGCAGTCCGAATCGTTCCGTTCCCGGAGTGGAGGTCTCGTGTCGATCGTCCCCAGCAACGAGGAATATCAGCAATATCACACGCACGAATTCAAGCTGCGACAACTTCGGGAAAACATCGATAAGCATGTCTGGCTGGTCTGCGCGCCGAAGTCCGGGTCCACCTGGCTGACCCGAATATTCAAGGATGCGTTGAAGTGGCCCTCGGTGGCTCTTGTCTCAGGCTTCGACCATCGAGAGCAGGAGCTCGACTTGAGCCCATTGCTGGCAAAGGGCACCACGGGCAATCTCCTGACTCCGCATCAGCACTGTCGCTATAGCAGCTACACCCACCAAGTCATCGACGCCCTGGACACGAAGGTGATTCTCCAGGTGAGAAACCTGTTCGACACCGTCATGAGCCTGTACGACCACCTGACAGACGATGAAACGTCGATCCCGAGCGCCTTCACGAACGAACATCTCTGGGACGCGCTCGACCCCGACACTCGCCAGGCTTTCATTGTTGATTTGGTGCTCCCCTGGTACTTCAACTTCTACTGCGGCTGGGTGACGTCGACTCTCTATACTGATGGACGCATCGAGCTGGTGACCTACGAAGATCTGAAGCACGACACGCTCGGCACCGTGAGCTCGTTGCTGGACTACTGCGGCGAGCACAGAGAGTCAGCGCACATCCAAGCTGCGCTTGATCGGCAAGAGACGAGAAAGAATCGCCTCAACAAAGGCGTGATCGGACGTGGCGACTCGCTTCCCGATCACCTCAAGGAGCGCGTCAGGAGCTTCACTCGATACTATCCGGGCGTTGACTTCGGTCCTTTAGGGCTGTGAGCGACGGCGGCGGTGGCGCCCACCGCGGTGTCGGCTGACTCACGGCTGCCCTCCGCACTGCGAGGGTGACACCTCCCGGATTATCGCTGTCGCTCCTTGACTGCCGCGCGCGTCTCGCGGTCGACTTCACGACGCCGGACGGTCTCCCTCTTATCATGGAGCTGTTTGCCCTTGGCCAGCGCGAGCAGCACTTTCACACGGCCGCGCTTGAAGTACATCTCAAGCGGCACCAGCGTCAGTCCTTTCTCGGCAGTCTTGCCCACGAGCTTTCGGATTTCGTACCGATGCAACAGCAGCTTGCGCTGACGCAGTTCGGCATGCTGCGCGTATCCGCGGTGGCTGTACGGGCTGATGTGCACGTTCGCCATCCAGACCTGCCCGTCCTCGACCCGCGCGTAGCTGTCGCGAAGGTTGACGCGTCCCTCGCGAATCGCCTTGACCTCGGTGCCGAGCAGCGCCACGCCGCTCTCGAACGTCTCGATGATGTGGTAGTCGTGTCGGGCCTTGCGGTTCTCGGCGATCACGCGTCTGGCGGCCTCACGGGCGGTCTTCTCGGCCACGCCTGCATCGTAACGTATCCGCGACCGTGGACGTCGGGTATCCTGACATCCAATGCTCACCATCGCGTGCGCGCAGCTCAATCCCTGTGTCGGCGATCTTCCCGGCAACGCGGCGCGTGTTCGGAAGGCCAGGGCGGATGCAGCGGACCTCAATGCCGATCTTGTCGTGTTTTCAGAGCTGGTGCTGGTGGGCTACCCACCCGAGGACCTCGTGCTACGGCCGGCGCTGGTGGATGCCGCGGCTGGGGTCTTGCGCGAACTTGAAAAGGAGAGCGCCCCCGGTGTCCCCGGTCTCGTCGTCGGGCTGCCCTGGATGCAGGATGGCCTCCTCTACAACGCCGTCGCCCTGGTGGCCGACGGCCGCACGGAGATCCGCCTCAAGCACGAACTGCCCAACTACGGCGTCTTCGACGAAAAGCGCGTCTTTGCGCCAGGACCGGTGCCGGACCCGGTGACGTTCCGGGACGTGCGACTCGGCCTGCCGATCTGTGAGGACGTGTGGTCCCCGGCGTGCGCGGCGCCCCTGGCCCGGAAAGGCGCCGAGCTACTGCTCGTCGCGAACGGTTCGCCTTTCGAAGTCGAGAAATTTCATCAGCGACTCGATCTCACACGTCAGCGGGTCAACGAAAGCGGACTGCCGATCGCCTATGTCAACCAGGTCGGCGGACAGGACGAACTGGTCTTCGACGGCGGCTCATTCATCATGAATCGCGATGGCTCACTTGCCCAGCTCCTGCCGTTCTGGAGTGAGGCGCTCGTCCTGTCGCACTGGACGCGCACGACCTCGGGGTATCACTGCGAGGGGGACGCGGTCTGGACGCCGGAGCCACGCCTCGCCTCGATCTACAACGCGATGGTCCTCGGACTGCGCGACTACGCTCGGAAGAACGGCTTCAGGGGGGTCGTCCTGGGACTCTCTGGAGGCATCGATTCGGCACTCACGGCGGCGGTCGCCGTGGACGCGCTCGGTGCGGAGTGCGTCCGTGGCGTACGGCTTCCGTCCCGCTTCACGAGTGAGGCCAGCATGATCGACGCGGCCGACTCGGCGCGCTCCCTCGGCATACAGATGGACACCATCCCGATCGAAGCGACGGTCGCGAGCGCTGAACACACCCTGGAGCCACTGTTCTCAGGCCGTTCCCGAGACGTCACCGAGGAGAATCTACAGGCACGCGTGCGCGCGGTGCTGCTGATGGCGCTGTCGAACAAGTTCGGCGAGTTGCTTGTCACCACCGGCAACAAGTCGGAGATGTCGGTCGGGTACGCGACCCTCTACGGCGACATGTGTGGCGGGTATTCCGTCCTCAAGGACATCTACAAGACCGAAGTGTACGCGCTGGCGCGCTGGCGCAACGAGCAATCCCCGGAGGGCGGTCTCGGGCCCGAGGGCCTGGTCGTCCCCGAATCGTCACTGACCAAGGTTCCCACGGCCGAGCTGCGGCCCGACCAGACCGATCAGGATTCGCTGCCGCCCTATGAGGTACTCGATGCCGTGCTCAGCGGCCTGATCGAAGATGAGCACAGCGTGGACGCCATCGCCGCCCGAGGCGTTGCTCGCGATACGGTGGCTCGGATTCAGCGGCTGCTGTACGCAGCAGAATACAAGCGACGACAGGCACCTCCTGGAGTGAAGATCACGCGCAAGAGCTTCGGCCGCGATCGTCGATATCCGCTCACGAACGCGTTCCGCGAACCGTAGACGAGCCCCCGTGAGTCAGACCGAGCCTGCCGCCGGTCCGGCTCCCGAAAACAGCAAGATATCCGTCTTGTCACGAGGCTCGATGTATCGCAGCGCGTCCGACAGTTCCTCTGTCGGTCGTAGACGCCGGCCCGGCGCCTCCCGATTCAGGTCGATGAAGTGGGAAAACGCCGATCGAAGATCGGCATAGAGCTCCTGGGGATCGTCTCCGGCGGCGCGCAGGCCCGCCGGCTTGATCTCCATCTGCCAGGCGATGTGCGAATACTGCAGCACGCGGCGTGCGCCGGCCACGACGCGGCGCTCGAACCCCTCGACGTCTACCTTGATGAACGTCACGGCCTCGAGGTCAATCTGCAGACGCTCGACCCAGGTGTCGAGGGTTGTGCACGGCACGTCGACCGTGTTCTCCGTGCCGTCCACCGCGTCCGACAGGACGCGAAAGCTGCTGGGCATCCCGGCGCGCAGCAGACGTACGCTGCCGTCCCGATCCCCGATCGCGGTCTGGTCTGGCAGCACAAGTCCGCGGAGACGATTGTCGATCACGTTACGAGCGAGACAGGCGAAACTGACCGGGTCTGGCTCGGCGCAGTAGGCGACGGTCGCGTCGCCCAGGATCACGCGAGGAATCGCCATGCGGCCGACGTTGGCACCAAGATCGAGCATGATGCCGCCAGTTGCCACCCCGCGCGTCTGCAGGATCCCCCGGTACGGAAGGCGCTGCCCTCCGACCCTGCCAGGAGCCACCCTGTTCTTCAGCGCCTTGACGGGCACCCACCATGTGAGCCCGTCGAGCTGCAGCCGCCGCGCAGTCGGATCCGGCGAGTCCGCAACCGATTCGAGCGCCGCGCGGTACGATGCTGACACCTTGAGCAGCTGCGCCTCTTGTCCAACCTGGGATCGATCTCCGACGCGCGCGGGCAGCGTGCGCAGCCGATGGGAGAACGTCTGCTCGAGGGCCTCCACAGACGGTGTTTCCCGCTGCGCGACCGCGACGCGATGCTTGACGCGTTCAAGTGCCTGCTCCGCCGCTTTCGCACGCGCCACCAGCGCCTGCTCACGAGCGATCCCGTCCGTCACGCGCGCCTTCCACTTGCGAATCTGCGCCCGGGCTTGCGCGACGCGCCGCGCGGCCGCCGCCTTTCGTCGATCATCCTCCTGCGACCGGCTTCCGCGCAGCCGCCACATCAGCCTACGGACGACGGACGTACTCATTTGTGATTTCTCATTTCGGGTTGTCAGACAGAAGCCGGAGCGTATCTTATAATTACCGGACCTCGAATGCTTCGTCCAAGCCCCCGCACAGCGGCGTACGGTCTGGCCTCCCTCTTCGCGCTGGTGCTGGCATGCGACCTCCTCTGGATGCCGGTTCAAGTTGGCGATAGCCTCGGCGAACTCATGGATGCTCAGCGCTCGTCGTCGGTGTGGGCGTCATTCGAAGCGAACCTCGGCAGCTCGGCCTACCTCCGCCCCCTCAGAATCGCTCAGATCAAGGCGTTGTTCGATGCCGCACAGGGCCATCACTACTGGCTGGTGTTTCGCGGATTTCATGCGTTGCTTATTGGCGTGACGCTGTTGCTGTTCACGCGCGTCCTCCGCGTATCGACCCGCACGGACTTCGCGGCCGCAGCGTTCGCGCTGGTCACCTTGACGGGCCTGCATACGTTCCGCGGAACTGTGCAGGAGGCGTTCCCGATCAATCACTTCCTCGAAATACTCCTCTGCTGCCTCCTTGCACTGAACCTGGCACGATCGCGGGGCGGCATATGGGTGGACGCTGCCGCGGCCGTGATCTTCACCGTCGCCGCGTTGACGCTCGAGTCCGGACTCCTTGTGTGGGTCGTGGCCGCCGTCGCGTGGGCTGTAGGCTGGCGCGGGATTTCAGCCCGTGGCCTGGTACTGACGACGGCTCTGATGCTCGGATACCTGTACCTGCGCTTCGTGTCTTTCTCAAGCGGGGTGCCCTCCTTGTCGGAACGAAGTTCCGGCTACTGGCTCTCCGTGCTCGAACCGTCGGAGCTTCAACAGCGCTTCGGCGCCAACCCGCTGGTCTTCTACGGCTACAACGTCTGGACATCGATCCTGTCGGTGCTCTTCTCTGAACCGCAGGCAGGCGTGTTCGAGGGGGTCCGCGCCTGGCTCGACGACAGACTGCTGGCCCGCACCGTGGTACCAGTCACGACGTCGGTCATCGCCACCGGGTTGATCGTCTGGGCCGCAGCGCGCCGCGTCGTGCACCGGTACCCACTTGACGACACCGCCCGTTTCATCCTCATCGGCATCGCCGTCCTCGTGGCGAACGCCGTGCTGTCGTTCGCCTACACGAAGAACGAGATCATGGGCATCGCCGGCGCCTTCTACGCGCTCGCCGCCTTTGGCGCCATGCGAGACGGCCTGCTGACCGCTCCGGCGCTGAAACGACCAGCCGGAATCGCGTTCGCCCTGTTGCTCTGCCTCCTGTCGGTCGGCTGGACGGTGCGAAGCGTGGGCGTCCACTACGTGCTTCGTTCGCAGGCGTTCAAGCACCAGGCGGACTGGGCGGCACTGCCGGGTCTGTGGCAGCGCAGCGAACGATGGCCGAACGACCCGGCGGACCTGCGGCTCATCCTGCAGCTTCGCGCGGATGCGATTGCACTCTCGCTGCCGAATACACGTATCGGATTCCCCAGATGGCCCGACAGTACCTGGACCGATTGAGGAAACTGGATCCGTTCTCGACGCTGGTGGCGCTTCCGCCGGTCGTGGGCGCGATCGCCTGGCTGGGAGCCCTGGCACTGACTGGTGCCACCGGAACCCATCCGGTCTGGAATCTGCAGCCGCGCAATATCGCGGAGGCCGCCGCGTTTCAGGACTCGGGGGCCTTGGTGCGCATGGTCAATGCCGGCGACGATCCCGACCGGCCTGGAGAAGTTAGAGGCGGCGTCATTCTTCCCGCAGCTGCCACGCTCGCTCCGATCGTGGCAGCCGCCGGATCTCGCGAGCTGACGATGGTTCAGTTGCTCCTCGATGTCGGGGCGTCGCTCGACGCCAACACATGGCAGCGGGCGTGGTGCATTTCAGATGCTGACAGCGTCCGAGAGCTTCTCACCGTGCACCGACCTGAGGGCGCGCTGGCGGAGTGTGTCGCCGATGTGCCATAGCCGCCCCCGATATCTCCCAGCACGTTCGCGGACCGCGCTATCCTCCCGCGTCTCGTGTGCTGGCGAGCCGCGCTGCCAGTAGCGTCGCGACGATCATGCTGGACGGATCGGCCACTCCGCGTCCCGCAATGTCGAAGGCGGTACCGTGATCCACGGACGTTCGAACGATCGGCAGACCAAGCGTGACATTGACCGCCTGACCGAACGCCAGCAGCTTCACCGGAATCAGTCCCTGGTCGTGATAACAGGCGATAACGGCGTCGAACTCGCCACGGGAGGCGCGGACGAATACCGTGTCGCCAGGGAAGGGGCCGTCGATATTCACGCCCCGGGCGCGCGCCGCTGCCACAGCCGGCGCCAGCACGTGACCTTCTTCGCCCCCCAGCAGATCGCCTTCGCCCGCATGCGGATTCAATCCCGCAAGCGCCAGCCGTGGATCCTGCAGCCCGAAACGTGGAAGCTCCCTGGCAACAAGCGTGATGATGCCGTCGAGTAATTCGCGCGTCAGAAGGCGCGGCACGTCCGCCAGCGGCACGTGCACGGTAGCCAGCACCACCTTGAGCGGCTCGGACCAGAACATCATCGCAACCTGTGCGCTCCCCGTCAGATGCGCGAGCAGTTCCGTGTGTCCCCTCCACGGAAGACCCGCCAGGGCGAACGCCATCTTGTTGACCGGGGCCGTCGCGATACCGTTCACCGTCCCATCTTGCGCATCGCGCACAGCACGACACACCGCGTCGTATGCAGCCTGCCCCGCGTCGGGTGACAACACCCCGGGCTCGAAGGCCACGTCGGCTGGGGGACCGTAGAGCAGCGGCTCGCACACCTCGCGCACGCGCGGATCATCCGCGGCTTTCCGAGCGATCTCCGGACCGATTCCGGCGGGATCGCCGACCGTGATCGCGATGCGGGGCCTGGGAGCTTCCACTGGTACGCTCAGAGCTGAAGCACGAGCCAATCCGCCACGATCTTCGGACTTGCGTTCCGTTCCAGCGCGCCGAGTGCGCGATCCACCGCCACGAAGGCCCGGGTGCTGCGCTCTCCCCCGAAGGCGCCCGCCAACCGCCCAAGATCCGGCTGCAGGTCCGCGTTGGACAGTGACCCTGCATCCGCCCCCGAGCCGAGCAGACCGAGGTCCCGCAGCAGCGATGCGAGGACCCGTAGGCATGCGGCAAGCTGCTCCCGTTCGGCTGCCGGTGTCGACTTCTTTCCGGCTCGACCCTTCTTGCCCGTCAGATCCGCGGCCGATCCGAGCCTGCGCGCAGGATCTGATGCCTGCGCGACCTGTTCGAGGAGCCGCCGGGCGGCATCCCGCGCACCCAGCAGGTCCACGCTCCTCGATGCCAGCGCCGCGCCCACGCTCCCGTCTGCGTCAGCAGCCGCGGCCCGTGCCTCGGCCTCGTCGTACTCGTGGTCTCGCATCAACACTCCTGCCACGTCAGACGCCGAGAGCCTCCCGAATCGCAGCCGTGGACACCGCGACTGCACCGTCGGGAGCAGCGCGTCGGGCATCGACGACACGAGCACGAAGACGGATCCAGGGCGCGGCTCTTCAAGCGTCTTCAGTAACGCGTTCTGAGCGGCGGGCACCATCGCGTCCGCGTCGTCAACGATGACGGCCCGTCGCCGTCCCTCGAACGGCCGGTAGTTGGCACGGTCGATCACATCGCGGATCTCGTCGATCTTGATCGCGCCAGTGTCACCTGGCTCGATGATGACGACATCCGGATGCACGCGGCGCGCGATACGCAGGCAGGAGGAGCACGCACCACACGCGTCGGTCTCCGCATCACCCGCCGCTGGCAGTTCCAGGCAATTCAGCACCTCGGCGAGGGCAACGGCCGTACGGCGCTTGCCAACACCCCGCGGTCCGGCCAGCAGCAAAGCCGGCGGCAGCGTGTCACGCGCGACGGCGCGCGCGAGCAACGCCAGCACCCGAGGGTGGCCGGCGACCGAGCGAAAAGGCATGTCTCAGGATATCAAGCCGAGGGCTTCACGATGACGTGCGACTCAAGTATCAGCACATCCATCTGCGTGTTCATGAAGCAGCGGTACGCGTCCTCAGGCGTACAGACGATCGGCTCGTCCTTCACGTTGAACGACGTGTTGACGATGATCGGACAGCCGGTCAATACATCGAAGGCCCGAATGATGTCGTAGTAGAGCGGATTGTCATCGCGGCGGACGGTCTGCACGCGTGCCGAATCATCGACGTGCGTGACGGCCGGAACCGTGGAACGGGGGACGGTCAACTTCTCGATCCCGAACAGCGACTCGGTGCCCGGCGGGGTAGGAATGCGCCGCGACGCAGTCACCGCAGCGACCAGGAGCATATACGGACTCTCGTAGTCCAGATCGAACCACTCATTCACGCGCTCCCGGAGGACCGCGGGAGCAAACGGCCGGAACGACTCCCGAAACTTGATCTTGAGGTTCAGCACCGACTGCATCTCGGTTGAACGCGGATCCGCAATGATCGACCGACAGCCCAGAGCGCGCGGTCCGAATTCCATCCGCCCCTGGAACAATCCGATCACCTTGCCGTCGTTCAACAACCGCGCAATCGCCGTCGGGAGTTCCGTCCGCGCCACGCGTTCACCGGAAATACCTTCGGCGCGCATCCACTCCACGATCTCTTCGTCGGAGAAGCGCGGTCCCAGCAGCGAGCCCTGCATGTCGTCAGCGTATGCAGGTAACTCTCGCACGACTGTCGCACCGGCACCCTGGCCCGCCCCCCCCACCGGTTGCACGTCGACCCGACGCCGGGGGCTCCACGCCCCCCGCTGCTCGGCGCTGGTGCGCGGCTTCCCGAGATACCGATGCCACAGAGCAAGGGCCACGCCCAGCGCGCCACCGGCATCACCCGCGGCAGGCTGAATCCAGATGTCATCGAACGGACCCTCGCGCAACAAGCGACCGTTGCCGACGCAATTCAGGGCAACGCCACCGGCAAGGCACAACCGTCTCGAACCGGTGTCTCGATGAGCCGTCCGCGCCATGCGCAACATGACGTCTTCGACGACCTCCTGCACCGACCTGGCCAGATCCATCTCCCGCTGGGTGACCGGCGCGTCCGGCGCACGACGTGGACCGCCAAACAGCCTTGCAAAACGACCGCCGGTCATCGTCAACCCGTGGACGAACTCGAAGTATTCGAGGTTGAGCCGAATGCTTCCGTCATCGAACACCTCGATGAGGTGGTCGCGAATCGTGTCGACATACTTCGGCTCGCCATACGGTGCGAGACCCATCACCTTGTACTCGCCCTCGTTGACCTTGAAGCCGGTGAAGTAGGTAAAAGCCGAGTACAGCAACCCCACCGAGTGCGGGAACCGTGTCTCGCGGAGCATCTCGAGATCGGACCCGCGTCCATGCCCGATGGACGACGTCGTCCACTCGCCCACACCGTCGATCGTCAGCACGGCGGCTTCTTCAAACGGTGACGGATAGAAAGCTGAGGCCGCGTGGGATTCGTGGTGATCGCCGAATCGGATCTTCCTGTCAGTGCCCAGCTCGCGCTGAATATCGTCGGCCATCCACAGTTTCTGACCGAGCCACAAGGGCATCGCCATCAGGTACGACCGCAGACCGCGAGGAGCGGAAGCGATGTAGCTCTCAAGTAGCCGTTCAAACTTCACGAGCGGCTTCTCGTAGAAGCCTACGACATCAACGTCGTCGATCGTGAGACCGGCTTCTTTCAGGCAGTAGGCAACGGCGAGCGACGGAAAGCGCTCGTCCTGCTTCTTGCGTGTGAAGCGCTCTTCTTGCGCTGCGGCGACGATGCGACCGTCCACCAAGAGACACGCCGCCGAGTCGTGGTAATAGGCCGACAGGCCGAGTACGGTGGAGGACATCCGGCCGGCGACTAGCACTACTTTGTCATCTTCGCAGAGGCGCATTCCGGCGGAAGCTGTCGAGCATCACGAGTAGCCGT
>JAQBVV010000051.1 GCA_027622905.1 Acidobacteriota bacterium
CGGGGCGATCGCCAGGGCGGCACAGAGCGCGCCGGCCGCCAGCCCCGCCGCCAGCAGCAACGTGTTCTCGGAGACCGCCATCAGCAGGAAGTGGCGGCGCTGATACCCGATGGCGCCCAGCAGCGCCAGCTCGCGTCGCCGCTCCAGCGCGTTCCTCAGCAGCACCGCCGCAAAGCCGACGGTGCCAAGCAGCAGCCCCAGGCCGCCGAGCGTTTGAAACGTCGACAGATACGTGTTCTCGACACGGTGAAAGGCCGCACGTCGCCCGGCTGTCGTGGTGACGTCGGCACCAAAATCTATGAGCGCGTCCTCCACCTGATCGGCGACGGCCATCGTGCGCTCAGACGTCGTCTCGGCCAACAGGAACTGGTATCCCTCCTGGTCCGGGAACAAACGCGTGAAATTCGCCTGCGACATCAGCACTTCGCTCTGAAAGATGCTGTCGCGCAACGCGGCGACAAACCGCAGCCGGATGTCCCGACCGCCTTGCGTCACGACCATCTCCTCGCCAAGCTGACGGTGCAGCGCGTAGGCCAGGGAGTTGGCATCGGCAATGACGGGCACGGCCCCGTCTGGCTGTTCCGCGAGCAACAGCAACCACGGATTGGCGCGCTCCGCGTCGGTCGAGGCCAATGAGTCCTGAAACGCGAACCGCCCCTCGGCGAGGAAACTGTCCTGGGGGGCCAGAATCCGCGGATGGGTCGGCGCGTAGAGATTCAGACAGCTCGCGTCGTCGCCTGGCAGCAGACGGAACAGCTCGAACGTGGACGCCTCGAGGTCGAACAGATTCAGGGCGTCGCGCCCCTCCTGCGTGTTCGGGTCGTGCACCACCGGCAACAATGTCTCGATGCTCAGCGCGTAGCCGCCCAGCCCGGATCCACGATCTCCCGGGTCGGCCTGCCCATCGCGACGAAAGGCGTCAACGGATATCAGCAGGAACGTCGCCGACGCGATCACGGCGATCGACAGCACGCTGCGACCCGGACGATGGTGGGTGTTGCGCAACCCGATCCGCGACACCGCCCACCAGCCGTGGCCACCGAGCACGTTCCGCACGGGACGTCGGAGCGCCGCGGCGCATACCAACAGCGTGGACGCCAGCAGCAGCGTGCCGCCGCCGAAGAACGCACCCGTGGGCGCCACCAGACCCGCGGTGGAGACAGCCATCAGCGCGACGCCAGCCAGCGCAAGTATTGCGGCGACCGGCGCTTCCCGCCCGGCCAGCCAGCCGCTGCGGTGCGAGGCGTCGGCAAGCCGGGCAGGTTCCAGTTCTCCGGCCAACAGACTCCGCTCCGAGATGGTGTCCAGGCCGCGCAGTGTCCACCAGATACAGAGCACTGCCGTCGCAACGCCGCCGAGCCCGCCAGCCGCGAGCGAGATCCCGGAGACGTGCAGCGTCAGCGCGTCGGTGCCCACCGCGTCCACCCACCACGTGCGAAGCCCCATCATCATCAACCCGGCGTATCCGACGGCCAGCAGCACGCCGGCGGCGCTGCCGACGATGGCCAGCAGCACGCCTTCGGCCAGGAAGAGTCGGCGCACGTCAGAGGGTCCGAACCCGACTGCGCGCAGCAACCCGACTTCGCGGCTCCGCTGCTCGACGCCGAGCTTGAAGAACAGCGCCGCCAGGACCAGGGCCGACGCCACCAGGAAGAAACTGAAGTAGACGAAATAGGCGCCGAAGTCGGTGGCGCCTCGCGACGCGGCCAGGCCGGCGGCTCGCACGTCCCGGACCGCCATCCCCAGCGCCAGCGGATCCACGATCTCGCGCAGGTGGTCCGCGTATGCGGTCCGCGCGTCATCCAGGGACTGGCCTGGTCCGGGGACCATGCGGAGCGCGGTGAGGGCGCCGTCTCGCGAGCGCCACAACCGCTGGCCGTCGGCCAATGAGATGAACGCCTTGGGTGTCGTGCGGTAGTCGTCCCAGTACGCCTCGTCCGCGGGTCTGATCCGGCTCAGGTCCACCGGAAACGGCGGATCCCAGTCCACCAGCGAGAGCGCATCGCTGATGCCCGGGTACGACGGGACGAGATTGCGGTCGCCGGCATCGACCGGCACCACGCCCGCGACGCGGAACTCGGCCGTGCGGGTGACCAGTTGGCCCGGGTCCTCCCACAGGTAGTAATCCATCGTGACGGCGTCGCCGGTGCCGGCCCGAAGCTCGTCCGCCGCCCACTGGTTCAGGACGATCGGGGACGACGCATCGGGCAGCGGCAAGGCGGACGCGACTGCGCCGTCAACAGCGGGTGCCAGGCTGTCGAGATCGAGCGCGGTGACAAGCGAGTACGGAATCTCGCGGTCACCCAGCCTCAGGGTGTTGGCGAGATACGTGAACACCGGTAAGGCCTGCAGACCGAGATCGTCGGCGGCTTCCGCGACCACGGCCGCGCGCGTGTCGTCCAGCAGCCCCGTCTCGCCACCGACGCTCACCACGCCGCGGTCCGGCAGGATTCGCACGTCCAGCCCGATGTCGACGAGCGCCGCCTCCTGGCGAACCAAGGCTTCCAGCGCCGCGACTCCACCGCCGACCGTCCCGGGTGCCTCGGCGACGAGTATCGCGTTTGCGCGGCTCCCGACGCCGAGTTCCTCCTGAAGCTGAGACAGCGGCACGAACGCGGCGCGCACCTCGCCCTGCTGCGCCTCAAGCGAAAACTGTCCCAGGTGTTCGGTCGCAACAACCCCGCGAACGGTGAGTCGCAACGTCCGACCGAGATCGTCCTTTCGCCCGTGCACCGACTCCAGCGGAAAGTCCGACGGCCGCTGCACGCGGACCAGTACCGCGCCTCCCTGTGCCGTCCCGAGCGTCTCGGCCAGCGCAGGACTGAGCAGCGCCTCTCCGTCCTCTGGCCCCGCGACCGCGTCGACGTCATGGAAGTGCCAGAAGCGATCGTCGACGCCGTAGACACGTACCTGGCCTACGCGACGCCCGCTTTCCTGATCGGTGACGAATCCCGGCACGACGATGAGCGGGACAGCGCCGGTGAAGGTCGCCGCGAAGGCCTCGGTAGACGCCAGTCGGTCGGAGAAGGCCTCGCGGAAGAACCCCGAGGCCACGACGACGTGATCGGCGCGGCCCAGACGCTGCACGACGAGGTCGCGCAGACTCCCGCGAACCGAATCGCCCACCAGCAGCGCACCGGCCAGCACCGCCACTGCCGTCGCCACGCCCGCCACCACCGCCAGGTTCGTGCGCCAGTAGTAGGTCAGTCCACGGCGGACCAGAGCGCTGGTGCCGATCGGCCCGGCGCCGCGCAATGGCGGGCGCGGCCTAGCAGGATGGTCGCCGTCGCTCTGGGTCATGGCCTCGTCACTCGCTCGAGAGGTCCGGTCTGGCATCGTGGGGGACGGCCACGCGCAACGCACGTGGGCGGACACGCGCGGCTATCGACACGTTGCCGCGGAACGGCTCCCCATCGACGTGGTACAGCACAGCGTGCGCCGAGGTCACGCGGATGTCAACGGCCGGCACGGACTCGACGCCCCGGACGTCGGCGATCCGGCCCATGAACAGACGAGGGATCGCCATCATGGCCGCCAGCGGCGACCGCGCCGCCACGGTCACGACATCGAGCTTGCCATCGTCCAGCCGCGCCGACGGAGCGATCATCGCGCCATTGCCGTACTGGCGTCCGTTGGCGATGGCGATGAGCAGCGGACGCAGGTGTCGTATCGTGCCATCGGTCACCACGGTGTGATCGTCGGCCCGGTAGGTGAAGAGGGCACGCGCGGTGACTGCGGCGTACCGGCTGAGTCCCCGCTTCGACAGGCCTCCAGCGGCGAACTCCTGCGCCACGTGTGCATCGAGGCCGATGCCCGCGACATTGACAAACAGCCGGCCATCGAGCTCACCGGCATCGATCCGGCAGACGCGTCCATCGAGGGCCACGTCGAAGGCGTGATCGGGATTCATCGGTATCTGCAAGTCCCGCGCAAGGCCGTTTCCCGAACCGCTCGGCACCACGGCGAGCGATGCGTCCCGAAACGCCAGCGCCGAGGCCACCTCGTTCACCGTGCCGTCGCCGCCCCACGCGACCACGGTGGTGGTCCCCTGCGCGAGCGCCGCCAGCGTCAACTCCCTGGCGTGACCCGAGCGTTCCGTGACGAGGATCTGCGCTGCCGGACCGTCGAGTCCGCGCGCCGACAACCACGCCGCCGCGCGCTCGGCACGGTCGCGGGCGACATCCGGCCGACCGCCGGTGCCAGCGATCGGATTGATGACGACGGCGACGGTGGGAGTGACGTTGGGTGCCACGGGTGCTCGGACAGATGGCCGCCGCGCGCGATCCGCGGCCAGCGTGTGACGCGAAGGACTCGGGTCTAACTATACGCGGACGCTCTCGCCGGTACCCAATGTACCCCTGGTACCCTCTGACCCGCTGCTCGGCAGTGGGCTGACGTCCCCCCTACCTACCCTCCTACCCTCCAGCCCTGCTCATCGTTAACACGGAATTTACACGGAAGAAATGGCCGCGAAATTCCCCTCCGATACTGTGCCGTGCATGGTTCAGATATGTTGTCGATACGTGTGTGTGACGGCGCTGGGCGTCCTGGCGATGGCGTGCGGCGGGAACAATCAGACATCGCAGGAGGGCGCGCCCGTCCTCATCACCGTTGACGGATCCAGCACGGTGTTTCCGATCGCCGAAGCGGTCGCCGAAGAGTTCGGGATCGCCCACCCGGGCACGCGGACTCCCACCGTCGGAATCTCGGGCACCGGTGGTGGCTTCCAGAAGTTCTGCCGCGGCGAGACCGACATCAGCAACGCATCCCGGCCCATCCGCGCCACCGAGATCGAGGCGTGCTCGGAGGCAGGCATCGAATACGTGGAACTGCCGGTGGCCTACGATGGCATCGCGATCGTGGTCAACCCAGAGAACACCTGGGCCACGTCCATCACGGTCGAGGAGCTCGGGGTGCTCTGGGCACCTGAAGCCCAGGGCAGGGTCACACGCTGGAATCAGGTCCGCGCCTCGTGGCCTGACCGCGACATCCGGCTCTTTGGCGCCGGCGTCGACTCGGGCACCTACGACTACTTCACCGAAGCCACGGTCGGGCAGG
Source organism: Acidobacteriota bacterium (assembly GCA_027622905.1). Lineage (GTDB taxonomy): Bacteria > Acidobacteriota > Vicinamibacteria > Vicinamibacterales > UBA2999 > JAQBVV01. The sequence continues at coordinate 5,059 of JAQBVV010000051.1, forward strand.
AGGGCGCCAGTCGCGGAGACTTCACGTCGAGCGAGGATGACAACGTCATCGTGCAGGGGGTCTCCAGCGACGAACTCGCGCTCGGTTTCCTTCCGCTCGCCTACCTTGAGGCCAACCGCGAACGGCTCGCGGTCGTCCCGGTCGAAGACGGAGATCCCAACAACGGGGACGGGCCGATTTTCCCGACGTTCGAGACGGTCCGCAACGGCACCTACCAGCCGCTGTCACGACCGCTGTTCGTCTATGTGTCGGTCACGGCTGCCGAACGCCCGGAAGTTCAGGAATTCGTCGAAATGTTTTTCAGCCGGAACGACCTGATCAACGAGGTCGGGTATATCGAGCTGACGCCGCAGATTTACGAACTCGCGCGCGGCCACTTCGCCGCCAGGAAGGTCGGCAGCGCGTTTGCCGACGGGGGCTCCCAGGTCGGCATGACGCTTGAGGCACTGCTCGCGCAGGAGCGATGAAGCGGTCCGAATCCGTCATCGAGTGGGCGCTCTTCCTGTGCGCCCTGCTCTCCGTCGGGACAACCGTCGGCATCATCCTGGTGCTGGCCGTCGAAACGTTTGCCTTCCTGCGCGAGGTCCCGATCACCGACTTCCTGTTCGGCACTGAATGGACACCGCTGTTTGCCACACCGACATTTGGCGTCCTGCCGCTGGTCGCTGGCACCGTACTGGTATCGACCATTGCCATGCTCGTCGCGCTGCCGATGGGACTGCTCAGCGCCATCTACCTGAGCGAATACGCCCCCTTGGGCGTGCGGCGCGTCGTCAAGCCGGTGCTGGAGATCCTGGCCGGGATACCGACCGTGGTGTATGGCTACTTCGCGCTGCTGTTCGTCACGCCGTTGCTGCAGAGTGTCCTGCCTGACCTGGCGGGTTTCAATGCACTGGCACCTGGCATCGTGATGGGCATCATGATTCTGCCGCTGGTCTCGTCACTCTCGGAAGACGCCATGCAAGGGGTGCCCCGTGGACTGCGCGAAGGCGCGTATGCCCTTGGCGCGACCAGGATGCAGACCAGCCTGCGTGTCGTGGTACCAGCCGCCTTTTCCGGAATCACGGCCGCATGCATTCTTGCGGCCTCGCGCGCCATCGGCGAGACCATGATCGTGGCGATCGCCGCCGGCCAGCAGGCGCGCTTCACACTGAACCCGATGGTGCCGATCGAAACGATGACAACCTACATCGTCCAGGTGAGTCTCGGTGACACTCCAGCGGGCACGCTGGAGTACCGCACGATCTTCGCCGTCGGCATGCTGCTGTTTCTGGGTACCTTCGGGCTGAATCTGGTCAGCGCCTGGCTGCGAGAGCGCTACCGCGAGGAATACGCGTGAACGCGATCGCGCGTCGTCGGTGCGTCGATCTCCTGTTTCAGGCGCTGGCGCTGCTGATCCTGTGCGTCGCCCTGGGGTCGCTCGTCGTATTGATTGCCGACATCTGGAGCGACGGCGCCGCCCGCCTGTCGTGGGATTTCATCACGGGCTTCCCGTCGCGGTTCGCCGAGCGGGCCGGCATCTGGCATGCCCTGACGGGCAGCATCTTCATCATGGTGGTCACCGGCGTCCTCGCCGTGCCGCTCGGTGTCGCGTCAGCGATCTATCTCGAGGAGTACGGGGGACGAAGCCTGCTGTCGCGGATCATCGAGATCAATATCACCAACCTGGCCGCCGTCCCATCGATCATCTATGGCCTGCTCGGGCTCGGCCTCTTCGTGCGCACCATGGGCATGGGGCGCAGCGTGCTGGCGGGCGCGTCGACACTCGCGCTGCTGGTGTTGCCGGTGATCATCCTGTCGACCCGGGAAGCACTGCGGGCGGTGCCTCCGTCGATCCGCGAAGGATCGCTCGCACTTGGGGCCACCAAGTGGCAGACGGTCTGGTTCCAGGTCCTGCCGGTAGCCGTTCCGGGTATCCTCACCGGCATGATCCTGGCGCTCTCGCGGGCGATCGGCGAAACCGCACCGCTGATCTCGATTGGCGCGCTCACGTTCGTGGCCTTCGCACCCGACGGTCTGTCGTCGCCATTCACGGTGCTGCCGATTCAGATCTTTAACTGGGTGTCGCGCCCGCAGGTCGCGTTTCAGGCCAACGCCGCCGCAGGGATACTGGTCCTGCTGGCCCTGCTGCTCACGATGAACGGGGTGGCAATCTGGCTGCGGGACCGGTATCAGAAGAAGCTCACATGAACGACACCGCTCCGCGCGCGCCGTCGCTGGCCGGCCTGGTCGCACGGAACCAGTCGGCATCCCCGCCCGACGGGCCACCCAAGATCGACGCACGGGGCCTGAATTTCTACTACGGGGAGACGAAGGCGCTCACCGACATCTCGCTTGAGATCCAGCCGAACATCGTGACGGCGTTCATCGGGCCGTCGGGCTGCGGGAAGAGCACGTTCCTGCGCACGCTGAACCGCATGAACGACATCATTCCCGGCACTCGGGTCAAAGGACAGGTGCTCATCGACGGCGCCAGCATCTACGACCCCGGGGTTGATGTGGTGGCGCTGCGACGGCGCGTCGGCATGGTGTTCCAGAAGTCGAACCCGTTTCCCAAGTCGATCTTCGACAACGTCGCCTACGGCCTGCGGGTGAACGGCATGGCCGGCAGCCGATCCGAGCTGGCGGCCCGGGTGGAGGAGAGCCTTCGGCAGGCGGCGCTCTGGGACGAGGTCAAGGACCGGCTGCACGAATCCGCGCTCGCAATGTCGGGCGGCCAGCAGCAGCGACTGTGCATCGCCAGGGCCCTGGCCATTCGCCCAGACATTCTGCTCATGGACGAGCCGGCCTCGGCCCTTGACCCGATTGCGACCCAACGGATCGAGGAGCTGGTCTACGACCTGAAGAAGAGCTACACGATCGTGATCGTGACGCACAACATGCAGCAGGCTGCGCGGGTGTCGGACCGCACGGCGTTTTTTCTGCTGGGAAAGTTGGTCGAGTACGATCGGACGGACAGGATATTTACAGCGCCGACGGAAAAGGTGACGGAGGACTACGTCACCGGTCGGTTCGGCTAACGCGTTTTCGTTCAGCCGGTGTCGCGAGAGCGCACCAGCGGGTTCGCATCAACATGGAACGAGCGGTACCACACTTTCAGGACGAACTTGAGGGGCTCCAGACTCGCCTGCTCGAAATGGGCGGGTTGGCCGAGGAGCTCGTCCGGCTGGCGGTACAGGGCCTCGTCACCCGGGATGTGTCGCTGCTCGACAAGGCGCACCACGGCGACGAACCGATCAACCAGCTGCACATCGAGATCGATAACCGCTGCTTCAAGCTGCTGGCGCTCCATCAGCCGATGGCGACCGATCTGCGAGCGATCGTCGCCTCGGCAAAGATCAATACGGACCTGGAACGCGTGGGCGACCTCGCCGTGAATACCGCGGAAGCCGCCAAGCGCTACAACAACCATCCCCCGGTCAAGCGCCTGGTCGACATCCCGCAGATGGGCGAAATCGCCCAGGGCATGCTGCGGGACGCCCTCGACGCGTTCGTACGTCGTGACACAGGGCTCGCACGACGGGTCCTGAACGAAGACGACCGGCTCGACGCCCTCAAAACAAAGGTGTTTCGAGAGCTCCTGAACTACATGCTGAAGGACCCGGCAACCGTCGAGCCGTCGCTCGACCTCATCCTGATTTCCCGGCACCTGGAGCGCATCGGGGACCACGCGACCAATATTGCCGAAGACGTCATCTTCATGGTCTCGGCGCTCGACGTCCGGCACGCTGGCCAACCCGACGCCGACGCGTAGGCTGGAGCGGAGTTCCCTTCCGCCTGGAATTCTGATTGCGGTGGCGCAGATGTTCCGCGCTCATGAACTCAGCGCTGGCCGGCTCATCGGCCAGGTCACGGGGGCTCGGAGCGGCTAAAACTCGCCGAGCGCCCGGCGACAGATTTATTGAATTAGAATAAGCAAATGGGTGACCCGCGGCTGTGCGTGACATGCCGTCGCCAACCCGTGGACGACCGTTGGCGGCCGTTCTGCAGCGAGCGGTGCCGGAACGAAGACCTGGCGCGGTGGGCCGACGGGCGCTACCGGATTGCCGGCGAGCCGGTACCCGTTGCGGACGACGAAGCCGGCAGCGATTGGTAGCTGAAACCCAGACAGACCCCTAACCGAATTCACTTATGGCCGACACGCTTACGATTACTGACAACCGCACCGGCAAGCAGTACGACGTCCCCGTTGAGGACGGCGTCATCCGCACCACGGACCTCCGCCAGATCAAATCTGGCCCCGAGGATCCTGGCCTGATGACCTACGACCCGGCCTTCATGAATACGGCCTCCTGTCGGAGCGCCATCACCTTCATCGATGGCGACAAGGGCATCCTGGAGTATCGCGGGTACCCGATCGAGCAGTTGGCCGAGCATTCCAGCTACCTGGAAACGGCCTACCTGATCCTCAACGGCGAGCTGCCCACCGAGGCCCAGCTGACGTCCTGGACAGCTGAGACCACGCAGCACACGATGCTGCACGAGTACGTCAAGAAGCTGATGGAGGGGTTCCGGTACGACGCGCATCCGATGGGCGTGTTCCTGAGTACGGTCGGAGCATTCTCGACCTTCTATCCAGAGGCCAAGAACATTTTCGATGAGCCGGCGCGCAAGAAACAGATCCGGCGCCTGATCGCCAAGGTGCCCACGATCGCCGCTTACGCCTTCCGCCACAGCACCGGGTGGCCCTACAACCAGCCCGACAACGACCTGAGTTTTACCGGCAATTTCCTCAACATGCTGTTCCGGATGACGGAGCTGAAATACAAGCCCGACCCCGTACTTGAGCGGGCGCTCGACGTGCTCTTTATTCTGCATGTCGACCACGAACAGAACTGCAGCACCAGCGCGATGCGCGGTATCGGCAGCTCGCATGTCGACCCCTACTCGGCCATGGCTGGCGCGGCCGCCGCGCTCTATGGGCCGCTCCACGGGGGGGCCAACGAGGCTGTCCTTCGGATGCTTAACGAGATCGGCCACGTCGACAAGGTGCCGGCCTTCATCAAGCGCGTGAAGGCGGGCGAAGGCCGGTTGATGGGTTTCGGCCACCGTATCTACAAGTCCTACGACCCGAGGGCCAAGATCATCAAACGCACGGCGGACGAAGTCTTCGAGGTCACCGGGAAGAATCCGCTCCTCGAGATTGCGCTGGAACTCGAGCGGATCGCGCTGCAGGATGACTACTTCGTGTCGAGGAAGCTCTACCCGAACGTCGACTTTTACTCCGGCTTGATCTACCAGGCGATGAAATTTCCCGTCACGATGTTCCCGGTACTGTTCGCGATCCCGCGTACGGCTGGCTGGATCGCGCAATGGGAAGAAATGATTCTCGATTCCGAGCAAAAGATCTCGCGCCCGAGGCAGATCTACACGGGATCGGCCCGGAGAGACTACGTCCCCGTCGCCAAGCGCTCCTGACCCCGCGGGACGGGTCTGCAGGGGCGCCATGGTTCGGACTGCGGTCGGCGCGACGGCGCTGGCCTGTCTGCTGCTGGCGTGTTCGGGCAGCGGCAACAATCAAATGGCCGCGGCGGCGCCGGCGGTACCCGCCGCTGACCAGCAGCCGAGTCCGCTTCCCGTCCCGGTCATCGAGGGCCGTGCCGGATCATCTCCCCTGGCCCAGGCCAGCGCCCAGGGCGCGGCGCCCCTCACCTTCGACAGTTCCCGCGCCTACGAGCATCTGCGCCGTCAGGTCGGGTTCGGGCCTCGACCGGCTGGTTCGGCCGCGCTGGCCCGGTGCCGCGAGTACATCCTGACCGAGCTGGCAGCCGTCGGTATCGAGACTCGCGAAGACGCTTTCGAGGCCACAACCCCCCTGGGGGCGGTCCAGATGGTCAACGTGATCGCGACAATTCCTGGGCGCCGCGCCGAGCGAATCGCCCTGGCGACGCACTACGATACGAAGCTGTTCCGCGAGTTCCGCTTCGTGGGGGCCAGCGATGGTGCCTCGTCAACGGCGGCCGTCCTTGAGCTGGCGCGCGTCCTGGCGTCCCGCCAGAACGAATTCACGATCGAGCTGCTGTTCTTCGACGGCGAGGAAGCCGCGGTGGACTGGTTCCGCAACAACGACAACACCTACGGCAGCCGGCGCTATGTCCAGGAGGCGCAGGATACCGGCTCGCTTGGCGGACTCGAAGCCCTGGTACTCCTGGACATGATCGGCGATCGGGAGCTGACAATCCGCCGGGATACAAACTCGACGCCCTGGCTGACTGACATCATCTGGGCCTCGGCGGCGACACTCGGCCATCAGGCCTACTTCCTCGACCAGCGCGTCACCATCGAGGACGACCATGTCCCGTTCCTGCGTGCCGGCATCCCGTCCGTGGATATCATCGACCTCGACTACCCGGCCTGGCACACCGCGCAGGACGATCTCGCGCACGTGAGCGCTCGCAGTCTGCAGGTGGTGGGCGACGTGGTGCTCGACGCGTGGCCACGCATCGAGCAACATCTGTCGGCCGCTCAGTAGGCTCGACATCCCTTCGACGCGCGACCCCGAGGAGCTACCCCGCCGCGGTCTTCGCACCCGGCACGGCCATCTTCGCAAGAACACTCGCGTCCGGGAGCGTGCCCACTGTCCAGCAGTGCTGGAGGAGCGCATCGGTCTCAGGCGCCGACAGGATGCCATCGGTCAGCCCACGGAATTTCGCCTCGAGGTCAGCATCACTCATCGGCATGTCGATGCTGCCCACCGCGTGTTCCACGAACCGCTCGAGCGTGCGGCCGTCCCGCAGATGAATGGTGACGCGCGCCTGATCCTCGTGGAGGCTCTCGCTCACGACCGCGTCAACACGATCGCGGAGCCCCACGACGACTGGATCTGACACCACGTCATCACCGTACTGCGCCTCGCCTGCCGCTCCGTGGATGAGGGCGACCGCCGCCGAGTGATACACGCTGAACTTGCCCTCCAGCCCTTTCCGAGGCGTCTTCTTCCCCGTCAGTTCCAGCACCAGGGGATGTACCTCGAGCGATACGCTGCGGATGTCATCGGGGCCGATGCCGTGCTCGGTCCTCAGCTGAATACAACCATCGATGATCGGGTGAATGACGATGCCGCAGGCAAATGGCTTGTAGGTATTCAGCAGGATCTCCCAGGTGTCGCCCAGGCGCTCGGTGATTTCCTCGTATCGACGGCCTGTCGCCAGCACGTTGGCAAATCCACGCGGGGCCTCGATCGACCGGGTCGAGCTGGTGAAGTCTTTGCTCGCGAGCAACGCGGCGAGCAGGCCGTTTCGCCCGGCGTTGCCGGGATGGAACGGCTTGCACATCGTCCCGAACATTTCGCGCAGACCTGATGCCTGCGTCGCGGCAATGCCCATGGCCCACGTCATTTGCTCCTGGTTAAGATGCAGCAACCTGCCGACCGCCGCGGCGGCCCCGAATACACCGGTGGTGCCGGTGATATGCCACCCCACGTCGTAGTGGGACGGGTAGACCGCATTGCCGATTCTGCACTCGACTTCCACGCCCAGGACGAACGCGTGCAGGAAATCCTCCCCGGAGACAGGCTGCCGTTCTGCCAGGGCGAGAATCGCAGAGGCAACCGGGCCACTGGGATGGATGACCGTCCGAAGATGCGTGTCGTCGAAGTCGAATGTGTGAGACGTGATGCCATTCATCAGAGCGGCAAGCATGATGTCCAGTCGATCTGCACGGCCGAGCACCGTGGCCACACGGGGCCCCGAAAACTCGCCAAGCGCTGCGAGAGCCCGCTCCACCGTCTCGTGTCGAGAGCCGCCCACTGCGCAGCCCACCCAGTTGAGCAGCGAGCGCGCCGCTTCGTGCCGCACCCGCCCGGGGAGGTCTGCGCCCCGGTGCTGCACGACGAATTTCGCCAGAGTCTCTGTCACGTCCACCGTTACTTCCTCCGTTACCGCCATCTGCCGCTCCTTAGCTCTTGGCCATAGATGACCATCACGCAACCCATCACGCAAAGCCCAGCAGGGGCAACATCACACGAAGGAGACCGAACATACAAATGAAGCCCGCTATGGACATCACGAAACCGAGCTTGATCATCGAGGTAATCGGCACCATCCCGCTTCCGTAGACGATGGCGTTGGGCGGCGTCGAAATGGGAAGCATGTATGGCACTCCGCAGCCGAACGCCACAGCAAGCGCCGGTGGGATGGGATTCAACCCGCTGGCGGCCGCGATCGACAGGACAACCGGTGTCAGCATGGCAGCCGTCGCGGTATTCGACGTCAGGTTCGTCAGCGCGATCGCCGCGGCGAGAGCCATCGCGGTCACACCCCAGAGCGTTTCCGCTCCGCTCACGACGATCAGGCCACGGCCGATGGCTTCCGCCAGCCCGGTGGCAAACATCATCTGCCCCAGGGACAGGCCCCCTCCAAAGAGCAGAATCGTTCCCCAGTCAATCTGCACCGCCTCTTTCCAGGTCAACGTGAAACGCCGATCAGCCGCACCCGCGGGGAGGACGAAGAGCAGGGAGGCACCCAGCACCGCCACGGTTCCCAGGTCCAGCCGATCCGCCAGCGTCTCCACTGCCGGGGAGTCGCTCAACAGGCGGAGGACTCCAGGCAGAAGCCAGAAGATCGCCGTGCCGACGAACACGAACAGGCAGTTGCGTTGCGCGACGGTGAGGGGGCCAAGGCTCGGTGCCTCTCGACCGTCATGACTCGCCGCCGCCCCGCGCGAGACCCTGGCTACCTGGTCGGCCTGGCTGTGCGGCATCAGCCAACGCATCATCGCCATCAGGATGAACGCCATGACGATCGTGAGCGGAATGCCCATGATCATCCACGTGACGAATTCGATCCGGACGCCCCCCTGACTCTCGAGAAACCCAAGCGCCACCATGTTGCTGGCGGCGCCGACCGGCGTGACCTTGCTGCCGATGGAGGCGGCAAAGGCGATAGTCAACATCGTACGCGTGCCGAAGGTGCGCCCTGGCTCGAGGCCCTGCGCGCGCATGGCCGACAACACGCCCAGGGCCAGGGGCATCATCATGGCGGTGGTGGCCGTGCCGCTCACCCACCCTGACACACCGACGCACAGGAGTCCCAGCACCAGCGGTACGCGCGTCACCCTGCCGTCAACGAACTTGGACGTCAGCAGGGATTGCGCGATGCGCAGATCGAGACCGTGCACGGCCACGGCGCGGCCGATGATGAAGCTGCCAAGGAACAGAAAGATGATCGGGTTCGCGAAGGGAGCGAACGCGGCATTGGGCGCCGAGACACCCGTGAACACGGTGAGGGCCGTCCCGATCAGGGCTGTGACCGGCAGCGGAACGGCTTCCGTGATCCACCACAGGGAGACCAGGCCCATGATGGCGGCCAACCGATGCGCGTCCGTGTCAAGCGGGAGCGGTGCCACCCAGAGAAGCACCAACAGCGCAGGACCGGCATACAGGCCAACCCGTCGCCGCCACACATCGAAACGGATCTCCGCTGCACTGACGCCGCCGGCCCCAGCTCCTCCTTGCGTGTCGATCTCCATCGTCCTCCCGCCTCTGTAACCGCCTCACGCCCTTCTCAACGGGCCGTAACGCGCTGGCCTGGAGCCCATGCGAGGGTCCGCAACTTGGGCTGAAGCCCCCGCGTCGTGACAAACGCTCTCATCGCGACGGTCATCAGGAGCTCGGCGACCCGCCGAAGAGTGTTGATGTTAGCCGGCCGGCCCGCATAAACCAACACCGGTCCTGAACACTACTGTGTCAGAACGCCGGTGCGTCACGGCTGGTCGTCGCGCATAATGGGCGCTGTCGGGGCGTGGCAGAGTCCCAGGAGGGTCCGATCGATTCTCCCGGATGCGAAACAGGACAATCAGGAACGAGGGGGTTCGGTATGCGTAAGCCAATGCTCACGGCGGCGGTGGTGTTTGCGTGCGGCTTGTTGTCGGGACCCATGCTGCTTCAGGAGAGAGGTGGCGAAGATGAAACGGGTCCGTACGAGGTTGTGCCAGACTGGCCGCAGCAACTCGCTCGCCCCGGGTACGCGTTGGGCTCTCAGGGTGGTGTCTTCGCGGAGAGTCCCGACAGGATCATTCTGGCCAACCGCGGTGAAATAGAACTGCCCAACGAGCTGCCGAACAATTTTACGGGCGCCTATGGCTCCATCGGCTCGTCGCTGAGTCCGACTCCGGAAATGCGCAATTGCATCATCATCGTCGATAGCGCCGGCAAGCTGATCGAATCATGGACGCAGTGGGACCACCTCTTCCAGGGCGGACGCGGTCCCCACAAGGTCAAGATCAGCCCGTACGACCCGCAAAGGCACGTCTGGGTGATCGACGATTTGCGGCAGCAGGTCTTCAAGTTCTCGCACGACGGCACGCAGCTCGTGATGACGCTTGGAGAGGCCGGCGTGGCAGGTAACGACGAAACGCACTTCGGCCGACCGACCGACATCGCCTGGTTGCCCGATGGGACCTTCTTCGTTTCCGACGGCTACACGAACACGCGCGTCGTCAAGTTCGACGAGAACGGGAAGTTTCTGACAGCGTGGGGGACTCCGGGCACCGGTCCTGGTCAGTTCAATACGGTGCACTCGATTGACATCGATTCCAGCCGGCGCGTCTACGTGTCTGATCGAGGGAATCAGCGAATCCAGATCTTCGATGAGAACGGCAGGTACCTCGATGAGTTCGGGGGCCTCCGCCAGCCGCAGCACGTCATGGTCACCGCCGACGGGCATCTTGGAATCATCGGCGGCAACAACAACAAGGTCACCAAATTCGACCTCGAGGGTAAGCGGATCGCGGTGTGGGGCACCCAGGGCACGTTCCCCGGTGGCCTCTGGAACAGTCACCAGTTCTCGGTCGATTCAGAGGGCAATCTGTACGTCGCCGAGGCCACCGGAGGTCGCACGCAGAAGTTCAGGCCCAGGCCAGGGGCTGATCGGTCGAGACTCATCGGCCCGCCACAGGCGCTGATGCCGTTCGCGACCAACTGAGGCCGAAGCCACCGTGCTCGACCGCAGAACGTTCTTATCACTGGTTGCGGGCAGTGTCGCTGCGCCCCGATTTGCGTCCGCACAGACGGCGCCCCGCACGATTGCGCTCTATGCCAATGTCGGGCCCGATCTCACGCACTATGACGTTGACGTCGTAGGGGCCGCGCTCATCAAGCGCTCCACTGTCACGCTGCCTGCGGGCGTGCAATATGCCTGGCCCCATGCCTCGAAACGCTATCTGTATGTGGCGACCAGCAGCAGCGCGTCCGGTTACGGCCCGGTCGGAACCGAGCATCACATCACCGCGCTTCGTATCGATCCGGCCAGTGGCGCGCTCACGCCCCACGGTGAGCCGATACGCTTGCCGACGCGCCCCATCCACCTGTCCACGGATATTCCATCGGAGAATATCCTCGTTGCGTTCAACAACCCGAGCGCGCTGCGCGTCTACCGCATCAACAGCGACTTTACGCCGGGAGAAGAAGTGAGACAGCCGGGCCCCGTGGACGCCGGCATCTACGCCCATCAGGTCCGTGTGACGCCGGACAATCGGCTGGCGATCCTGGTCACCCGCGGCAACGAAGGCACCCCCACGAGGATCGAAGATCCCGGCGCAGTGAAAGTGTTCGACTACAGGAACGGCGTGCTGACCAACGAACTGTCCATCGCGCCCAACGGAGGAAAGGCATTCGGGCCCAGGCACCTCGACTTTCATCCGACCAGACCGTGGATATACCTGTCCATCGAGACGCAGAACAAGATGTACACCTACACGATGGAAGGCGGCACGATCGACCCGGAGATCGCGTTTCGCGCAGAGACCCTTGCCGATCCAAAGACCATCACGTCACGTCAGGCGGCCAGCACGGTGCACGTGCACCCGAACGGTCGGTTTCTGTACGGAGCAAATCGTGCCCAGGGCACGATCGAGATCGATGGCACACAGGTTTTCAAAGGCGGCGAAAACAGCATCGTGGTGTACGCGATCAACCAATCCACCGGCGAGCCGACAGTCATCCAGCACATCGACACCCGCGCCATACACCCGCGCACCTTTCACATCGATCCAGGTGGACGCCTGCTGGTGGCGCAACACAACCTGCCCGTGAACGTGCGGGACGGCGGCGGGATCCGGACGGTACCCGCCGGCCTGTCTGTCTTCCGCATCGGTGATGACGGCAGGCTCACCTACGTGCGCAAGTACGATATCGACGTCGGCGATACGACCATGTTCTGGATGGGCATGGTGCCGCTGTAAGGGCCCGGGGCAGCGGGGGTCCGAAGTTGACGCCACCCCCGTTATGCGACCCTGGCCCGTTGGAACCTCGACAGGAGGACACGATCGTGCCCAAAACGGTGATGGCTCTCGTCTATGTGCTGCCCTTGAGCCTCTGCATTCTCACAGTGGATGCGCAGTTCACTCACGCCACTGCGCAGGCATCCAGTGACCCACAAGCCGGAACCCTCGAGCAGATTGTCCCCGGTTACTATGCCTACATTTCCGGTCCCCGCATCAGCGGGGTCATCGCAACAAGCGACGGAGTCGTGGTGGTCGATGCGTTGAGCAACGAAGCCATGGCGACGCACGTGCGGCAACTGATTGCCGATCGTGTCGGGCAGCCGGTTCGGTATCTGATTTCCTCAACGTTCCACGGCAACTATTCAGGCGGCAACGTTGCCTACCGGGACGTCATACGTATCGGCCACGAAGACTACAAAGCCGATCTGCTCGATTTGATGGCGGCGGAGAACGTGCCGGTGGCGGAACAGGAGGCCATGCTGCCCCATCTGACCTTCCACGACCGTATGACGCTTCACGTCGGTGACAGGGAGATCCAGATCATCCATATCGGCCCAGGGCACACGCGGGGCGACAGCATCGTCTTTGTTCCTGAAGACCGGATTGTCTATGCGAGCGAGGCGTTTTTTTACGAGAGGTTTCCGTTCATGAACTCGGGATACCTGAACTGGATAGACGCCATCGACATCATCTTGAACCTCGACGCCGACATCATCGTTCCCGGTAATGGAGAGTGGGCGTTCAACGACCCGCACGTTACCCGGCAAGCGCTGGTTCGTTCCCGGCAAGTGCTGGTCGATGCGCGCGACGCTGTTCAGCGAGAGATGGCGCAAGGGGCAACAGAAGACCAGGTTGCGGCCCGAGTGCTGCTTCGGCAGTACGAAGGGTTGACTGGATACGAACCGCAGAGCGAGGTGATGGTCCGGAGGATCTATCAAGACCTGCAAGGCACGCTCCCCTGAGAGGAAGGCGCCGCTCTCTGGCAGCGCTCCTTCATCTCCTTGACTGCGACCGCTCGATAGGTAGGCTTACGCAAGCGGATGACCTGACGTCGGGCCTCACGCTGGAAGACGACTTCGCCCCTCACCGGCGTGAACACGCCGGCCGATTCTTCGATGAATAGGAATGAACCTGTCGGCCGTCTGGCCGCGTACATAGGTACGATCTTAAGGAACCGGTCCGACGGGTCCTGGGATCGACAAGGGACATCAACAACCTTCATGCTGGGGTTACCACACACACCAGCAAAGGAGGTTGCGATGTCCCCGACAGAGCTTACCAAGGTTCGGGACGCCCTGGCGGGCGCGCTCTCGATCGACGAGGTCAATCAACTCGGCCGGGACACTGGGCAAGCGATCCGCTTGCGCACGGTCACCCCGCATCGGCTGTTCCTCGCGGTGGTGTCGGCGCTGGCCAGCGCCCGCGTCGAATCACTGGCGGACCTGCTCCGCGCGTTCAATCATCAGCACGGTGAGGAGGTGGCCTACAAGGCGTTCTACAACCGACTCGCGCGGGTGGGGTTCGCGACCTTCATGCGCGGGATGTTGGCGCGGCTGATCGATCGGCTGCGCCTCGACACGCTGGCGGCCGAGGGTGAGCGGGCCGTCGCGCGCTTCCGAGACATCGTGATTCAGGATGGGTCATCGTTTGCGGTGAAGTCGCCGCTCCACACGGTATTCCCGGGGCGTTTCACGACCATCGAGCCCGCCGCCGTGGAGGTGCACGCCACGTACAGTGGGTTCACCGACGAGGTCTGCGCGGTGCAGGTCGCGCCCGACAAGGAGGCCGAGCGCCCGTTTCTTCCCGACCCGGTGACCCTGACGGATTGCTTGCTGCTGGCGGACCGCGGTTATCCCAGCGTGGCGTATTTTGAGGCGGTCCGCGCGCAGGGGGGCTTCTTCATCGTGCGCCTCACGCGCAACTACGATCCCTGGGTGTGCGCGGCCTGGGTCGAGGGCCAGCGGACCGCGGTGCCGACGCGGCTTCGCTTGTCTCGCTTCCTGGCGCGGCACGTGGGCCGGCGCCTGGACCTCGATGTCGAGTTCGAGCGCGGACGGCGCATCATCGGCTTTCGCATCGTCGTGCTGCCGGGACGCGACACGGCGATGACGCGGCTCTGCACCAATCTGCCGCGCACGCCGTTCTCGGTCGACGTCGTGGCCCGGCTCTATCGGTTTCGCTGGCAGATCGAACTGTGTTTTAAGGAGTGGAAGTCGTACGCGAACCTCCACCAATTCGACACGGCCAATCCACACATCGCGGAAGGCCTGATCTGGGCCAGTCTGTGCGCGGCCGTCCTGAAACGCTTCCTGGCCCACGCG
>JAQBVV010000052.1 GCA_027622905.1 Acidobacteriota bacterium
CGCCGCTCACGAACTCCCCGCCTTGCAACCGATCAAAATCACTGCGACGGGGTACTAGAGCGTTTTTCGATTTGGTGGAGACCGAAAAACGCGGGAAAGCGCTTTTCGAAATGGCCTGGCCCCTGCGAGAAGCCTCAGACCGAAACGAAAAGCGCTCCAGCGCGGATTTCACTTGTGCGTGGCGGACCGTTGAAGTGCTCCCCCCGGGAGGAGTGGACCGCCCGCAGTTCCTCGGGGGCTACGCGCTTATGAAATCCGCGTTAGCGGACCCGCTAGAATCAGATCATGAATGACAGAGGCCGTACGTTCAGCAACACCTGCGACCCGCTCCGTCTCTGTCACGTGAGGTCCGCGCCGTGCTGACCGCGCTGACCGGCGCCCTCGCCGGCCTGTTACATGTACTGACCGGACCCGATCACGTAGCGGCGGTCGGCCCGCTCGCGCTTGACAGTCGCCGACGCGGATGGCTCGCAGGCTGGACGTGGGGCATCGGCCACGCCTCCGGCGTCGTCGTGGTGGCGGCGCTGGCCGTCCTCCTTCGCGACCTGCTGCCCTCCATCGATCGCATCTCCGAGTGGAGCGAGCGCCTGGTCGGCGTCGCACTCATCGCTGTCGGATTCTGGGCTCTGCGACGCAGCGCTCAGGTGGGGACATCGCCGCACACGCACGGGGCGACCGGACACGACCACCTGCACGTGCAGGCCGGGCCGAGGTGGCTACGCCGGCTTGGACACGCGCACGCGGCCTTCTGCCTGGGCGTGCTTCACGGCGTCGCCGGTAGTTCGCACTTCGTCGGTGTGCTCCCGGCGCTGGCCTTGCCCACACGCGCGGCCGCGATGACGTACATTCTGTCGTTTGGCGTCGGAACCGTCGCCGCGATGACGGCGTTTGCGGCATCGGCCGGGTATGTCGGAGGCATCGCGCACGGGCACTCGACCGCGCACCGCGCGATGACGGCGGCCGCGGCTCTCGCCGCGATCGGTATCGGGGGCGTGTGGCTGCTTGGATAACCGGTCGAACCAGCCGACTCGCTAGCGCGGGCGATACCGCAGCATGACGTTGCTGATGACCGCGACCGGGCGCCCCGGCGTGGTGAAGTTGTCGGGGCCGTCGGCGTGGAGCACGGTCAGCCTTTCTCCAAGAATACCGACCGTCGTCTCCTCGGCGGGGATGGTCACGGTGATCGATTCGATGCCGGTGGGAGCCACCGCCTTCACGCCACCAGGTCCCGCCCCACCGGACACGCGGTCGATCAGATCAGCCGCGGTTCGGAACTCACTCTGCACGACGGCTCTCGCCAGCAGCGTGTTGTCCTCGGTCAGCACCCCGATCGTTGCCGTGTAGTGCCGGTATGCACGGTTAGCCGCGATCAGCTCCTCCGAATAGGTGTGTCGGTTGTGGAGATCGAACGTCAGCGTCACGGCGCCTCTGTGCGGTGGCAGCTCGATGAGGATCCCCGCCGCGACATCGCGGCCGGTGAGTACGTCGCAGAACGAACGTCCGGTCTGCACACCCTCCCCAAGCAACGACGGGCACGCGAGCATCGCCGGCTCGGTCCTGGTCTGCGCCCACGCGGGCGCAGATCCCGTGAGTCCAACCCACACGATCACACCCAGAAGGCAGCGCATCAACACGCGGGGTGTACGGTGTCGCTGCCCCCCAGCACCCGCTGCTGGCTTCAGGCGGGCCGGTCTCACGCGGCTCGCCTTCCCCTCGGGGTCGACGCGCCGACTCCCAACGACGACCGGGGACGGCGAGGGGGCTGGTTCATGGTCATTCGTTCACGCAAGCCAAGCCGGCCTCGGCCGACATCTTCGTCTGGGGATCCCCCCGGTGCCGAATCAACTCGAGGAACTCCATCCGGGTTCTGGCGTTCTCGCGAAAGACACCCAGCATGGCGCTGGTCACCGCGCACGAATTCTGCCTCTCCACGCCGCGCATCGACATGCACAGATGCGTGCCTTCGCACACGACCGCCACGCCGATCGGTTTGACCTTCTCGAGAATGGTCTGCGCGATCTGGTTCGTCATCCGCTCCTGAATCTGCAGCCGGCGCGCGAACACGTCAACCAGCCGCGGGATCTTGCTCAGGCCAACCACCTGGTTCTGCGGAATGTAGGCCACGTGGCATTTGCCGAAGAACGGCAGGAGATGATGCTCGCAGAGACTGTAAAAGTCGATGTCCTTGACCACCACCATCTCGCTGTAGTCCACGGTGAACAGCGCACCGTTCAGAATGCCGTCGATGTCGGCGTCGTATCCGCTCGTCAGAAACCTGAGCGACTTCTCCACGCGGGCAGGCGTCCGAACGAGACCTTCACGACCGGGGTCCTCACCCAACTCGGTAAGCAATCGCGCGATCAATTCTTCCACGTTCGTATTCTACATGGCGGCGTTTCGGCGCCCTACTGTTCCGGCCAGTCCGCTCTCTGCGACGCGTGATAGGCTGTGGCGCGCATGCGATACCTGACGTTTTCAACCGCCGGAAACCCCACGCCACGCCTCGGCGTGCTGCACGGCAGCCACGTCACCGATGTCGGCGCGCTCCCATCGACGGCGGGGGCACCGCCCCTTCCGCGCAACCTGCTCGACCTGATCCGCGAAGGTCCCGCCGCGTGGCGCGTGGTCTCGGATGGTCTGGACCGGGCCGTCTCCGCGCGCTCGACCGGATCCGATGACGGGCATACCTGTCCACTATCCGATGCGCGGCTGCATGCACCGATTCCGAGACCGACCAAGAACGTGTTCTGCGTCGGGCGCAATTACCTGAGCCACATCGAGGAAGGCGCGCGTGCACGGGGCAAGACGACGAAGGTCTCCGATGTCCCCGTCTTCTTTACCAAGCCGCCAACCTCGGTGATCGGCCCCTACGACGATATTCCGTGGGATCGCACAGTGACGCAGGAGGTCGACTGGGAAGTGGAGCTCGGCGTGGTCATCGGCGTCGGCGGGCGCAACATTCCTCGCAGCCAGGCACTCGAGCACGTCTTCGGCTACACCGTCATCAACGATGTGTCGGCCCGTGACCTGCAGACCGCCCACGGGCAGTTCTTCAAGGGGAAGAGCCTGGATGGATTTTGTCCGATGGGTCCGCTCGTCGTGACAGCCGACCAGTTCCCCGATCCCCAGGCATCGCCACTGACCCTGAAGATCAACGGCGTCGTCAAGCAGAGCGGGAACACCCGCGACATGATCTTTCCGATCGATCAGCTGATCGAGTCGCTCTCCCACGGCCTGACGCTGGAGGCCGGAGACATCCTCTCGACGGGCACACCGGACGGCGTCGGCTTTGCGCGCACGCCACCGGAGTTTCTCAAGGATGGCGACATCATGGACACCGAGGTCCAGGGCATCGGCACGTTGCGGAACCGCGTCGTTGCCCATTCATAGACACGGGTCGCACCAAGGCCACAGGACAATGCCGGACAACATGAACTACGGACAACTTGAAGCACAGCTGACGTCGCAGCTCTCGCTGGCCCGCCGGCCCGTTGCCGTCACGGCGCTGACACGGGCGCCCGCCGGCGTGGATCCGTTCCAGGGCACGCAACCCTCCGGATGCAGCTACTGGGCGATTGCGTCGAACGGACGCACGTTCTACACCGTCGCGGCCGACCACTACAACTGCGCCATCGGCTCCCACACCCACAACATCCCGCTGCCCGAGGCGCGCGCCAACGAACTCGGTGACACACTCGAGTTCATGACCAGCATCGGCTACCTGCGCATGGAAGAGGTGCCAGGCCTGCCGCAGTTGCCGGAAACGCCCGGCGTCGTGGTGTACGCGCCGCTCGGCGACACTCCCGTCGCTCCCGACGTCGTGTTGTTCTGGGGCCCTCCCGGCAGACTGATGCTGCTGCAGGAAGCGGCGCTTCGCGCCGGCGTTGCGGCGCAGCTGAACACCCTCGGACGCCCGACCTGCATGGTGGTGCCAGCGGCGCTCAGCCATGGCGTGCTGGCGAGCACCGGCTGTGTCGGAAACCGGGTCTACACGGACATGAAGGAATCAGAACTCTACGTTGCGGTGCCCGGCCGGGATCTGCAACGCATCGCCGACGAAACGGCGACGATCGCGTCAGCCAACGAGACGCTGAAGGAGTATCACGAGGACCGCAGGCGCCAGCTGACACCTGCCTGACCGACGAACAACGTGGCCGGCGGTGTCGACGATGATGCGCCTCGTGCGTCCTACGCCAGACTCAGCCACAGCCCCGCCGCCGCACTGACGGCGCCGATCGGCGCAACCAACCGCCAGAGCCGGCGGCTGGCAGCTGGTGCGGCCGGTACGACTGGCTCCGGAGCCGCCATCGAGGGTTGGGCCTCCGAGTGCCGCAGTGCCTTCACAACCTCGTCGGCCGTGCTGCGCGATGCCGGATCCTCGTTCAGGCAACACGCGACGATGCCGGTCAGGATCGCTGGAAGCTCCGCGGCGAGGGGCGGCAGCCCCCCTGGCTCCTGTACCGCCGATCACTCTTGTCCAAATTAGACTTTCGAGCGTGAACGGCAAAGGGGCTGACCTCGCGTAGGATCGCCGATGAGAGCTACCCACTCCACCGACATTCTTCCGGAGGCCATCCCCTTATGCCGAGATTTTGCAGCATCTTCAGCCAGTTGCTCCAGCTTTTTCCACGCACGGAATTTCAGAAGGCCGTCGTGGCCATCAAGGCCGAGCGGCACGCGCGCGGGTTCAGTTGTTGGGGCCAGTTCGTAGCCATGCTGTTCTGCCAGCTCGGGCGGGCGCATTCGTTGCGGGAGATCTGCGGCGGCCTCGCGAGCTGTGAGGGGAAACTCGCGCATCTGGGGATCGAGGCGCCTTCCCGCACGACCTTGTCCTACGCGAACGCCCACCGCCCGTGGCAGCTCTACGAGCAGGTGTTCTACCAGCTCTTGGCGAAGTGCCAGGTCGCGGCCGGCGCGAAGAAGTTCCGCTTCCGGAACAAACTGCTTTCGATCGATGCGACGGTGATCGATCTGTGCGCGGAGATGTTCCCGTGGGCCACCTTCCGGCGAACCAAGGGTGCCGTGAAGCTGCACTTCACCCTCGATCACGACGGCTACCTGCCCACGGCGATCGTGATCACCGAAGGCAAGCGGCACGAGGTCACCATCGCGCGCGAGCAGACCTTTGCGGCCGGCACCGTTCTCGTGTTCGATCGCGGGTATCTGGACTTCGAGTGGTTCGCGCGGCTGACCGAGGCCGGCGTCTTCTTCGTCACGCGCCTGAAGGACGGCACGGCCTACGACGTGGTCCAACGGCAGCCCCTGCCGACGCGGGGTGGGGTGGTCGCCGATGACTGGATTGCCCTGCGGAGCCCCCAGAGCGCGGCCAAATACGCGCCGGGCCGCCCGTTGCGGCGTGTCGAGGTCGTCCTGCCCGACGGCGACCGCTTGGTTTTCCTCACGAATCATCTCGACCTCGGTCCCACGACCATCGCCCGCATCTACAAGGACCGCTGGCAAATCGAGCTGCTGTTCAAGGCCCTGAAACAAAATCTGCGAGTAAAGACCTTCGTCGGCACGTCCGCCAACGCGCTGCACATTCAGATCTGGACCGCCGTCATCGCCCTCCTGATCCTGAAATACCTGCAACTGAAGGCCCTCTTCGCATGGTCTCTCTCGAATCTCGTCGCGCTGCTCCGCATGAACTTGTTTGTCTATCGCGACCTGTGGACCTGGCTCAACGATCCCTTCACCGGGCCCCCGCGACCGCCCGAGCCGGTCCAGGGGGTGTTGATTTGACTCGACCGTATTTGGGACAGCACCCAGCCAGGTTATTGAGAGAATCCTCAGCTGTCAGCGATCAGCCCCGTCCAATTTGGACAGCAGTGACCGCCGATATCGTCTCGAGGGTTCCCCCGCCGAACGCGCGAGTACCGGTCAGCATCTCGTAGGCAATCGCCCCGAAGGCGAACATGTCGGAGTGTGGGCCAACCGTTGCGCCCTGGATCTGCTCCGGAGTCATGTAGCTCAGCGCGCCCAGCGGATGGCCGTCGGCAAGTACCGATGCGCGCTGCGTCGCGGAAGCCAGCCCCAGCCCGACAATCCGGGCGACCCCTTCGGCTGTCACCAGAATGTTCGCAGGCGTCAGGTCGCGGTGGACGATGCCATGTGAGTGGGCCGCGGCCAGGCCGCTCGCGAGATCGACCATGTAGCGCGACACCGTCGCCGGCGGCAAGGGACCTGACCTGAGCAGATCGTCGAGCGTCCGCCCGGCGATCGGCTCGGACACGACATAGGCGGCCTCCGCGTCGGTGCCGATGTCGTAGATCCTCAGCAGATTCGGGTGTTCGAGCCGAGCGGCCGCGTGCGACTCACGCTCGAAACGCGCCAGACGACCGGGGGTCGCGGCGACATCAACCCGCAGCACGCGGAAGGCCACATCCCGCTGCTGGTCGTGGTCCCGCGCCGCATACAGCTCGCCGAGCCCGGTCACCGCCGCCGCCGCGCGTATCTCGTAGGGACCGAATCGTGTCCCTGCCACTATCGTCATCGCGGCGTATTTTACCTTGAGCCTCCCGACCGCCGCGAACACCAATATCAGCGTGACGCGTCACCGCATGCAGAGATCCACGCAATCGCCCTGTCCCTGTCACGTCGCACGTCGCCCGGGCCTTCCGCTGTGCTACCGGCCGTCGTCAGGTCAAGGGGCTTTTGGGTTGGAACCCGACTGCGACTGTGCAAAACTACAGTCCGGTTCGGCCTCTGACCACGATGATCCGGCTCAACGGGGACCCGACGTAGGGGTGCCCGCCGCCCCTCCTGACCCTATGCTGCTGAAGACCGTCACCCGTACGCAGGGAACAACCCAGGCGCTGAAGGATGGAACCGTCAAGCCTCGGGGGTTCACGTTCGACTTCGAGGACGTCCCCGTGCTCATCCACGCCTTCCGCCGCATGGTGCGCGGGCTCGAGTTCGACGTGAGTGAGATGGCGATCACGACCTACCTGTGTGCCCGCGCGCATGGCACGCGATTCACCGCGTTGCCTGTCTTTCTGGTGCGAGCGTTCCACCACGGCGCGATTCTCTACAACGCCAGCGCGGGCATCCGGGTGCCGAAGGATCTGGAAGGTCGGAAGATCGGCGTGAACCGGGGGTACACCGTGACAACCGGTCTCTGGGCGCGCAGCGTGTTGCAGCAGGAACACGGCGTGGACTTGAGCCGGATCACGTGGGTGTTGTCTGGCGACGAACATGTGGCTGCGTACCGACCACCGGCGAACGTCGTGTCCATCGAACCGGGCAAGACGATCGGCAAGATGCTGGGCGAGGGTGAGCTGGCAGCCGCGATCGGTGTCGAGGTCGAACATCCAGACGTGAAACCGTTGTTTCCCAACGCACTGGAGGCCGGTCTGGCCGCCCTGCGCCAGCGTGGACACTACCCGATCAACCACCTGGTC
This sequence comes from Acidobacteriota bacterium, assembly GCA_027622905.1. Classification (GTDB taxonomy): domain Bacteria; phylum Acidobacteriota; class Vicinamibacteria; order Vicinamibacterales; family UBA2999; genus JAQBVV01. The sequence goes on from JAQBVV010000052.1 coordinate 7,398, forward strand.
GTGGTGAAGGACGATCTGCTCGACACCCACCCGGATCTCGCCGCCAACATCTTCGGCGCCTTTGCCGAGGCGAAGCGCAGGTACATCGAGCGTCTGACGTCGAAGTCGATCGATGCGCCATCGGCCGCCGACCGAGTGCATCGTGCCGTGCTGGACATCACGGGCGACCCGTTGCCGTACGGCGTCGAGCCCAATCGGATCGTCCTCCAGGAACTCATCGACCATGCGCTGACGCAGGGCATCATCACGACGCGGGTCACGCCGGAGGCGCTGTTTCCACGCAGCGCCCAGCACTTGATCGCGTGATGCGTGTGGCGGACGTCTGACAGGAGATTGTGTCGATGCTCAAGAAAGAACAGAACGAGCTACTCACGCAGACCGGACCTGGCACGCCGATGGGCCAGTTGTTCCGACGCTCGTGGTTGCCAGTGCTCCTGGCCGAGGAACTGCCCGAGCCCGAGTGTGCCCCCGTGCGCGTGAAACTGCTGTCCGAGCGGCTGCTCGCGTGGCGCGACACCGAGGGCCGGTATGCGCTCACGGATGAATTCTGCGCGCATCGCGGCATTTCGCTGTGGTTCGGACGCAACGAGGAGCACGGCCTCCGGTGCCCGTATCACGGATGGAAGTACGACCACACCGGGCAGTGCGTCGAGGTCCCGTCGGAACCGTCCGAGAGCGGATTCTGCGACAAGATCAAGCTCGCCTCCTATCCGCTGGTCGAGCGTGGCGGCGTGCTGTGGGCATACCTGGGACCGCCCGAGCTGCGGCCCACGCTGCCCGAATGGGAATTCACAACGGTCCCCTCGGATCGCCGCTTCGTGTCGAAGCGGCACCAGGAATGCAACTGGCTGCAGGCGATGGAAGGCGGTATCGACTCGAGCCACGTGTCGTTCCTGCATCGCGGGGAAATCAATAAGGATCCGCTGTTCAAGGGATCCAGGGGCAACCAGTACAACCTGGACGACGCGCGACCCGTGTTCGAAGTCGTGGAGAGCGCCGGCGGCCTCTACATCGGCGCACGCCGCAACGCCGAGGGTGGCAACTACTACTGGCGCGTCACGCAGTGGGTCATGCCGTCGTTCACGATGATCCCGCCCCGCGCGGATCATCCGGTGCACGGCCATTTCTGGATTCCGATCGACGACGAGCAGTGCTGGGCGTGGAGCTTCGACTACAAGGTGACGCGCCCGTTTTCACCCAGCGAACTACAGTCGCTGCGGTCGGGAAAGGGCATTCATGCCGAGTGCGTGCCCGGTACGTTTCGCCCGCTCGCGAACAAGGACAACGACTACCTGATCGATCGCGCGGCGCAAAAGCGAGGCGAGACGTTCAGTGGCGTCCACGGCTTCGCCATGCAGGATGCGTCGGTGCAGGAAAGCATGGGCCCCATCGTCGACCGCACGCGGGAAAACCTTGTGTCGACCGACAACGGCATCATCATGGCCCGCCATCGCCTGCTGCGAACGATCAAGGCGATGACCGAGAAGAACGTCACGCCGCCCGGTCTCGATCCCGCGCACCAGCGGTGCCGATCGGCGGCGGTGGTGCTTCCGCCGGACCAGCCCTTCAAGGACGCCGCGAAAGCCGCGCTCGTGGTCCAGGCCGATCGCGAGCACGTCACCGTCTGATGATCGAGAGCGAAAGCGCCCGGATGAGCAGCGCCGCCGAGGCACGCTTCCGGGTCGACCTGCCCAACTCCAGACCTCGGGCCGTGAAGGTGATCGCCCTCGATGGACGCAGTGAACCTGTCGTCGACGACCTTGCCCGGCGGCGCTGGAACGGGGCGGCGTTCTTTACCGCGACCGATCTGGCGTCGGATCCCGTCCGCCTCCACGAAGAAGTCGACTCTGCGGATCTGGTGGTGATGGTCGCAACAGCCGGCGAGTCCCCGCGCGACGTGGCGCTCATCGGTGAGGCCTGCAGTCGCGAGCGGGTCACGACGACGGGCCTCATCATGTGTGACGAGGAGACCTCCGATGTGGCCCTCTCGAAGACACTGAGCCGGTTGCGGCCGTGGATGCTGATGCTCGTGGTCGCCAGTTCACGGGACTACATCGAAGACATGCTGCTCGCGCTGCGGGCATAGGACCCGGTCCCCGAACCTCCAGGCGGGTCCTGTCCGCGGACAGCCCCACTCGTGCTCGGCGCCAAAAACATCTGTCGGCGAGCAGCACGGTCTACGCGGCGGAACGGCGGACGCTATACGGACGAATCAACACGTCCGCCGAAATGCCAAGCTCTTCGTGGAGCTTTCGAATCATCTCGATCGTCAAGGCTCGACGGCGGTTGATGACCTCGGCAACGCGCGCACGGCTACCGATGAGAGGTTCGAGATCCCGACGAGTCAGGCCACGGCTCTCCATGTGATAGAGCAAAGCGTCGATCGGGTTCGGCGGATCGATCGGTTCGTGCTGCGATTCGAAGCGCTCGACCAGCGTCGTCAGGACATCAAGCCGATCCCCCGCGGGCGTACCGGACTTGGCCTCCATGAGGCGCTCGATCTCCTTGAGGGCCGCTCGATGGTCAGCCTTCGTCTTGATTGGTCGAATGTCCATGATCAGCCTCAGACGGTCTTGACATCCACGCGATCGTACGCGTGATGCGTGCCGATAAACCGGATGTAGCAGATACGAAACGGGTAGTTCATGGCGGCCACCAGGCGGTACTTATTGCCCCTGATGTTGAACACCACGCGGTTATCACCGACGATGCTCGCGGACGCGTACACTCGCCTCACATCGGCCGGTGACTTCCAGTCGGCCCTAATCCGGAGCTCACTTGTGTTGAGTAGCCGCGACCCCTCGAAGCGGCGTGACTCAGGTATCGAGCAAGAAGGGGCTGGAGGCTCACCACCTGGCGCGACTCCCGCAGGCAGCTGGGAAGATAAACGGAGGCCGTGCCGCATCGGCCGGAAGCGCCTTCTTGCCGCGCCGATGAGCGGGGTCGCGGATGCTCAACACAAGTGAGTTCCGGTGGGAGCACGGGTCTGTACCGCCGGTCCGCGCTTAGGACCCGCCTCGCGGTTGTGCTCAGTGCCGATCGAGGAAGGCGAGCAGCCGCGCTGGCACCGTGTCCTCCGTCTGACCGTCCACCGGCACATCCCAGTACTCGGCGCGCGGAAGGCACTCTTCGAGATAACGCGCGGCCGACGTCGCGTGCGAGGCGTCATGGCCTGGCACGACGAGTGCGGGGATGTCCAGGCCGAGCAGATCCTCCGGTTCGGCACCTGGCGCGGTGTCTCGATCGAAGAGGGAGCGCCCCAGGCCGGTGACGATCGCCGTGTACCGATCGATCTCCATGCTGGCGTACGCCTCGGCGAACTCGCGGTCGCGCCTCAGAACCGGCGCCCACGGTCCTCCACGCGGATCCGCGCCGAACGACTTCCCGTGCTCGCGGGCCAGCGCCACGACAGCCGCCAGGCCGTGCTCTTCTGCGTAGGCGAGATGCTCCGCCAGTCGCTTGTGGCTGTTGATGCGGTACTTCGCGCCACCAACCGGCCAGTACAGCACCATGCTGCGCGTCATCGCAGGGTGTGCCACGCCAAACGCCAGGACGGGCGCACAGCCCATGCATCCCCCCATCAGATGCGCCTGCGCAATGCCCAGATGGTCGAGCAGGCCCTTTCCCTGCGCGACGTACTGCGCCCACGTGATGGTCTCGACGCGGCCAGCCGACTCGCCGGATTCGCGACGGTCGAAGGTGATGCAGCTGTACTTCGCGGACAGGTGTTCGAGCATCCGCGTCTTCGCGTAGACGCCGAGCGTCGACCACTTGTCGAGGGTCGCGTCGAATCCACCCGGCGAAAACATCAGGAGCGACGGGCCAGAACCGACCACACGGTACCGGGTGCTCAGGCCGTCGATGGTGGCTGTCGTCACTGTGGCTGCTACCGTCGTCCGCCCTTGATCTGCCGCGCGGCCCGCACATCGCCGGCGTACTCGGTGATCGCGTCAAGAGCGATCCTGGCCACGTTGGCGTACGTCTCGGCCGGGCTGTCGAGGTTGCTGGCGGCGTAGCCGATCGCGGCGTGTGCCATGCGGACCCGGCCATCGAGCCACGGTCCACCACCGAAACCACCGACCACCGGAATGCCGACAGCACCGACCACGGCCGGGCCTGCCACCGGGCCGGAGTTGGTGAAATCGAGCAGCGACGCGCCGGCGCCCTCGAGGTGCCTGGCCTGCTCCACCAGACGCGAGGTCATCTCCGGTGGCGCCTCGGCGCCGGGCGCCGACGCGGCGGCGTAGGGAATACCGTATTGCAGCGCCGTCTGCGGCGTGATGCCGAACTGCGCGAACACCGGAATGCCCGCGCGCACGATGGCGCGCACCGCGTCTGGAAACTCCGCCGCCCCGTCGAGCTTGACCATGTCGGCGCCGCCTTCCTTGACCAGACGCACGGCCGCATCCACCGCCACCTCGGTACCCGTCTGCAGCGGACCGAACGGAAAGTCGCAGATGACGAGCGCCCGCGTCACGCCACGGCGCACGGCCTTGCAGACGACGAGCATCTCGTCCAGCGTGACTTCGAGCGGGTTGGCATGGCCCCAGAGGTTGACGCCGACCGAGTCGCCGACCACGACGAGGTCGACACCCGCACGGTCCGCGATCTGCGCCATCTGGTAGTCCCACGCCACGACGCCGACAATCTTTGTCCCGTCGCGCTTCATCTGCTGCAGCGTGGGAATGGTGACAGGTGCGGTCGAGGGTATGCCGCCGGTGCTCACAGCGTTTCTCCGTCCTGGAGAAGACCGGCCGCGCGGAGCGCGCTGTCCAGCCACGCGGGACGGATCTGTCTGCCGGAGGTAATGTCCTCGATGCGGGCGCGCTCGTCCGTGACTTTCTGCGCCGCCGGCGCCAGAAGTGACGCCACCGTGTCTCGCTCGATCACCACCACGCCGTCACCGTCGCCGACGACCAGGTCACCAGGATGCACGGCGACGCCACCGCACGAGATCGGGCCATTGATGCGCCCTGGCACGCTCTTGGTCGGGCCGTTGGGATTGGATCCCACCGAGTAGACCGGAAAGCCAAGCGCGAGCAGGTCCTCGGTGTCACGGTGCGCCCCATCGATGACGACCCCACCCAGTCCCAGCTTCTTGCAGGTCGTGATCATGATTGCGCCCATCACAGCGCAGCTGCGGTCGCTTTTCCCGTCAATGACGAGCACGTCGCCCGGCTGGGCCAGCGCCATCGCCGCGTGAATCATCAGGTTGTCGCCGGGACGGATCTCGACCGTGAACGCCGGACCGGCCAGGCGCGTCGAGCGGGAGAGGGGCATGATGCGTCCGTCGAGCGTGCCCCGGCGTCCCGCCACGTCGGCGAGAATAGAGGCCGCAAACGCCGACGCCTGGGCGACCAGTGCCGGCGGCACGCGCTCGAACTCGTGGCGGAGCAACGGAGAAGATGCGCGGCGGTTGTCCATGCGGATGTCTTACCCTACCTGCGGGCCCCGACCACGCGCCGTGAGCCGCGCGTCGAGTCGGGGAAACACGCGGCGGGCGTTGCCCTCGAAGATCTGGTAGCGCTCCCGTTCCCCGAGGCTGCTCACCTGGTCGATGTAGCGCTTCGTGTCGTCGAAATGGTGACCGGTGTCCGGGTCGAGACCGGGCACCGCGCCGAGCATCTCCGAGGCGAACAGGATGTTGTCGATCGGCACCACCTGTGTCAGCAGCTCGATGCCGGGCAAATGATACACGCACGTATCGAAAAACACGTTCTGCATCAGGTGCTCGGCGAGCGGCCGCTTCCTGATGCTCAGACAGAGGCCGCGATAGCGGCCCCAGTGAAACGGCGCCGCACCCCCGCCGTGCGGGATGATCAGCCTGAGCGTGGGAAAGTCCGCGAACAGGTCTCCCTGGATCAGCTGCATGAACGCCGTGGTGTCGGCGTTGATGTAGTGGGCTCCCGTGTGATGGAAATTCCGGTTACACGAGGACGACACATGAATGGTGGCCGGCACGTCGAGTTCGCACAGCTTCTCGTACACCGGGTACCAGTACCGGTCGGTCAGTGGCGGCCCGGTCCACTGGCCGCCCGACGGGTCGGGGTTGAGATTGACCCCGACGAATCCCAGCTCATTGACGATGCGCTCGAGTTCGGGCAGACAGTTGGACGTCGGCACACCGGGGGACTGCGGCAACTGGCCGATGCCGACGAAGTTGTCCGGCAGGAGGCTGCACACCCGATGAATGAAATCGTTGGAGAGCGTCGTCCATTCGTGGCTCACCTCTTCGGTGCCGATGTGATGCGCCATCCCCGCCGCTCGGGGTGAAAAGATCGTCAGGTCGCTCCCGCGCGCCTTCTGCAGCGCGAGCTGCGGCTCGACGCTCTTCCGCACGTCGTCGTCGCTGACGCCGAGATCCGTCGTCGACGGTCTGCGTTTGGGATCGGCCAACCCGGCAAGTTGCTTGTCACGAAAGGTGTGGAGCGCCGCCGGCTCGGTCGTGTAGTGGCAATGCGTGTCGATGATCATGCGTCCCTCACCCGCCCGTCAGTGCCAGGGCATCAGCGACACGTGGATCACGTCCTTCGCGCCTTCGCCGCCGACCGATTGGATCGCGTACGCCGTGTCACTCAGACCGAAGGTATGTGTTGTCACCAGCTCGAGCGGGAAACGCTGTGAGGCCAGCTGCTGCAGGGCCAGCTCGCAGGCTCGGTAGCTGTGGCCCCGCGCGCTCCTGAGCGTGATGGCCTTCAGCGTCATCTTGGCGATCGGGAAGTTCGGAAACTCGTTCAGCTCTCCCTGCACGACCATCGTGCCGCCCCGGCGCTTGAGGGCATCAATGCCCAGCAGCACAGGAACCGTGCCTGCTCCGGCCGTGCAGTCGAGCACCACGTCAACACCCAGGCCTCCGGTGATCTCCATGATGCGCGGCAGCGCGTCTTCCTGCTGCACGTCGATCACGTGGTCGGCGCCGAGCGACGTGGCGACGGCGAGTCTGGCCGCGTCCTTCGACGTGCCGGTGACGATGATGAGCGAGGCGCCTGCCTGTTTGCAGATGACCGTTTGCGACAGCCCCTGTTGGCCGGGCCCCTGGATCAGGACCGTGGAGTCGTAGCCAACGCCGCCGTCGAACAGCGACCACTCGACACCGTTGGCCATCGGCGTGGCCAGACCCGCCAGTTCCGGCGAGAGCCCCTTCGGCACGTGGTGCAGTACGGAGTTCCACGGAAGGTAGACGTAGTGGGCGAAGCCGCCCCAGAGGTGCGGTGGTTTCGCCGAGGAGGTATAGCCGTAGCGGAGGCCGTCGGGATTGTTGCGCCAGTCAGTGCCCTCACAGTGCCGGTATTGCCCGAGATGGCACCATTCGCACTTCCCGCAGGTCGAATAGTGCTCGAGGAACACGAGGTCGCCTTCCTTGAAGCCCTTCCGCGCGGTGAACTCGCGCCCTGCCTTGGCGATGTAGCCGATGTTCTCGTGCCCCATGATCACCGGCGCGCCGCTGAGCGGTTGCTTGAACATCTTCACGTCGGTGCCGCAGATCCCCGCCACCTCCATCCGCAGCAGTGCGCTGTCCTCGGAGATATCCGGCATCGGAAACTCGCGCAGCTCGATCGCACTCGGGCCGACCTTCACCGCCGCCACTACCTTCTCCACGTTGATCCTCTCCACGACCGTCCGCCCGTCAGGGTTCCCGCGCTGAACCGCGTGTCGTCAGCGCGGCCGCCACCTGGATTGACGGTCCATTGTAGACGGGCGGGAGTCACGGTTCGGCAGGCCTGTCGGGGTCGATGAAAATCTGGTCGTCGCGGACCTCGGTGTAGTAGGTGCGGACCGGGACCATGCAGGGAGGAGCGGCGACCTGACCGGTGCAGATGTTGAACGCGCCGTGATGGAACTCACACTCCACGATCTCACCCTTGACTTCGCCCTCTGACAGCAATCCCGGACCATGCGTGCAGTGGTCGTCGATGACGCGGTAGCGATCGCCGATCTTGAACACCGCGACCTGCAGGTCGTCGATCGTCACTTGCAGGCCTTGTCCTTCAGACAGCTCAGCCGTGGAGCAGAGCAGCAGCAGCTCGTTCGGTACAGTCATGATGCGCGTCTGGAGCGCTGTTCGTTTCGGTCCAGGGCTTCTCGCAGGGGCCAGGCCTTTTCGAAAAGCGCTGTCCCGCGTTTGTCGGTCTCCACCGAATCGAAAAACGCTCTGGCCAGCACCGCGGCATCGGCCGGGCAGGCGATGGATTCGAACACGTCATGCCTCACGCCACCCAGTGTACTCACCCGTGCGGGCTCGCTGGAAGCGGTCGCCCGACACGGACGGGGGTCGATTCTGCCTTGATCTCAGGGGCGTCCCCGCCTACCCTTTTGCACTGGAGAAGGTGCCCATGACTGTTCAGGAACTGACGAAACGTACGCACAAGGTCGCAATCATGAACGCGGTGCACGACCTGGCGGTGCTGGTCGCCCGCGATGAAGGGTTCTTCCGCGACGAAGGGCTCGACATCGAGTTCGTGTCTACGCCGGGGATGGCGCAGGTGACGACCTCCCATACGGTCAAGTTCGATACGGTCTTCGACCGGCCGCTCGACTCGGTCTACAACGACGGCGGCATCGACCAGTACCGGATGTGCGAGTGGGGCATCATGAAGCGCGCGGTCGAGGCCAAATCCGGCGGACTCCGCCAGCGCAAGATCGTCGCGCTCGGCGCCTCCATGTCCAAGTTCGCAATCGTCGTGGCGAAGGACTCGACGATCTACGAACCCGAGATGCTGAAGGACAAGCTGATCTCGGTCACGCCGAACAATGGGTCGCACTTCACGATGCTGAAGATGGTCGAAGGATTCCTCGAACCGCAGCACGTCAAGACGACGAACGCGGGGTCGATGCAAAAACGGCTCGAGGCGCTCGGGCGCGGCGAGGTGGCCGCCGTCGTCCTGATGGAGCCGTGGATCAGCGTCGCGCAGAAGCAGGGGTTACGCATCCTGATCGAGTCGCACTCGACCCGGAGTGAAGCGGCTGGCGACGAGGTGGACGGACCGACGCTGACGGCGATGTTCCGGGCGCAGGCCAGAGCCGTCGAGGCGATCGAGCACGACCCGACACGATACATTCACTACCTGATCGCGGAGACCGGCGGGCTGCTCGAGCCCCACGAGCTCCAGACGTGGCGCCTGCTCCACGCCGCCCCGCAGCCCTACACGCGCGAACGGTTCGACGACACCTATAACTGGACGGTGAAGTGGAACATGACGGTGCCTGGCGCGACCTACGACAACATGGTCGACAACCGCGCCTGGACGTAGCGGGGGTCAGCGTCGCCTGCACCAGGCTCGCAAGTCGGTTTGCACGCCGACTCATCTAGATCGGATCGTCATAGATTGGACGTTTGCGGCCACCGCCGCCCCTCGCTTTGAGCACTGCGTCTTCCTGCACGCGCCGTTGCTCCCGGACGGGCACATCGCTCGCCGAAGCCTTCTTCCTGACCACCTTCTTCGCCACCTGCTTCGCTACCTTCTTCTTGGCCATGTTCGGTTCTCCCTCCGTGCCTTGCAAAGCCTCTCCGAGGCGTATTGGCACGCTACTCATCCCCCAGACCGTTGCGTCTCAATGTGGTCGCGAAGCCGTCCAGCATACGGGAAGCGCAGAACAGTGGCGTCACCGCCCGCCTTGTCTGAGCACGGTTTCGTCGAACAGCCGCGTCCATGTCTCCGCTTCGTCCAGCGAACGCGTCGGGTCGGTCTGCACGATGGTCACGCCCTCGAGTGGAGAGGCGACCTTCGTGTTGCTCGGCACGTAGTCCATGCTGACGAAGTGCTGCTGCGCTTCCTCGCCGAGCAGGTACTCGTACAACAGCAGCGCCGCGTTGGGATGGGGTGCGTGGCGCGCCACGCCCACCGCATTCGAGCGGGCGATGACCGGCTCGAGCACGAACCAGTCGATCGGCGCCCCCCTCTTCTTCGCCTGCTCCGGCATGTAGTTGTAGACGGTGAGCGCCAGCGCCACCTCGCCAGAGACCACGAGGTTGGTGAGCAGCGTATGACCGAGCCGGACGGACATGCCATTGGTCTCGACAAGATCGCGGAAGAAGGTGAGACCGGGCTCGCCCCCGCCCATGAGATCCACGACAGAGGCGAACCAGTCCTGGTCCTTCGCCTCGATTCCCAGCTTGCCCTTCCACTTCGGGTCGAGGAGGTCGCGGTAGGTTTTCGGCAGGCTGTCCTTCGTCACCCGCGTCGTGTTGTAGGCCTGCACCCACACGGAGAGCAGCGTTGCCGCCCACTCGCGGTGCTCTGGCACCGAACCGGGCTGCAGTTCCTCGTGCACCGGTGACGTGACCGGCAACAGAATCTGTTCTCGCGAGAGCGCTTCCATTTCTGGCGAACCGAAATGGATCACGTCGACGTCGAATCTCCCGGCTGCCGCCTCGGCAACCGTGCGCTGCAAGACCTTGTCGGTGCCTGCGCGCCACACGGTCACCGTGACCCCGTATCGCTCCTCGAACGGCCTCAGCAGCGTCGGGAGATCCTTCTCCGCGATCGTGGTGTACAGGGTGAGCGAGCCTTCTTCCCGCGCGGCCGCCGCGATCTGCGCCAGGCGGTCTGGTCCGGTGTACGCCACAGACGAGGTCTCGGGAGGCGTCACGCCGCAACCGATGCCCGCGGCCAGCATCGCAACGATGAAGAGCATGGCGGTCGTGCGGCTGCTCACCCCGGCGCTCATGCCGCCCCCTTCATCTCTATCGGCCTGCGCCGAAGAGGTCCGTGTACAGATCCTGCCACTTGTCGTATTCGTCGATCGATACTCGCGCATCGACGAAGATCATCGGCACCTTGTTGAGCGGAGTGTCGATGGTCCTGCTGGTCGGCACGAAGTCGCGCATCGCGATGATCTGCTGGCCTTCCTCGCTCAACTCAAAATCGTAGAACAGCGCCGCCGCGTGCGGATGCGGTGCCGTGCGCACGACAGCCACGCCGTTGGGGCGTGCGATGGCGTTGCCGATCGTGAACCAGTCGATCGGCACGCCCTGGCGCTTCAACTGCTCCGCCTTGTAGTTGTAGACCGTCAGGGCCAGCGGCACTTCGCCCGAGACGACGAGCTGCGTCAGCAGCGTGTGTCCCTTTCGCGTTGAGACGCCATTGGTCGCCACGATGTCCTGGAAGAGCCGACGGCCTTGCTCTTCGCCGATCTCTCCGAACACGCCGGCCAGCCAGTCCGAGTCTTCCGCCTCGATACCGAGGCGTCCTTTCCACTTCGGATCCAGAAGGTCTTCCCACGTGTTCGGCAGTTCCGCCTTCTTCACGAGGTTGGTGTTGTACGCCTGCACGAACACATTGAGCCGGGTCCCCACCCATTCGCCGTGCGGGCGGAGCGCAGGGGCGATCAGGTTCGCGTGATGCGGACTGCTCACGCGCTGCAGCAGCTGCTCTCGATGCAGGGACTCCAACTCGGGCCCGTTGGTCTCGACGACGTCCACGGTGTGCCGTCCGGCGCGACTCTCCTGCAGCACCCGGTTGAGTACCGCCTCGGAACCGGCGCGCCAGATCGTCGCCGTGATGCCGTACTTCTCTTCAAACGCGTCGACAACCGGACCAAGATCGCTCGTCTGGGCGGACGTGTAGACGGTGAGCCGTCCTTCCCGCTTCGCGCCGTCGATGAGCCGTTGCAGCCGATCGGGTCCCTCGTACAGCGCGACATCCGCGACCGCCATCCCTGCCGCCCCCTCGGGCGCGGCCTGTCCGCACCCACCGACCAGCACCAGGACTCCGGCCGCCGCCGTGACGCGGGCCCTCAGGGCGAGGTGTCGCCTCTTCACGGAGCCGCCTCCGTCATTTCCTTCGCCTCGGCGGCGTAGGCCTCGTCCATCCTCGACGCGAGCCCCCTCGCGGCCAGTGCGTCGGCGAACAGCTGCCGCACTCCGGGCGACTCGTCGGCATAGTCGATCTGATCGCCGCCGAGACGTTTGGAGATCCAGGCCTTCGGCACACCCTGGGAGTTCCTGATCGCCACGCCCTCCGCCTTGAACGCCAGGTAGCGCGCGGGTGTCGTACCGGTGTTGAAATGCTGGTGGTACCAGAGGTTGGGCGGCACGATCATCGTGCCCTCTTTCCAGTCATACCGCGTCGGCTCCTCGCCCTCCGGCCACATCAGGCTGTACCCCTCACCGTTCATGATGAT
>JAQBVV010000053.1 GCA_027622905.1 Acidobacteriota bacterium
CGATGGTCAATGGCGGGGCTGCAGACGGGTGCCCGCCGTCGTTGCGTTTCTGCCGCGCAGACTCCTAGAGCGTTTTTCGATTTGGTGTAGCATCCACAGGAGCCCGACGAATGCCTGAGAAAATCCGTATCTTCGCCGGAGCGGGCCTCCTCGCGGTTCTGGCGCTCGCGGGTGTCTGGCTCCTGAATGGGCCGGGACTCTCTGGCCCGTCCGGCCCGGTCGGCGACGGAGAGGTCAGGCCGTATCTCCGGCTGGCGGTGTCTCGCGACGCTGGGTCCGCCACCTTGGACATCGCCCAGGTCTGGCTGGTGGAGACGCCCGTTCGTCCACTGACGGCGCCGGGTGGGTACTACGCCGTCCTCGACGGCCCCGAGGGCGCGCTCTCGGCGGTGCCGTTTGCGTTCGCGGCGGAGGCCGTCGAGGAGTACCAGGACCAGGATGTCGTCCTCTACGATACGGTCAACCTCGCGTTGCAGTCGGTCATGGTGTTCCTGCCGTACGAGCCGGACGCCGTCGGCGTGCGGGTCCTGGACGCCGCGGGCGCGACCGTCGCCGAAATCGACGACGCGGCGTTCGACGACGCCACTGCCAGCCACCGTCTATCGCCACTGAGCCGAGCCTGGGCCAGGGCGCGATCGATAGTGGCTCCGACGGCGCACGCCGCCTCGCTCATCGATCTGCAGGTCTCGTTCCCACATATTCTTTTTCCTCAGGCCGAGGGCGACCTGTCGTTCTGGCACCAGCACAGTCCGAACTCCACGGTCACCGCCGTCGTGCCGATCGACGACTACTGGGCCACCGCGCTGCACGACGCCCTCTCGGAGCTCTCGGTGAAAAGCCCGCTGCTGTTCGGGTCGCTCGGCAGCGTGGCCATCGTGGATTACGACGCCTGGGGGATCGCCACGACGGCCACGTGCGACGGAAACCCGGTAGAAGGCATCCGCCGGGGAGACACCAAGGGCAACCACATCACGATCAACGCCAGGGGGGACATCAGAGGCGGGCTCAACACCGCCGCGCAGCTGCGCAGCACGCTTGTGCATGAGTCGACGCACGCGTTCCACAATCTGATCGACTCTGGAACGTCGGTCACACCGGAGAACCTTCCCACGGACATTCTGGAGAAGGTCAACGACATCAGGGCCAACCTCGGCGACATCCCCAACGCGCTGACGCTCACCTGGGTTCAGCTTCACGGCACCGCGAAGTTGGTCTATATGGGATACGGCGATTACGAGGGCTCGCAGGCACGCTGCGTGTACTCCGACGACTCCAGTGCGGTTGCGGCGGGCTTTGCGAGCTGGTACGGCGCGACCAGCTACAAGGAAGACTTCGCGACCTACGTCCAGATGTTCTACGACTCCGCGCAATCGCTGGGTTCAGATCCGGTGTGCCAGCAGTTTTCGGGGTTGACCGACGAGGTGCCGCGCGAGAAGCTCCTGCCGTTCGCCAAGCTGAACTTCCTTCGAGCGTTAGAGCTGGTTCTCGAGAGCGACTACGAGTCATGCGTGCAGAACGCCGACCCCGCCAGCGAGGAGGGATTTCACATCCCGGACGAAAGGTACGATCAGGGTCTGAAGGCGTCGGTCCTGGAGTACGAGCCAGGCGTTTCCGACCTCGGTGGTGTTCCGGGCTCACGGTTCGTCGTCCTCGGCGCGACATCGTCGGCGCAGGCCATGCTTCAGATTCGAGGCCGTCGGCCGCCGCTGAACAGTCCGATCGGCTTCCACAGGCTCGATGAAACCGCTGGCTGGGCGACGCCGTACCGAGGCTTCAGCTACCAGAAGGAAAACGATCTGCCGATCGGCATGAGCGGACGCAACTATCTGAGCTGGCAGAGCACGCAAACAAGCGGCCGTATCGAGCTCGTTCAGAACACCAGGATTTCCACCGGCGGCTTCGTGCTGATCGTCAGCGACACTCCAGAACTCACCAAGGGTTATGCCTTCTTCGTGATCATGGACGACTGGCTGGGTAGGCGGCGAGCGGTGCTGGACCTGGTCTGGTTCCGGCTGGAGGACGACTGATGAGGACGTGGCCCCCGGCGGTCGGCCTGCGGCGCATCCTCGGCGCGACGCTGATGATCGGAATGGCTGCCGCCGGATCCCCGGTGATAGCACAGGACGGCGAACCGGCCGAGCGCGCGCTTCTGGTGGTACTCGACGTGTCCGGCAGCATGAACGAAGAGGTCCCCGGCGGCGTCAAGCGCGAACTGGCTCGACGCGGACTTCTGCGCACGTTCGAGATGCTGCCCGAGAGAATGCTCACGGGCCTCCGGCTGCTCGGTCAGGGTGCGTCCGACGACGAATGCGCCGCGTCACAGGGCTCGGTCGAATTCTCGCCCTTCGTCGCGTCCGAGTGGGAAACGGCGCTGGACGGCGTTCGGTGGGATGGTGCGACGCCGCTCGTGTACTCGATGCGCGAAGCGCTCGAGGATCTCCGGGGAGTCAACGCGGTCCGACGCGACATGCTGATCATCGGCGACGGCGAAGAGACGTGCGGCGAGGACCCCGTTGGCGTGGCGAGGGAAGAGGCCGGCGACATCCGGATCCACACCATCAGCCTCGGGGAGGCCGTCTCGCACCAGTTGGCCGGGATCGCCCTGGTCACCAACGGCACGTACCAGCGGGCGTTTGACGAGACGACGTTCGACGAGGCCACCGGCGTCAGCGTTCCTGACGCCGACCAGCCGCCTCCCGCTGGTGCCACGCCCGCAGGCGGCGGTGCGGACGGCGCGCCCAACCGACTCGAAGTCATCCTCGACGTCTCCAACAGCATGTGGGGGCAGGTGGACGGCCGGGCCAAGATCGAGCTGGCACGTGAAGCGCTCGGCGGCGCACTCGCCGACTTCCCCGGCGACGTGCCGGTGAGCCTGCGCGCCTACGGACATCGCGTCAGCTTCGAGGACCAGGCAGAAGGCTGCGCGGACACCGAGCGGCTGCTCGCTCCGGCGGCGGGGAACGCGCCGGAGGTGGTCAGGCAGGCCAACTTGCTGACGCCCCGCGGCCAGACACCGATCGCCAGGAGCCTCGAGGACGCCGGCGCCGATTTGCGCGCCGAAGGTGGCGCCGCGGTCATTCTGCTCGTCAGCGACGGCGTCGAGTCGTGCGGCGGGGATCCCGAGGCGGTGGCCGCCGAACTCCGTGCGTCAGGTCTGGAGGTGGTGCTGCACACCGTCGGCCTTGGCGTCACACCCGGTGAAGCCGAGTCGCTGGCGGCGCTGGCCGAGGCCGGCGGGGGCACGTACTTCGACGCCCCGAACGCCGATGACCTGATGGAGGGCGTCACGACTGCCGTGCAATCGAGCACGGCGTTCGTACTGCAGCAGGACGATGTCGCCGGCTTTCCCCGAGACGCGAGACGCGTGCGCGGCGGGGACGCGGTCCTTGATGCCGAGATCCTCGAACCCGGTACCTACTCGTTCGACGAACATCTGTTCAAGACGCAGCGCTACTTCGCTGTCGCCGGCCAGCCCGGTGAAACGCTGACGCTGCGAGGCATGGTCTCGGCGCTCGCCGTCGGTCTCACACGCGCGGGTGTGGTGACGTACCAGGGCTTTCCGAACATGGTGATCGGCGAGAGGGTCGACGCCGACGGCGAACGGTTGCGGGGTGGCAACCTCATCGTGCGCGGTGACATGGGCGACTGGGTGGAGATGGAAATGCGGGTTGCCGATGACGGCCTCGCGCGCTTCCGGCTCGGCCGCCCTCTCGGCAACGTTCACCGCGACACCATCTTCAGCGTCGTCAGGTAGTCGCGCGGGGGGCGGCGGACGACGGTCTACGGTCGCTCCAGAAAACCAGAGATCCCGGCCCTGATCTCCGGGGGCGCGCAGAACAGGGCCGTGTGCCCGCAGTCGTTCTCAAGCTCGATCACGTCGGCGCCAGCGAGTTCTGCAAATTCCAGAGCCGGCTCTGGCGACACGGCGCGGTCCTGAAGGCTCGTCACAACCAGCAGATCCGCCAGGACGACCTGGGCGGCTTGCTCCATCGCACCGCCATGCGAGCGTGACACATCGTGCGCCAGCATCGAGCGTAGTTGCGCCGCGCGATCGTGAATGTTCATCGCGGCACCACCGGCTCGGCCCTGCTGCACCAGTTCGCCGGTTCGTTCGCGAGGGAACTCGCGAGCCAGGAACTGAGGGGTCTGGACGGCCAGCTGGTTGAGCAGACCCGCGACCGCCAGCGCCTCGTCCTGCTGGCATTCACACTGCTCAGCCAGCTCGAGCGCTGCCAGTTGCGTATTCCAGAGCAGCAGGTCGTAGGCAGGGAGTCGCGGGGTTCCGACGATCGAGACCGCCTTGTCCATGAAGTCGGGGTAGGCTGTGATCCACTCGAACGCCTGCATTCCTCCCATCGACATTCCGATCACCGCGTGCAGGTGCGAAATGCCCAGGACCTCGGTCAGCAGGCGGCGCTGGGCGCTGACCATGTCGCCGATCGTGACGGCCGGAAAATCGAGGCCGGGCTGGCGCGAGCTGTTTGACGGCGACGAAGACGCGCCGTTGGCGAGCGCATCGACGGCGATCAGGAAGAACCTGGAGGTGTCCACCAGGCCGGTGGCGTCAAACGCGAAGAGCTGCTCCGCGGTGCCGGTGAACCAGGTTGGAAACAGTATCGCGTTCGACCGGTCTGCGTTCAGCGTGCCGGCCGTGCGATAGGTGAGGCTGGCGTCGAGCAGCGTCGCGCCGCTCTCCAGGCGAAGGTCTCCAAGCTCGGCTCGTTGAAGCGGAGGCGCTTCGGCGGCCTGGCTCGCGGACGAAAACAGCAGGAACAGGGCGGGCAGGATAAATCTCATGAATCTTTCACCGGCTTTCTCACGGTCGAGAGATCTTCCTCGACTGTTGGCTGACCATCGGGACGTATCGCAGAGCCGAACGCGTAACGGAATCCTACCAGGAGAGCGTTCAGCGCCCGATGGCGCCTGCCGTTTGCGGTCGGTACAGCGACAGCCGCCACGGGGGACGGGTCCCGTCGCTCACGTCGTGTCGGGAGCGCAGTTCAAGTTCATCGATCTCCAGGGTTCTGTTGTGGGTCAGCAGACAGAGTGTCGTGTTGTCGCCACAGTGCTCCGCCACGAACCGCGCCAGGTGTCGCTCGTTGCCGTCTGGGTAGTTGAAGATCAGCCCGACGTCGTGGAGCGCGATGCCGCGGGCCTCGTAGGTCTCGACGTCACGGTAGTCGGCCTCACAGAGATGGACACGGGTCGAGTCAATGAGTCCGCTGGCGGCCAGCGCGTGCAGGTTGGCAACGGCCCTTGCCTGGAGCGCCCGATCCGACTCGATTCCGTAGACTACCAGCGACGGATTCAGCGCTGCCAGCACCGCCAGCACGCGACCGTCACCCGTTCCGGCATCGATCACGCAGCCGCCCTGGTGCTTCTCGTCGAGCAAGCCGAGCTCGTCGAGTATCGTGGCGGCTTCGGCCACAACGCGCACCGGCGTGGCCGCCCAGATACCGCGCCCCGTCTTTCGGATCGGCAACGACCGGCCGTTGGAGGCCTCCGAACGTTCGAATGTCCGCGTAAGCTGCCGAACGATGGCGCGCCTGCGGATCGTCCCGCGGATAATCGTCATGGGGACTGTGTCCATGGGGACTGTGTCGGCTCCTGCCTCACCGGCTGGATTCGTCGAGGAGACCGTGCAGCCGCACAGCCCAGCGGAGGACCGCCGCATCCCGACCTCGCGCCCCGGTCAGCTGCAGGCCAAGCGGTAGTGCCTCCCCGACGGGCATGGGGATCGAGATGGCCGGCGTGCCGAGTGCGGTCCACGGCGAGTTCATCCGTGCGTCGCCGGTTGACGCGAGACCTTCCGGAGCCGGTCCCGTCGCGGCTGGCACGAGGATGACGGGCGTGGCCGCAAACAGCGCCTCCACTTTCGCGCCGCACTCGATGATGTACCGCTTCGCGTCGGCGTATGTGTCAGCGGGGATCGCCAGACCCTCGCGGACCAGGTCCGCCAGCAGGTCGAGTCGCGAGCCGTACTCGTTGAAGCGCTGCTCGTGAAATTGAGCGGCTTCGTACGACATCACGGTCGTCGTCGCCTCGTGGAGCGACGCAAGCAGACCTGCGATGTCGACAGCGTTAATCACCACGCCGGCTCGGCCGAGCTCCCCCAGCACTTGTTGAAAGGCGGCCGCCATCTCGGGCTCGACATCTGGCGCGGGCTCGACCGCGCCGATCGCGCAATCCTCGATCCCGTGTACGGGGTGCTCGAGCGCCTCCCAGAGCAGCAACATGTCCGCGGGTGTGTGCGTGAAGAAGCCGAGTGTGTCGAGGCTCTTCGCAAACGGCAGCACACCCTCCATCGGTATCAGGCCATGGGTCGGCTTGAAGCCGGTGACACCGCAATAGGATGCCGGGCGCAGCACCGAGCCAAGAGTTTGTGTGCCGAGCGCCAGCGGCACCATGCCGGCGGCGACGGCGGCGGCCGATCCGCTGGAGCTTCCGCCTGGTGTGTGTGCCAGGTTCCGAGGATTGCGGGTCGGCGCGGGCGTGCGGTACGCGAATGCGGTCGTCTGCGTCTTTCCGAGCAGGATCGCGCCGCGATGCCGCAACTCGCGAATGATGCTCGCGTCGGAGGTGCCGATGCGTCCAGCGTAGATCGGCGAGCCGTACTCGGTGCACAGTCCACGTGTCTCGATGATGTCCTTGGCGGCGAAGGGGATCTTCGACAGCATGCCCTCGCCGGTCGGCTGTTGCGGGCTGACCTGCACCCAGGCGTGAATGGACGTGTCGGTCGCCTGGATGTGGTCGAGGATCGGCTGCAACGCCTGCTCGCGATCCTGGCGCGACGCGCGCATCCACTCCGACAACGTCGTCAGCCGGGGCACGTGGGCGGCCTGTCCAGTCAATTGCTGCGCCAACCTACCCGACAGTGCGTCGCAGAAACGCCACGACCTGAGCGTTGCGTTCCTCGGAAAAGAAGTCACTCTCGCCACCATGGGCCGCGCCGTGGAGCACCTCAAGGTGCACATCGAGGCCACGCAACGCGTAGGCGCGCTCGAGTTCGTATGACTGGTCGATGGGCGTCTGCTGATCCTGATCGCCGTGCAGCAGGAGCAGTGGTGGGGCGGACTGGTTGACGTGTGCAACCGGGCTGGCCAGCCGCGCCAGTTCGGGCGCCTGATCGGGAAGCGCACCCAGCAGTCCTTCCAGCGACGGCACGCGCACACCCAGGCCTTCAGGCGTTGACTGGGCCAGGATTGTCGCCAGGTTGAAGGCGCCGTAGTAACTCACGATCGCATGCACATCCGAGGACCGATCCGGGTAGTCGCCAGCGGTGCCTTCCAGCGTCGGGTGACCGTTGGTCGTGCCAACCAGAGCCGCCAGATGCGCACCCGACGAGGTGCCGCCAATCGCCACGCGGTCCGCCCTGTAGCCGTACTCCGATGCCTTCGCTCGAAGAAAACGGATCGCCGCCTTGATGTCGTGGACCATCGCCGGAAAGCGCGCTTCGTCCGATTGACGGAAATCAAGGCTCGCCGTCGCGATGCCCTGGGCGACGAAGATCATAGGGACCTCGGATTTGTCACCCAGCACCCAGCGTCCTCCGTGCACCCAGACGATGAGCGGTGGGTGCTCGACCCCCGCCGGCAGGTAGAGATCCAGCGCGAGCTGTGTGCCGCCGACGGTGGCGTAGACGATGTCGGCGTGGACCTTCGTATTCGCCTGCGTGGCGCCAGACGAGACGAACCACGATGTCATTGATGAAGAGTCTGGCAATGCGTCTCCGCCGGCTGCACCGCAGCCGCCTCGATCACGGAACAGTTGTGCACTGCAGGTCGGCGCCGACCGTCAGGGGACCCGTAAAGTATGTGTTCACCTCTGCGACGGCCGCTTCGATGTCGAACGGACCGATGTGGCTCAGGATCAATCGCCCAACGCCTGCATCCCGCGCGACGCGACCGACGACCGCCGGTGAGGCGTGCAGGGGACTGGTCGCACCAGCGGCAATGGCGAGATGCATGATCAGGACGTCCGCATCGCGGGCGAACTCGAGAAACGCAGGGCTGGTGCCGTTCTGATCGGTACTGAACACGATCGAGGCATCGCCCGCCTGCACACGATACGCCAGAGCCGGAATGTTGCCGTGCGGAATTCCGAGTGCGGTCACCGTCATCTCCGGGCGGTCGAGTACGGTCAGCGCTTCAGCGCTTTCGACATCGACGACGCTCACGTCGAGCGGCACGCCGCGTTCCCCGGCACCCATCGTGCCACTCAGTATCTGAAATGCGCCGTTGTTCTGATCGAACAGACGACTGAGAAACGTGGGAAAGGCGGGCATCACGTCGTTTCCTGATGGGCCGGCGGCAGGCAAAGGTTCCTGGCGAGTCTGTTCACTCAACCACAACAGCGCCGGCAGACCGGAGATGTGGTCGGGATGCAGATGGCTGACGGCCAGCAACCACAGGTCGCTCAATCGCGCGCCGGACTGGGCGAAGCGAAGGTAGGCGCCGCCGCCGACATCGACCAGCATCCTCGCCCGACCGTCGATCCAGAGGAGGTAACCGGCCGACGCCCGCTCGCTGTCGAGCCTGGGTCCGGCGGATCCGAGGATCTGGACGGTGACCGGACTGGCGGGGCAAATCTGAGCCCCCGCGCTGGCCGGGATACCGAGCAGTGCGACGATGCAGAGCGGGACGAGCCTAGAGCGTTTTTCGATTTGGTGTAGACCGAAAAACGCGGGAAAGCGCTTTTCGAAAAGGCCTAGCCCCTGCGAGAAGGCCCAGACCGAAACGAAAAGCGCTCTAGGCGTTCTCCCTACGGCTGTCCCGCTCGTGCCAGCTCTTCGTCGATGATCTTCGCAAAGACGTCGTACGGCTGCGCTCCGCTGACAAGCCGACCGTTGATGAACACCGTGGGTGTCGAGACCACGCCGAGCGCGGTTGCGACGTCCATCTCCGCCTGCACCGCATCGGCGTGCTTCCCGCTGTCGAGGCACGTGTCGAACGCCGCCGCATCGAGTCCGACGGCGACGGCGTGCGCTTTGAGGGACTCCGGCTGCAGGGCCTGCTGGTTGGCGAACAGGCGATCGTGCAGCTCCCAGAACTTCCCCTGCTCCTGAGCGCAGCGTCCGGCCTGGGCGGCGCCGAAGGCCTGTGGGTGAATCGCCGTCAGCGGGAAATTCTTCCAGACGATCCGAACCCTGTCGCCGTAGGTTTGCTGGACACGTTTGAGCGTTGGCATCACCTGGGCACAGAATGGACACTGAAAGTCAGAGTACTCGACCAGCGTCACCATGGCGCTGGCGTTGCCCTGGATCGGATCGTCTGCCGCCAGTTCGATCTGCTGCCTCGGCGCATCCAGGACCAGACGAAACGGCGGCCCCTCGGCGCGCAGCTCGGCGACCAGCATGTCGTAGGCACTGTTGCGCGCCTGTTCTTCCAGATACTGACGGATGAGCGGCCCCATGACGTCCATGCCGCGGCCCTGCATCTCAGCCTGGTTGGCCTGGAAGAAGGCGAGCACCTGCCCGTCTGCCACCGGCGCGGTGCGGCGCGCGATCTCAGCGCCGGTGAACGCGTCGGCCTCGATGTCCTGCTCCGCTGCCGCCTCCGCGATCAGCATCTCGGCAATGATCGCATCGAGCGCCTGCTTGCGGCCGTCGTAGAGCTGCTGCACCGCCTGCGCGCGGCTGCCGGGATCGGTTTGTTGCCATCGATCGTCAAGTTCCCGGACCGTGATCGTCCGGTCGCCAATCTCGGCGGCAACGTCGGACTCTCCGGGGGCGGCGGTGGACTGCGCGGCAGGAACCTGCTGGGCCGGCGCTGAACAGGCCAGCGCGAGTAGCACGGCGCACGTCAGAAACATTCTCATAGCAAGCATCATAAGCAACTTCTAGCGGGCGTCGAGTCCCTTTTCTGCCAGGAACTCCGACAGCAGGTCGGCGATTTCGACATTATTCAAATCGATCATCGGAAAGTGCGTGTTGCCATGGATGTCCAGATCGGCCGGCAGCATCACGTTGGTCGCGTCCCCGCCGTGCCGATTGATCGCGTCCGCCATGAGCTGGGCCCGGAGCACGTTGATGCGCCGTCCATCCAGCGTGAGCTTCGGTCCGATATTGGCCTCGTCGAGTTCGGTGGGAATATAGTCGCCCCAGATTATCTGGATCGGTATCTGCGTGAGCTTCATGAAGTCTTCCATCGGGACGGGCCGGCCGGCCGGGAGCATCATGCCATCCGCCCGGCGGATGGGCGGCGGCATCTCGCTTTCGGGCAGCACGGTGGCGCCAGGTTCGTACGAGACGATGCCGCTGACATTCGGACTCTTGATGCCTGTGACCCAGCCCCGGATGCCGGTTGACGAATGTGTCAGGAGTACCCCGCTGCCCATCTCGTTGAGCAGCACGGCGAGGGCATCGGTTTCGACCTGTTCGTTTTCCGGCGCATTGAACTCCGGGTATTGAATCCGGTAGAACTCGTCCATCGCGTCTGGATCGTCGACGGCGAACTGCACGCCGGGGTAGTAGTCCGGCGTGGGATCGCCGGGAAGCCAGACCCCGATTCGCCAGGTCGTCAGGGAGTTCTGATCGTTGTTCGGGCGTGGCGTGTAGCTCGTCGGCGCGCAGCCCTGTCCTGCCCGACCGGTGCGCGGCAGATCCGTCATGTAAACGGGAAAACCACGGCGGAGAAAGATCGTCCGGAAACCCTCTCGACCGTCAAACGTGGTGTCCCAGGTCTTGGTGCTGCTGGCGTGAATCATGAGCAACGGCACGCTGCGAGGATTCTCTGGAATCTGCCACTCCACGTAGCCGTGGTCGCAGCGGATCGATCCGGTGGCAGGGTCTCCCATCACTCTCCCGCCGAATGGGCGTCCGCCCTGTTCGCTGATCGTGAGCGGACCCTGCGTGCCGGCGACGGCGGGCTCGGCTGTCGCATCGCCACCGTCCGGCGTGCCCGTGCAGGCCGCCGCGACGGCGCCGAGCACGAACACGAGTACCAGCCCGGTCAGGACCCTGGCCGCGAGTGTTGTCGGTCGCGTGATGGCTGGCTGATGGGCAGACGAGTTCGGCATGGCGTGTATCTCCACGTTGGGTGGCTCCACGCTGGACTCCACTATGGTCCCTCCACAGTGCGAATCCACAGTGTGATCCACGGTGTGACTCCAGAGTGTGACTGAGCGGTAAAAGATCCCGCCGTGCCGTCCCACGGCGCGCGGAGACCGGTCACCTTCGCTATATTCGGGCTGATGATACGACACTTCGCGTTCCCGACAGCGGGATCGGACGGAGAGTGGTTCCGGGCTATCCTTGAGCCGTGGATCTTCAGCGGGCACAGAGGCAGAAATACATCGCGGTGCTGGCGTTGGCCGCCTGTCTCATTCTGGGTTTCGGGTGGGTGCTGCGTCCAAGCGAGATTCCCAACAGTCCGGCGCCGCTGCCGACCGAGAACGAAATGGCGCAGCTGGCCAGGCGGGCCGAGCGGCGCTCGCTCGACAGCATGGTGACCTACTTCGCTGTCACTGCCAGCGATGTTGAATCGTCGGTTGTCTACCTGCCGGGTGCCGGGACGAGCGGCGTGGTGTGGGGTGACGGGACCGTCGTCACTGCCCCGTTGCTCCAGCAAGAGGTCGGGACCGTGACCATCCAGTCGAGGTCAGGGCAGGATCGCGGGCAGCCGACGATCTGGGGTCCCCTCGTCCCGCTGGCAGCGGTAGCACTCGGTGAGGGGTTGGCCGGAGTGAGCACGGCGAGGGCCGACACATCGATTCCGGAAGCGGGCACGTGGGTCCTGGCGGTGTGGCGCGCCGGTCGAGACAGAGGATTTGCCCCGGGCACCTATCTACAGTCGGCGTCGGTGACCTGCGGCCAGCGACGCCTGCAGGAGGTGGTGTCGAGTCTTGCGCTGAATTCCATGATGGTCGGTGGTGGAGTGTTCGACATCGATGGGGGACTGCTGGCCGTCATGCTGCCGTGTGGCGACCGAATCGCCGCGATCGCGACGTCCAGCGTCGCGGCGATCCTCACCCAGGCGGACACCACCGAGCAGCGGGTGCTGGCACGGTACGGGTTGGCGCTTGGTGCCCTCTCCGATGACGAAGCCGCGTACTTCGAGCTGAGCGACGGCGTCATCGTGCGGGAGGTCTGGGCGGGATATCGCGGCGAGGAGGCCGGTCTGCTGCCCGGGGACATCATCGCGGCGCTCGATGGCGCCGTCGTCGCGGTGCCACGCGATCTGGAGGCACTCGAAGAGCCGGCCGGTGAGGAGCCAGCGGAGCTGTCAGTGCGGCGGGGGACGAGGACGTTGACGATCGCCCTTCCGCGGAACGACACCGAGGGTGACTCAGCTGCGGCCGCCACGCGCCTCGCGGGTCTTGTGTGGGATGCGCCGCCCCCGCCGTATCGGATCGAGGGGGTCGTGCCGGGTAGTCGCGCGGCCGCGGCAGGGATCGAACCGGGCGACCGACTGGTCAGAATCGACCACGTTGCGCCTCGCAGCCGCGCACAGGTGCAGCGGATCTTCGCGGACACCAGGACATTGCCCGTGTTGCTGGACATCGAGCGCGGCGAGCGCCGTATCGCCGTACTCGTTCGGTAGTCGGGGCTGCCGTGAACGAACTCACCTCTATCGGTCTGATCCTGCTCCTCGCTCTGCTTGCAGGGCATCTTGTGAAGGTGTTGCGGATACCCGAAGTCACGGGGTACATCCTCGCGGGTGTGGCGCTGGGGCCGTCGATGCTCGGCTGGCTGAGCCAGGAAAACCTCATCGCCATGGGCGTCCTGAGCGAAGTAGCGCTAGGGCTGATCTTGTTTTCCGTCGGTTCGGTGTTTGAGTTTTCGCGGTTTCGCAAGTTCGGTCGCCAGGTGCTCCTGATCACGATGGTCGAGTCGGCGATGGCTGCCGTCGCGGTGACCGTAGGGTCACTGTGGCTCGGTCAGCCGTGGCCGGTCGCGCTGCTGCTTGGTGTCATCGCCACGGCCACCGCGCCGGCATCCACCCTGATGGTGATCCGCGAATGTGACAGCGCGGGTCCGCTGACTGAAAATCTGCTTGGGATCATCGCCGTCAACAATCTCCTGTGCATCACGTTGTACGGACTTGCGGCCGCCTCGATCGACCTCACGCTGGGGCTTGAGGGGATCTCGACGCTGGAATCGCTCTACCGCGCCATCTTCTGGTTCGCCTGGCAGATGATCGGGTCGGCCGCACTCGGATATCTTGTCGGACTGATGCTCGCCGCGTGGTCGTCGCAGGTGACTGAAGGCGGCGAGATGCTGATCCTGCTCGCCGGCTCGATCCTGCTGTGCGTCGGTGCAGCACGAGGGCTGAACCTGTCGCCGCTTGTCACCAGCCTGGCCGTGGGTGCCACGATGGTGAACCTGGCCGGGCCGAGCCGCCAGTTGTTCGACACGCTGTCGAATACCGACCCGCCCTTCTATGCCATGTTCTTCGTGATTGCGGGTGCCGAGCTTGATGTCGCCCGGATCCCGGCCATGGGGGCCCTCGGTCTGGTCTATATCGCCGGCCGCGCGAGCGGGAAGTTCGCCGGTGCGGCGATCGCGACCCGGCGGCTGGGCCTCGAGGCGGGGGTCCAGAAGTACCTGGGGTTTGCGCTGCAGGCGCAAGCTGGATTGGCAATTGGTCTGACCCTGGCCGTCAACGGCCGTTACCCACAGTTCGCGCCGGTGGTGACCACCGTCGTGCTCGCGTCGGTCGCCGTGTTCGAGGTGGTGGGCCCGACGGCCACTCGCTTCGCTCTCGTGCAGGCGGGTGAGGCCGGACTCGGCAAGCCGGCGCGTGCTGATGTGTTGCCGGCTGAAGGTTTGTGAGGCCGGCACAGGACAGTCCGATGTCGACTCGCGGTGAATCGCGGATGGTCGAGTCCTTCCCGCGTTACCCCACGGCATGGTGTGGGAATTGCACTTGGCTCGCCGGGGAAGGTGTCCCCGATGGAAGGTTTCACGATGAAGGCTGCTTCGGCTACGCGTATCGCCCCTCTGGGAGCGTTCCTCATGCTGTTTGCCACCGCCGCCTGCGGGGGAGGCGGGAGCAATCCGACAGGCCCGACGGCCGTACCCGCGGCATTCAGTACCATTGACCTTGCGGTGGGCGCGGGTGAACCGGTCACCCGGTGACGGTCGCCGTCACGATCTGGGGCTACAACGCCCAGGGCACCGACGGGAAAGGGACCGTGCTCGATCAGCGCGCCAGCGTCGAGCATATCCATGGAGACACCTCGTTCCCGGAAGGGTGGACGATGGGTGTCGACGGCATGCGGGTCGGTGGCTCCCGGCGGGTCGTCGTTCCGCCGGGATTCGGCTTCAACGGTCCCGTGGTCGTCGAGTTTCAACTGCTGGCAGCATCCGCGGCGCTCGATGTGCCCTTTGGGACGACCGAACTTGTCGCGGGCACAGGGAGCCCCGCCGCGAACGGACAGACCTTGACCGTCGCCTATATCGGGTGGCTCTACGACCCGAACGCCGCGGATCACAAGGGCGCGATCTTTGACCAGGGCAACGGCTTCAGCTTCGGACTCGGGGGTAACGGTGTGATTTCCGGCTGGAACCAGGGCGTGGTGGGTATGCAGGTGGGCGGCCTTCGGCGTATCGTGATTCCTCCGGCACTGGCCTACGGCCTGACGCCCCTGGAGGGTGTGCCTGCTTACTCCACCCTGATCTTCGAAGTCGGGCTGCTGAGCATCGAGTAATGGTGTGTGGCGGTCTGTAACGGTGTGTAACAGTGACGCCCCGCTCGTGAATCGGCGCAAACCCAGGACGACCGAGGGCTGATGCGACGACCTGACGGAGTCCCGAGAGAACGACTGCGTTGAACACCAGAGGGCTGGGTGGCCAAGTCGCGCGCGGTGGTCTCGTCCTGGGTGGGATCCTCCTCATCGCCGCTGTGGACTTCTTCAGCGGCTCCGAGCTACGCGCGTTCCCTCTCTACTACGCGCCGATCGCTCTTGCGGCATGGCACTTCGGTCTGGCTGGATCGGTAGCAGCCGCTTTCCTCTGCACGCTGGCCTGGACCGGGGCCAACCAGCTCGCCGGCCTGGAGTACTCGCATCCAGCGATCTGGGTTGCGAATACGGTCGTGCAGGGCGTCTCGTTCGCGGTCGTGGGGATACTGGTAACCAAGCTGAAGCTGGCGCTGTCGCAGGCGCATGACCTGAGCCGGACCGACCCACTCTGCCACTTGTTGAACCGGCGGGCTTTCCACGAGGACGGCGATCGCCTGCTCGCCCTGTGTCGCCGCGGGAAGCGCCCCGCGACCCTCGCCTATCTCGACGTGGATAATTTCAAGACCGTCAACGATTCCTTCGGGCACAAGGTCGGTGACACGCTCCTGCGTCAGGTCGGCCAGGTACTTGAATCATCCGTCCGGTCGAGCGACCTCGTGGCACGCCTGGGCGGCGATGAGTTCGCGATACTGCTGCCCGAGCTTGCTCCGGATGAGGCCCGGCAGATGCTGGAACGATTGGGTACCCGCCTCAGCCAGCTCAGCCCGACTCCGACCTGTGTCGTCACCGTCAGTATCGGGGCGGTCACATACATGTCGCCGCCGGCCGATCTGCAGGCGATGCTCCCCGTGGCCGACTCGGCCATGTACGCCGCCAAGAAAGAAGGCGCACATCAGGTGCACCTGCGCCTGATTGGCGCGGATGCCACGACCGCGTAGCTCCCGAGCTGCGCGCCATCACGGTCTTCAGGACGTCTGGCGAGGTTGCACGACGATCGCCGCAAGCGCATGCGGGCGGCGAGCCGGATCGAGCCGCGCGCCCAGGCGGCGCACCATCTCTGTCCAGTCGGCGTTCCCGGCCCGCTCGCCTGTCACACGGCGCGGGTTGAGCGGTCGCCGGCAGAGCGCGGCTGCCCAGTCGTGTCTGACGTTGGCCGCCGAGTCGAACACCAGCATGTCGAACATCGGGCCGTCCTTGTAGACCGCCACCAGCCCTTCGCCGCGTTCCGCCCCTATCTCCACCTCGAACCGTGTGACGCGTCCTGCCGCGCTGTCCTCGTAGTGGGCAAAGATGCCCTCGACGAGAGGATGGCCAGAGGCGAAGAAGTCGATCGTCTCGTTTTCAACCGCCTCTTCGCGGTCGAACGAGCCGATGTAGCTCGAGCCCCCGGGGACGCCAGGGAGACCGTCAACCAATGCCCCGCTGCCAAGTTCGATCGAGAAGGTCCGTTCGCCCCGTGGGCGCTCGATCGTGAAGCCCAGCCCGATGCTCGCCGTGACCACGACCTCCTGGTTGAGCGCGTCCAGTTCAGCTGGAACCCGCGCGAGGATGCCGGCGGCCATGCTCGACCGATACGGGTCGCGATGGAGCTGCTGGTACGCCGCTTCGCCGATGCGGGTGCGCGCCGCGCGCGCTTCGCCGAGTAACCGATCACGATGTGCGCCCGAGAGCGACGTCCGGGGATCGATCGCGATCTTCTCGATGGCGCCCTCGATGTGTGCGAGCTGTGGCTCCAGGCCGGCGACCGGCTCACGGAACAGGCCCAGCGCTTCGAAGAGCCGCACGACGTCCGCACCGATCCCGTCGGGTGGACGGAAGTACACGATGTCCACCGGGATGCGGCGGCCGATCCGGTCGAGCCGACCGATGCGTTGCTCGACGACCGATGGTTTCCACGGAAGGTCGAACAGCACGAGTCGCCGGCAGAACTCGAAGTTGCGGCCCTCGCCTCCGCATTCCGTGGACACGAGCAGGCTCGGACCCTTGAACTCCCGGAACCGCGCGACTTCCGTGTCGCGGCGTGCCGGCGACAACTCCTCGTGAAAGACCCCACTGGCCACCTGCGCGCGGTGGCTGAGCGCGGTGCGCAACATCTCGAGCGTTTCGCGGTGCGCGACGAATACGAGTGTCTTTTCGCCGGCATCCCTCCATA
Source organism: Acidobacteriota bacterium (assembly GCA_027622905.1). Lineage (GTDB taxonomy): Bacteria > Acidobacteriota > Vicinamibacteria > Vicinamibacterales > UBA2999 > JAQBVV01. Next base: position 16,835 of record JAQBVV010000053.1, read on the forward strand.
GGGGCGCCTGCGAAAGGAGCCACAGGAGGCGCGGGTCGTCGGCGTCCATGGCCTCCGCCTGCCGGCGCAGTTCCCGTTCGTCGGGTCCGAGTACCGCGGTGAGCGCTGCGCCGGACGCCAGAGCGCGACGGATGCGATCGAGCTTCTGCCTTCGCGCCACCGCCTGCGGCGCCTCGGCGTTGCGCACCTCCATTTCAACCGTGCGCCGGAGTTGCCAGCCTGCCGAGTGTTCAGGCGTCTGCGGCATGCCCACGCGCGGCGGCAATCCTCCGATGTCGGAGCGTCGTGTCGAGCTGGTGCACGGAGGTAACGGGGTGCCCTGCTCCAGGCGCTCCTCGAAACTCACGTCTTCGGGAAAGTCCTGGGGACGCAGGAGCTGCAGCAGGCGAAAGAACCCGTGGGCATCGTCTTCGAGTGGAGTCGCGCTCAGCAGCAACACGTGACGGCCCAGCGCGGCGATCGGCGCGACGGCCCGCCAGGCGGGCTCGCCGGGGTGTCCTTTGGGCCGCCGCAGTCGCTGAGCCTCATCCACGACCAGGAGGTCGATCCCGGCCCTGACGGCGTACTCGGTCAGATGGGGTCGCTCGGTCAGCATCTCGAGGGCGACCACGGTGCGGCGATGCAGGTCGAAGGGGTTGAAGTCGGCGCCGAAGTCGCGCGACACATCGGCAAGGCGCTGTGCATCGAGCAGCGTAAAGACCTGGTGATATTTCCGCCACAGCTCTCCGAGCCATTGCACCGTCAGGGCGTCTGGCGCAACCACGAGGCAGCGTTCGATCTTGGCGGTGTGCACGAGCCGATTCAGGATCAACGACGCTTCGATGGTCTTGCCGAGGCCGACCTCGTCGGCCAGCAGCCACCGTACCGGGGCGCTCGCGCTCGCCCGTTCCGCGACGTGGAGCTGGTGCGGGAAGAGTTGCACGCGTCCGCCCAGAAACGAGCCCAGGCCGTCGGCTTCGCGAAGACTCAACAGGTGCAGGATGTCCAGTCGTGTCACGAAGTCCTCGACGTCATCCAGGTCGCCCAGGGCGAGACGTTCGAGCAGCGCGCCTTCGAACTCCAGCGGCCACACCGCGTGGGATGGTTCGGTGCGCCCGTTCGCGAGGCGCAGCGCGCCGTCGGGGAGCTGTGCCACCACGGTGGTTTCTTCCTGCGTGGAGGTGATCCGGACCGGTCGTCCGGGGGCCAGATTCACCGGGACCAGGGCGTCCGTGTCGGCCGCGAGCCGGAGCGTCGTGTCCGAGCGTGGAAACTCCACGACCAGCGCGCGACCGTCGAGGGCTGCGACGCGGCCAATGCCCAGTTCAGGATTGAAACGATGCGTGAGGTAGTCACCCGCAGTCCACGGGCGTCCCGAGGCAGACACGGCCCCGGCGTTCAGCGTCGTGCGGCCTGCCGCCGGTCGCCTCCTGGCCTGCTAGCGCTACGACGGTCTGTGGTCTCGCGGCGCTCCCGATCGAACCCCCACAGGAACCACCCGCCGCTGGTCAGTTGTTCCCCGAGACTGATCTGGAACGCCTGGAACGCGTCCTCGTTCGGAAAGCTATGTTCCTCACGCACCGCGGCCGGGCCGGCGACGATCACCGAGTTTCCGGATGCTCGTTCCACCCAGATGCTCTGTCCATCTTTGACAAACAGCCAGGACGATTGTGGCATCGGCAAAGTATAGCGCTTCCGAGTCAGCGTGCTCCAGTGGTCCTGTCTCGGACTTTGGGCCGGTGGTTTGGCTAGAGCGCCGCCGCGGCCGACACGCGTTCGTACGACTGCCGGCGTTCCTCCCGATCGGGTAGCAGTGTCGACAGCATGAGCTCGTCAGCACCGCTGTCGCGCGCCAGCGCGGTCAATCCGGCCAGCACGCGGTGAGGTCCGCCGATGATGGCGCCCGTCAGGAAGTCGTCGGCGATCGCTTCTTCCTCCGCCGTGAAGCGATAGGCCAGCGCTTCTTCCACGCTGGCGATCGGCGCGCGGCGCCCCGTTCTGTTCCGCACGACAGCCAGGCGGATCGGCGCCGCCATGCGTGCTGCCTGTTCGTCATCCGGACCACAGACGACCGTGACCGCCAGCATCGCGTACGGCGCCGTCAGATCGACGGAGGGTGTGAACTGATCCCGGTACCAGGAGATGGCGGCCTTCGCGTTCCGCATGGCGAAGTGACCCGCAAAGGCGTAGCGCAGGCCGAGCGAGGCGGCAATCGATGCGCCGCCGCGAGTCGAGCCGAGCATCCAGATCGGTGGCAGCGCGACACCGGACGGCATGGGGACGATCCCTCGAAACGGATGCTCGTCCGGGAACGTCGCACCAGCGAAGGCGAGTAGTTCCGCGAGTCGGCTGTTGGGGTCGTCGCCGGTTCCGCGCTGCAACGCGGCGGCAGTGACCGGATCAGTGCCGGGGGCTCGGCCCAGGCCGAGGTCGATGCGGCCGGGGTGCAGCGCCTCCAGCGTGCGGAAGATCTCCACGACTCTGAGTGGG
>JAQBVV010000054.1 GCA_027622905.1 Acidobacteriota bacterium
CGTCGGGACATCGACCTCCGCTCATACCCGTCCGGTCCCACCGCGAGTAGTACCCACTCCCAACGACAGCCATCGCGGCATGCACCGCCAGAGCTGATTCCTACGCCTTGGATCGCGCGGACTGAACTCGCGGCGATGAATCGCTGCGCTCGACGTCCGTGTCGACTGCGCGTCGCCGGGCTACGAACGGCCGCCGGACGAGGGCGGCGTGACGGGGGCGTGACGGGGAACCACCCCCGGCGGAAGCTCTAGAACGCTTCGACGATCGCCGTCACCACCGTCCGGGCGATGTCGTCGGCGATGCGATCGAAGGAACTGCGCTCCTGGCTGAGGAAGCTCGCCCCCTCCAGCGCCTGATCGCTGCGCGTGCTGAGTTCGTATTCCTCGCGAAATGTCAGTGCGCTGTTGGACCACAGCACCTCGCTGGTTCGCGAATCGGTGAACTCCACGTTCATCGTCAGCGTAAACAGGTAGCGCGACGCGAGCTGCTGATCGGTGAAGCCGACCGGCTGCACCGAAATCGAGCTGACCGTCCCGGTGACAACCGCGTCGGCGCCCAGGGGCTGCGGCGTCACCGTGTAGCGGCCACGCCCGATGAACTCGGTCCGAATCTTTTCGGTGAGCGTCTGCTCCACCTGGAAGAACGTGCTGTTGTTGACCAGCTGCGGGATGCCGATGATGGTGATGTAGTCAGGCAGAAAGGTACCGCGTCCGGCCAGCGCATAGCCACATCCGGATGTCGCGACACACATCGCAAGAAGCGTCGACAGGACACACGCCCTCGACGTCACGCGCCACCCCTGTGTCCCTTGCTGCACCATCTCTGCCTATTGAACCACGATCGACACCAGCCGACCACGCGCCACGACCACCTTCTTCACCGTCTTCCCCGTGGTGTAGCCCTGAATCGTCGTGTCCGCCATCGCCAGCGTCTCGAGCTCCTGCTCCGAGATGTCGGCCGGCACCGACAGACGACTTCGCACCTTGCCGTTGATCTGGACCGGGACCACGATCTCGTCCGCCTTGGCCACGCTCGCGTCGAACGTCGGCCACGTTGCCGCCGCCAGATCCCCCTGGTGACCCAGCCGCGTCCACATCTCCTCGGAGGCATGCGGCGCAAAGGGCGCCAACAATCGGACCAGAGCCTCCAGCGCCTCGCGCATCACCGCGATCGTCTCGCGGCGCTCCGGGCTCTCTGCGTTGCCGCCGGCCTCGCTGCTCTCGGCGCCGCGTCGCCTCGGGGCGCCGAGGGCCGATTGCTCGCTGAACGCGTACAGCTCGTTGACCAGCTCCATCATCGCCGAGACCGCCGTGTTGAGCTGCTGGCGCTCCTCGATGTCGGCCGTCACGCGGCGGATCGTGTCGTGAGACTTCCGACGCACCGCCCGCTCGGCGGGATTCAACGACGCGAACGCGTCAGCGCCGCCGGCCGCAGCTCCACCTTCCACTGCGCCACCATCCACTGCGCCGACGATCGTCGCGCACCAGTGATCGACCAGACGCCAGACGCGCGCCAGGAACCGGAAGCTCCCCTCCAGTCCCGAGTCGCTCCACTCCACTTCCTTCTCGGGCGGCGCCACGAACATCACGTACAGCCGCAACGCGTCCGCGCCGTATTTCTCGAGCATCGCGTCCGGATCGACCACGTTGCCCTTGGACTTCGACATCACCGCGCCGTCCTTGAGCACCATGCCCTGCGTCAGCAACTGCGTGAACGGCTCGCTGTGATCCACCAGACCGATGTCGCGAAACACCCGCGCGAAGAAGCGCGAGTAGATCAGGTGCAGGATCGCGTGCTCCACCCCGCCGCTGTAGAAATCCACTGGCAGCCAGTACTTCACCGCCGCCGGATCGAACGGCATGTCGTTGTTGCGCGGATCGGCGAAGCGATAAAAGTACCAGGACGAGTCGACGAACGTGTCCATCGTGTCGGTCTCGCGCCTGGCGGGACCGCCGCAGGGCGGACACTGCACGTTGACGAACTCCGCCACCTGGCCGAGCGGCGAATCGCCACGCCCGCTGAACTCCGCCACCATGGGCAACTCCACCGGGAGCTGGTCGTCGGGCACCGGCACGATGCCGTCTTTCTCGCAATGGATCATCGGGATCGGCGTGCCCCAGTACCGCTGGCGCGAGATGCCCCAGTCCTTCAACCGGAACTGCACCGTGCCCTCGCCCACGCCACGGTGCTCCGCCGCCGCGATCATCGTTCGCTGCGCCTCGGCCGACGGCAGTCCCGAATACTCGCCCGAGTCGACCAGCGTGCCGTAGGCATCGGCCGCTTCACTCATGCCGTCTGATGCCACCGACTCGCCGTCGGGCGTCACGACGACGCGGATCGGCAATCCGAACTTCCGGGCAAACTCGAAATCGCGCTGGTCGTGCGCCGGCACCGCCATCACCGCACCCGTGCCGTAGTCACCCAGCACGAAGTTGGCGACCCAGATCGGCACCGCGTCGCCGGTATATGGATTGACCGCGCGGAAGCCGGTGTCGAAGCCCTGCTTTTCGATCTCGCCACTCATCCGCGCAGCCCGATCCTGCGCGCGAAACGCCTGTGCCTGCTGCGCAAACGACGTCGGGTCCGCCGATTTCGCCGCCAGCGTGGCAACCAGTGGATGCTCGGGCGCGAGCAGCACGAATGTCGCGCCGTAGATCGTGTCGATGCGCGTGGTGAACACCTCGATCGACCCTGCCTCGTCGGCCGACGTTCCCGCCCCTTCGAGCGCGAACCGCACGCGCGCCCCTTCCGATCGCCCGATCCAGTTCCGCTGCATCGTCAGGACCTTCTCGGGCCAACCTGACAGACCCGACGCTGCCTCCAGCAGTTCATCCGCGAACGCCGTGATGCGGAAGAACCACTGTTCGAGGTCGCGCACCTCAACTTGCGTGCTACACCGCCAGCAACCGCCGTCGACCACCTGCTCGTTGGCCAGCACCGTGTTGCAGCTCGGGCACCAGTTGACCGAGGAGCGGCGGCGATACGCCAGGCCGCGCTCGAACATCCGGATGAAAAGCCACTGGTTCCACTTGTAGTACTCGGGATCGCACGTGGCCAGCTCGCGCTCCCACGCGTAGCTGATCCCGAGCCGCTGCAACTGCCCCTTCATGTGGGCAATGTTGCCGCGCGTGGACGCCTCCGGGTGGAGCCCCCCCTTGATGGCGGCGTTCTCGGCCGGCAGGCCGAAGGCGTCCCATCCGAACGGGTGCAGCACGTTGTAGCCGCGCATCCGCTTGGTGCGCGCCATGACGTCGCCAATGATGTAGTTGCGCACGTGGCCGACGTGCGCGTGCCCTGACGGATAGGCGAACATCTCGAGGCAGTAGAACTTCGGTCGCGACGGATCGACGTCGACCTCGAAGGCGCGGGAGTCAGCCCAGCGCTGCTGCCATTTCCGATCTAGATCCTGGGGACGGTAATCCATGGTGCCGGGTACGCGATGCGGGGTTACGGGACGGGGCTGACGCCTGAATCAGTGATTATATCTTCCACGATCCGCCAAGATGGGACCGCGCGGCGGCGATCGAGGCGTCGGCACGGCGCGTATCCCCGGAAGGCACCGGCAGGTCGTCGAGCGCCGTCGTGCCGTCGAGCACGCCAGCCACGCCGGTGAGCGACCCGCCCAGCGCCGTGAGGTCGTAGCCGCCTTCGGTCACCGCGACCAGCCGCCCCTCGCAGCACTCGTCGGCCGCCGACGCCAGCATGGCCGTCAGCCGCCCGAACTGTGGCGTGGTGACGCGCATGCCCCCGAGCGGGTCGTCCTCGTGCGCGTCGAAGCCGGCCGACAGCAGGATCAGCGCAGGCCGAAACTGGCGCAGCAGCTCGACCACCACGTCGTAGACCTGCTCGTAGTCGGCATCCGTCCCGCCGGCTTCCAGCGGAAAGTTCGCCGTGAAACCCCTTCCGCCATCAGACCCGACCTCCCGTGCCGCGCCGCTTCCCGGATAGAAGGGAAACTGATGTGACGAGATGAACAGCACCGAAGGGTCGCCGTAGAACGCCTGCTGCGTCCCGTTGCCGTGATGCACGTCGTAGTCCACGACTGCCACCCGCGCCAGCCCCCTGGCGCGAGCATGCGCCGCGCCGATCGCCACGTTGTTGAACAGGCAGAATCCCATGGCCCGATCCCGTTCCGCATGGTGGCCGGGCGGGCGCACCATCACCAGCGCGCGCGCGCCTCGACCACCGTCGAGCACGTGATCGACGCCCGAGAGCACGGCCCCCGCTGCGAGCAGAGCCGCGTCGTAGGTGTCCGGCGACGTGAACGTGTCTGGATCGAGCGCGGTCGCGCGGCCCGCCGTGGCCTTGATCCGCTCCAGGTATGCCTCGTCGTGAATCCGCCCGAGTTCGGCGGCGCTCGCCGCGCGCGGTTCGACAACGGTGCCCCCTCGCCGGGCAAACGCGGTTGCGACCGCCTGCATCACCTCGGCCCGCTCGACGCGCTCGGGATGACCGGGAGGATTCAGGTGGTCGAGGAAACGCCTGGACGTGACGATCGTCAGCGCCACAGGTGCTCCTGCTGTCCTCGCGGCATGACTGCCGGATCCAACACCAGGTCAGTCCGACAGCGCCGCACGGAGCGCCTCCATGTCATCGGCGCCGATCACCAGCCTGTCGCGGGTCGCCAGGTAACAGAACCGGATGTTGATCTTGGCATCGGCGATGCGCCGATAGATCCCGGCCGCCGAGCCAGGACGATCGTCCGGGGTCACGAGCACAACCGGCTGCTCGCCGACCACCGTGAACCCGGCAGCCTCCAGAGCCCGACGGGAGGCCTCCAGATCCTTGGTCAGCACATGCACGACACCACTCATCTCCGCGTGGCCCTCGAGATTGATCCCGGCCACGGCCGAGCGCATGCACCGCCTTGGCGAGCATCCCCGGACGATCCTCGGGAAGCGTCACCGCCAGATCAGTCTCCACCGGGGCCATCCCCACGCGGTCGGGCATCTACCGGCGATTGTAGTGCGTGCGCGCCGGTTGATGGGGGACCCGAAGCCTAGACGCCCGGCAAACACTTGCGCTAGAGTCTGGCAATGCGAGGAAGGGCGAATGGCTAAGACAGGACGAAACGACCTCTGCGCGTGCGGCAGCGGTCAAAAGTACAAGAAATGCTGCGAAGCCAAGGACCTCGCTGGCGGGACCCAGAGCCGGATCATGATGTTTGTGGTCGGTGGCGCAGTGCTGGCGGCGATCATCGCCGGACTTGCGTCGTTCACTGGAGAGACGTCGACAGCGACCCGCATCTGGTCGGCCGAGCACGGCCACTATCACGATGCCAACGGTGTCGAGGTGCCTTAGCAGGGCGGTCGCCCGGCGTTCCGGAGCTATTCCGGTCGGCTGCCCGGCAACATCATGAGCGTCCGTGCTTCGAGCGCCTGCAGCTCTGCCTCCAGAGCCATCCTGTAACGCTCGAGGTCGGTGTCAGATACGTCGCCCGGGATCTCGATGGGCGCGCCCACGATCAGCGCAACGGTACTGAACGGCCGCGGGATCTGCGTCCGGTCCCAGCTTCCGAGCGTCCAGGCCCGCGAGGCTTCCAGATGAAACGGCAGGACGGGATTTCCGGTTTTCCGGGCGAGCCACAGCGCGCCCGGCTGCGCGACCCGTGCAGGACCACGCGGGCCATCCACCGTGAAACCGGCGGGCCTTCCCGCCTCCATGTCCCGCACCAGGCGGAGCAATGCCTTGAGCCCACCGCGCGACGTGGAGCCCCGTGCGGTGCCGTAGCCAAAGCGCTCGATGATCCGGGCGATCCACTCGCCGTCGAAGTTCTCGCTGGTGATGACCACGATGCCGCGACGCCGGAAATAGAACGTCGCGGGCAGGATGCGACCGTGCCAGAAGGCCATGACCGGCTGGCGACCTGACGCGCGAATCGCGTCCAGGTGCTCCAACCCTTCGACTCGCCAGCGCAGCGTGTGCCCGAGCGCACTGACGAGCGGATACCCTGCGCCGGCGATGGCCGCCACCAGCGCGCGCTTGATCCACGACGTGCGCCAGTCGTCTGCTGCCACGCGCTACTCGCCGGAGTCGGTCGTGCCGCCCAGAGCGTTTTTCGATTCGGTGGAGACCGAAACACGCGGGAAAGCGCTTTTCGAAAAGGCCCGGCCCCTGCGAGAAGCCCTGGACCGAAACGAAACGCGCCCCGTCGTCCTACATCCCATTATATTGAGGGCCGCCACCGCCTTCCGGCGGCACCCAGGTGATCACGGCGTAGGGGTCCATGATGTCGCACGTCTTGCAGTGCACGCAGTTCGACGCGTTGATCTGCAATCGCGGCCCCTCCGGCTCCTGGACGATCTCGTAGACGTTGGCCGGACAAAACCGTGTGCACGGGTGCCCGTACTCCTCGCCGCAGATCGAACCGCACACCTCGGTGTGCACCAGCAGATGCGCCGGCTGGTCCTCGGAGTGGGCGGTACCGGACAGGTGGACGCTGCTGGACTTGTCAAACACCAGACGCCGATTCCCCGGCGACGTGCCGCCCCCCCGCGCGCGCGGGCCGCGCTCACCGAGCTTCTGCATGCGACGGTGCCCGGCGTGACCCCTGAGAGTGGTGAACCACCACCCGCGCGTGACAAGCGCGATCCCGGCAAACACCAGCCCCGCAAGCAGGCCGTGGCCGAACGCCTGATGGACGTTCCGAACCGGGTACAGCTCGGCCTTCACCGAACTGCGATCGATCCTGTCCTGGTAGCTGGCAAGCGCCTGGGCGGACGGGTCGCCGCCGCGAACGGCCTCGAAGGCCGACTCGGCGGCCAGCATGCCGGTTCGCATGGCGAGATGCACGCCCTTGAGTCGCATCGAGTTGAGAAACCCGCCCGCGTCGCCCGCGATGAGCGCGCCGTCCATCACCAGCCTGGGGATGGTGTTCCAGCCGCCCTCCGGCAACGCCTTGGCACCGTAGCGGACCATCTGCCCCCCGTCGAGCAACGCCGCCACGAACGGATGCTGCTTGAAGCGGTTGAACGCCTCGTGCGGATCGAACCGGGGATCCTGGTAGTCCAGGCCGGCCACGAAGCCAACCGAGAGCTGGCCGTCCGGCAACCCGTAGATGAACCCGCCGCCGAACTCCTCGGTCTTGAGCGGATACCCCATCGTGTGCACGACGGACCCGGGATCCAGCCGGCCCTCCGGCACCTCCCAGAGCTCCTTGATCCCGACGGCGAACTGCTCGGGCTCGCGGCCGCGGCCGAGATCGAACTCCCTGCGTAGTTGCTTGGTCAGATTGCCACGCACGCCGTCGCAGAAGATGGTGACCTTCGCCATGATGTCGACACCAGGCTCGAAGGTCGACTTCTGCTCGCCCTGTCGATCGATCCCCTGATCGCCGGTGCGTACGCCCACGACGCGGCCGTCGTCGACGAGGACTTCCTGTCCCGCGAAACCGGAAAAGAAGTCGATGCCGAGTGCCTCGGCCTGCTCGGACAGCCAACGGACGAACCGATTGAGCGAAATGACGTAGTTACCGTGATTGCGCAGCGGCGGCGGGATCACGGGAAATGCCACCTGCGACGTCTCGGTGAAGAAGTAGACGCGGTCGGTCGTCACCTCGGCCGCCAGCGGGGCGCCCTTCTCGCGGAAATCAGGGATCAGCTCGCGCAACGTGGACGGATCGAGCACGGCCCCGGAGAGCATGTGCGCGCCGGCCTCCCGCGCCTTCTCGAGCACGGCGATCGACATCGGATCGCCCCCGTGTTCCGCCTGCAACTGGGCGAGCCGAATCGCCGCGGACAGGCCGGCTGGCCCCCCGCCGACGATCAGCACGTCGACGTCAAGTGTCTCTCGAGTCATGGGATGGCGTCCGTGGTCCTGGGCCACTGCTTTCGAGAATCAGCCTCCTCGCGTGGCCGCTGGTGCACCCGACTGGGTCGCCCGCCGGACGAGACCGACCGCGCGAGACGGCTTACGCCTTCTCGAGCTCGGAGATGATCGCAGGCACGATCTCGAACAGATCGCCGACCACACCGAAATCGGCCACCTCGAAGATCGGGGCGTCGGCGTCCTTGTTGATCGCCACGATCGTGCGCGAGCCCTTCATGCCAACCAGATGCTGAATGGCACCCGAGATACCGAGTGCCACGTACAGTTTTGGCGCGACGGTCTGTCCTGAACTCCCGATCTGGCGCGCCATCGGCAGCCAGCCGTTGTCGCAGATGGGGCGCGAGGCCGCCAGCTCGGCGCCCATTGCATCGGCCAGCGCTTGCGCGATCGGGAGATGCTCGGCGGATTTGATCCCGCGCCCGACCGCCACGATCTTCGACGCCTGGCTCAGATCGACCGCCTGCTTGGACTCCTGAAACGGTGCCTCCGGCTCCTGGCGAATCGCCGACCGGTCGATCGTCACCGCGGCAGACGTCACGGCTGACGGCGAGGTGCCCTTCTGAAGCTGATCGGCGCGGTACGCACCAATCTGGAACGTGACAACGCGGAGACCCTCGCCGACCGGTCGAACCTCGGCCGCCAGCTTGCCCTGAAACATCGGGCGCGTGTAGGTGGCATCACCGCCGACGCCTGTCGTACCAGTCACGTCGGTGACGAGCGGCGCACCCAGCCGTGTCGCGAGTGCTGGCGCGAAGTCACGCGTCTGATAGGTGTGCGCCAGCGCCACGATGTCCGGCGCGGTCGATGCGATGACCTGAGACAACGCTGCGATGTAGGCGTCCGGCGTGTACAGCGCGAGCGCCGGGTCCGAGACAACAATCACCTCGCCGATGCCGGCCGCCGCCAGTTCTTGCGCCGCCTCATCAACCGACGCCCCGAGCACGACTGCCGCAAGGGCACCGCCGTGTCCCGCCAGCCCTTGCGCGGCAACGATCGCCTCCCATGAGGCCCGGTTCAGCGTGCCGTCGCGCTGCTCGGTAACAACAAGAATCACAGCGCTCGCGCCTCATCCCGCAGCCGCCGGACGAGCTCTCGCGCCGCGTCCGACGGTGAGCCTGCAATCATCTGCGTCTGCTTGGATCGCGTGGGTACGGCGAGCGAGAGAATCTGCTGGGATGGCTGCATGCCGGCCGGCAGTGCCACCTTCCGGATCTCCTTCTTCTTGGCCGCCATGATGCCTTTGAGGGTCGCGTAGCGAAGCTGGTTGATGCCGCTCTGAATCGTCAGCAGCGCGGGCAGCGGCATGGTCAGCCACTGGAACCACCCGCCTTCAAGCTCGCGCTTGACGCGTACCCGGGCCGGACCGTCCGTGGCGCTACCGTCAGACGTCTGCACCTGGATCTCCATGATGATGGTCGAGTGCGGAATACCCAGGCGTTCGGCCAGCACCACGCCGGTCTGGCCGTGCCCCTGGTCGTCGGACTGCAGCCCGGTCAGCACGAGGTCGAACTGCTCGTCCGCCATCGCCCCGGCCAGCGCGCCAGCGCCTATCGAGGCGTCCGCGGACACGAGCGAGTCGTCCTCCACGTGCAACGCCCTGTCGGCCCCGCGCGCAAGCGCCTCTCGAAGCACTTGCTGCACGCGAGCGGGCCCCGCGGAACAGACGACCACTTCGCCGCCGTGCTTCTCGCGTAGACGTAACGCCTCCTCGAGCGCGTAGGCGTCCGGCTCGTTCATTTCGTGGCTGGCATCCTCGTCCCGGACCCAGCTCCTGTCGTCACGAAGGCGAGGCTGCCACTCCCGGGTGGGCACCTGTTTGATACAGACCGCGATCTTCAAGGCGCGAGTACCTGGACCCGAATCACGACCGGCAGAACAGATTCGATACTCGGATACCTGACGCGCGATGCCGCAGGCCTCATGCCTGCTCCGGCTCGTAGCGTTTGAACAGCAGTGCGGCGTTGGTCCCTCCGAACCCGAACGAATTCGAGAGCACATACTGCATCTTCAGCGGGCGGCTGGTGTGCGGCACGTAGTCCAGATCGCAGGCGGGGTCCGGGTCATCGAGGTTGACGGTCGGCGGCACCATCTGGTGATGTACCGCCAAGACAGAGATGCCCGCTTCGAGTCCTCCCGCGCCGCCGAGGAGGTGACCGGTCATCGATTTGGTCGACGAAATCGCGAGGCGCTTGGCGTGATCACCAAAGCATCGCTTGATGGCCAGCGTCTCAAGCCGATCGTTGAACGGCGTCGACGTGCCGTGCGCATTGATGTAGTCCACCTGTTCGGGCGCGATACCGGCCTTCTTCAACGCCAGTTGCATCACTCGGACGGCGCCATTGCCATCCTCCGATGGTGCCGTAATGTGATACGCATCGGCGGACATGCCGTAGCCGACCAATTCCGCGTAGATACGAGCGCCTCGACGGCGCGCCACTTCCAGCTCCTCGAGCACGAGAATGCCTGCGCCTTCGCCGATGATGAACCCGTCGCGGTCCTTGTCGAACGGGCGGCAGGCCTTTCCAGGCTCGTCGTTGCGCGTCGACAACGCGCGCATCGCGCCGAATCCTCCGACGCTCATTGGCGTGATGGCTGCCTCGGACCCGCCGGCGATCATGACGTCGGCGTCGCCGCGCCGGATGATCTCGAACGAGTCGCCGATCGCGTGCGCGGAGGCGGAGCACGCGGTACAGGTGGCCAGATTGGGGCCCTTCGCTCCGAAGCGGATGGAGACATGCCCGGACGCGAGATTGATGATGGCTGACGGAATGAAGAAGGGAGAGATCCTGCGTGGACCGCCGTCGAGCAGCGCCTTGTGCTCCCGTTCGATCGTCTCGAATCCACCGATCCCGGACCCGATGAAGACCCCCACGTCGGTCGCATTGTCTGGCCCGACCACGAACCCCGAGTCGTCCATCGCGAACTGCGACGCGGCAACGGCGTACTGAATGAAGACGTCCATCTTCTTGACGTCCTTCTTGTCGACAAACTGCAGCGGATCGAACCCCTTGACCTCCGCCGCGATCTGCGCGGCGAAGCCCGAGGCGTCGAACTTCGTGATGCGGCCCACGCCGCTCGTGCCCGCCAGCAGCGCCTGCCAATTTTCGCTGGTGCCGATTCCAAGGGACGACACCAAGCCTATGCCGGTAACGACAACCCGCCTGCTCACCATGCCTCCGTGATCGATCGAAAGGCCGCGCTCGCGTCAGAGACCCGCGTGTCTCCGACTACGCGCCCTTGTTGCCCCGAGTGCTCCCGCTAACCCTTCTTGCCCTTCGCATGGGACTCGACGTAGTCGACCGCTTCCTTCACGCGAGTGATCTTTTCGGCATCCTCGTCCGGAATCTCGATGCCGAACTCCTCTTCGAACGCCATGACCAGCTCGACGGTATCGAGCGAGTCCGCGCCCAGATCGTCAACGAACGACGCGTCCGCTGTCACTTCCTCTTCGTCCACGCCGAGTTGCTCTACGATGATGCTCTTTACCTTGTCTGCGACGGCCATTACGCCTCCTTGGCGAACACGGGGCACTCTGCACCGTGTATCTACATATACATCCCACCGTTAACCGCGAGCACGTGCCCTGTAATATACGACGCCTCGTCCGAAGCGAGAAAACAAACCGCGCCCGCCACATCTTCAGCCGAGCCGAGACGCCCGACCGGAATCTGTGCGGCCCAGTCGTTCTGCGCCTTCGCCGTGAGGTCCCGGGTCATGTCCGTGTCGATCAAACCGGGAGCCACCACATTCACCGTGATGTTGCGCGACGCCACCTCGCGCGCGAGCGCCTTGGAGAATCCGATCAATCCAGCCTTCGACGCCGCATAGTTGGTCTGCCCAGCATTTCCCGACTGCCCAACCACCGAACTCACGTTGATAATACGGCCGGCGCGCCGCTTCATCATGGCCTTGATCACCGCCTGCGAGCACTGAAACGCGGCAGTCAGGTTGGTGGCCATCACCTGGTCCCAGTCCTCCTGCTTCATGCGCATCAACAGCTGATCACGCGCGATACCCGCATTGTTCACCAGCACATCGATGCGATCGTGGCGCTCAAGCGCCCCGGCAACCATCGCCGCGACCGACGCGCCGTCGGTGACATCAACCTGCGCCAGATCGGCGTGTCCGCCGGCGCTCTGGATCGCTTCCACCGTCGATGCAGCATGGTCGCCACGCGCCGCTGCAACCACCTGCGCTCCCCTGGCCGCCAGCAGTACCGCCACGGCCCGCCCGATGCCGCGCGACGCACCGGTCACGATGGCCACTTTACCCGAGAGATCGAGCATGACACCCCAGGTGATGTTGCGACTCGTTCACGTCGTGCCCCTCAGAGCCAGTTCCACGGCGGAGACATCCTCCGGAGATCCACACGCGAGCACCGTCGCTTCTCGGTGAGCCTTCTTCACGAGTCCACTGAGCACGCGTCCCACGCCCACCTCAACATACGTGGTGACGCCCTCCGACGCAAGGCGCTCAACAGTCTCCTCCCATCGAACCGGGGACGAGATCTGGCGTACCAGCGCGTCGATGGCGTCCCCGCCAACACGCTTCAACTGGGCGTCCACGTTGGCCACGACCGGCACACGAGGATCATGCGCCGTCAGTGCGCGTAGCTCTGGCGCCAGGCGCTCCTCGGCTGGCTTCATCAGGGCACAGTGAAACGGGGCACTGACCGGCAGCGGCATCACGCGTTTGGCCCCGGACGCCTTTGCCAGCACTCCCGCCCGCTCGACTGCCGCCGCGGCGCCCGCGATGACCACCTGCTCGGCACTGTTGATGTTGGCCGGAGACACCACCTCGCCCTGGGCCGCCTCATCACAGGCACGTTGAACCGAGGCGATATCCAGGCCGAGGATAGCCGCCATGGCCCCCTGCCCAACCGGCACCGCTTCCTGCATGTAGCGCCCGCGCCGGCGGACGATGGCCACCGCATCGGCGAACGCCAGCGTCCCTGCGACCACGTTCGCTGAGTACTCGCCGAGGCTATGGCCCGCAACGTAGTCGGGCTGAATGCCCAGTGACGCGAGTACCCGCGCCGCCGCGACGCTGACCGTCAGCATGGCCGGCTGTGTGTACTCGGTCAGTCGCAGTTGCTCCTCGGGGCCTTCGAAACACAGCGCGCTGAGCGATGCGGGATGCGCCGACTCCATGCCAGCCGCGTTCGCGCTGAAGGCGGCATCCGCCTCCTCGAACGTTGAACGGGCCTCGGGAAAGGCGTCCACCAGTGCCCGGCCCATCCCAACCTGCTGCGCGCCTTGCCCGGGAAACAGAAAGGCAATCATTATTCCGCCACCTGTGTCGCCATGATTTCGTGCTCCACCCGCCGAACGAAGTCGCCAGCCGCAAATCTGTGCGCCATCGCGATCGCGTTGCGCACGGCTCTGGAGGACGAGCGACCGTGACAGACGATCGCAAGACCGGCTACGCCCAGCAACGGCGCCCCACCGTATTCGGAGTAATCAACACGCCGACGAAAACGCCGGAAGGCCCTTCTCGACAGCAGGTAGCCCACCTGGCTTGAGAATGTTCCTTGCAGCTCGTCAGCAAGCAGCGCTTCCACCGTCTCCACCAGTCCCTCGCTCGTCTTCAGCACGATATTGCCCGTGAACCCGTCGCAGACGATCACGTCGGCTGCCCCGCCATAGATCTCCCGGCCCTCGAGATTGCCGACGAAATTGAGCGCCGACGACTTCAGGAGCCGGTGAGCGTCACGCGTGAGCTCGTTTCCCTTTGTCGCTTCCTCGCCGATCGACAAGAGCCCGACGCGCGGGCGCTCGACACCGAGCGCGATGCGCGCATACACACTGCCCATCACCGCAAACTGCAGCAAATGGCGCGGCCGGCACTCTGCGTTGGCGCCGGCATCCACCAGTACCGCCGGCCGTACCCGCGTTGGCACGGCGGCCGCAAGTGCCGGACGATCAACCCCCGGAATCAGTCCGAAGGCACCGTACGCCGCCATCACGGTCGCGCCGGTGTTCCCCGCACTGACCAGAGCGGACGCGTCGCCCCGTGCGACAAGGTCCGCGGCCACTCGAATCGATGCCAGCGGGGTACGGCGGACCGTCGTAGCTGGCGAATCGCCCATGGCCACCACATCCGGCGCATCGACGATCTCTATCCCAGACTCGTGCCACCCCGGATGCGATGCCAGCAACTGCGCAAGCGGCTCCGTGCGGCCGACCAGCGCAATCGGCACGGCGAGGTGCCGCGCTGCCGCCACGGCCCCATCGACAACGGCCGCCGGCGCGTGATCGCCCCCCATCGCGTCAACGGCGATGCGGATCACTAACTTCGGGGGATTACTCTTCGCTCACCGCCCGCACCTGCCGCTGCCGGTAGAAACCACAGTGTGGGCAGATACGATGCGGCGCCTTGGGCTCGTGGCATTGCGGGCATAGCCCCGTGGCCGCCGGGGTCAGCGTGTCATGCGTACGTCGCTTGGATGTGCGCGCTTTCGAATGTCGACGTTTCGGGTTAGGCATAATTTCGATATCTCAGGAACCTGTATCTCCGATGGTCTACGAGGGCTCGCGGCTCCGACCCAGGCCCTTGAGCGCCGTGAACGGGGACTCGTCCCGGATCGGCGCACAATCACAGGTACCCGTATTCAGGTTCGTGCCGCACTGGCCGCACAGCCCCAGGCACTCCTCGCTGCAGAGCGGCTTCATCGGCAGCGCCAGGTAAAACTGTTCGCGCAGCAACTCATTCAAATCGATCTCGTCGTTCCGGTAGTAGCTCGTCTCCAGGTCCTCGACCGCCATCTCGTGCTCAACGGACGCCGACGCCTCGGAGGCGGGCAGGTACCGCACATCAAACGGACCTGCGACCGGCAGGCGAAACGGATCCAGACAGCGACTGCACGGCAGTTCAAGCTCGGACGCGACCGTCCCGACCAGACGAAATCGATCCTTGTCCTTGTGAATCTGGAACGCCAGCTCACTCGGCGCCGCGACACGGTAGACATCGCCGTCATCGTCCAGCTCTTCCGGCTGAAAGGTGCGGGCAAACTCACTAAGTGGTTGCCGGTAACGAGTGAGATCGAGCTGCATCACTGCGATATCCGGTCGCGCCGGTCCCTTTTGCGACTCTCTCGCGAAGGCGACCCCAGATTATAGCTGATTCCAGGAAATCGGGCCGACCCAGGGCTTCGGGATGAAAAGGCGCTCGTAGAGGGCTACCGCGAACCGATCGGTCATGCCGGCCAGAAAATCACGGGTGGCAGCATCGAGTCCTTCCGACTCGAGCACCCGATGGTCGAGAAACTCGCCAGGCCGCTCACGGACCTTGTCCCACAGTCCGCCCAGGATGCCAGACGCCTTGGTGAACTCCGTGGTGGCGACGCTGTTCTCGTAGACGGCGTCGAACAGGAATCGTCGCATGGTCAGCGTCGCGTCGAGCACGGCCTCGCTCATGCCGATCTCGGCGAGTCCGGCGTCCTGCGTTTCGGTGACGACATCCTTGACCATCCGGGCAATCCGCTCCGAGGATGTCGCGCCCAGCACCGCGACGGCCGATGCAGGCAAGCTTCGCGCCTGCAACATACCCGCCCGAATCGCGTCATCGATGTCGTGATTGACGTAAGCGATGAGATCGGCCACGCGCATGATCTGGCCTTCCAGGGTGGCCGCCCGCTTGGAGGGGTCCAATCCGACCGGCGCGCCATCCTTGCCCTTTGAATGGCGCGCGATCCCATCGCGCACCTCCCAGGTCAGGTTGAGCCCCTGACCATCGTTCTCCAGCACGTCGACGATCCGGAGGCTCTGTTCGTAATGGTTGAATCCGCCGGGCATCAGCCGATTCAGCACCCGCTCGCCCGCGTGGCCAAACGGCGTATGACCCAGGTCGTGCCCGAGGGCGATCGACTCGGTCAGCTCCTCATGCAGCTGGAGGACCTTTGCGATCGTACGTGCAATCTGCGACACCTCCAGGCTGTGTGTCAGTCGTGTCCGATAGTGGTCGCCGGCGGGCGCAAAGAATACCTGTGTCTTGTGCTTCAGCCGCCGAAACGATTTGCTGTGAATGATGCGATCGCGGTCGCGTTGAAACGCCGGGCGCACCTCGTCTTCCGGCTCGGCTCGCAGACGCCCCTTCGAGTCCGCGCTCTTCGCCGCCTGGGGCGCGAGCGTGTCCTGTTCCCTCTGTTCCAGCGCTTCACGAATACTCGGCAACAATGTTCTCCAGGAAACTGGTCCCGTGCGCCAGCGGCCCCACACCGAAATTGTCGGCCAGGGTCTGACCAACATCCGCAAAGGTCGCGCGCGTCCCAAGATCGATCCCGGCGCGAACACGCGGTCCAGAGACCAGCAGCGGGACATATTCGCGAGAATGGTCCGTGCTCGGCGTGGTCGGATCGTTGCCGTGGTCGGCCGTCACCACCATGAGATCCTGCTCGCGTAACGAAGACGACACACGACCAAGCTGTCCGTCGATCCGCTCAAGGCTGGCAGCGTAACCCGCAACGTCGTTTCTGTGGCCGTAGAGCGTGTCACAGTCCACCAGGTTCATGAAGATCATCCCGGAGGGCGTGTTCGCCATGGTCATGGCCAGCGTGTCGAATCCGTCCTCGTCGCCCGTCGTGGGAGCCGAGCGGGTGATACCGCGACCTGCAAACAGATCGCCGATCTTCCCGATCGCGGCGACGGGCACGCGCCGGCGGGACAGTTCGTCAAGCAGCGTGTCGCTGACAGGGTCGCGCGCGTAGTCGTGCCGATTGGCGGTCCGGGTGAATGCTCCCGGCGTGCCCGTGAACGGCCGCGCGATCACACGGCCGACACCGGCCCCGCGCGCGGCCAACTCGAACGCGATCTCGCAGATACGGTACAGCTCGGGTACAGGAATCACGTCTTCGTGCGCCGCGACCTGAAAGACGCTGTCGGCCGACGTGTAGACGATCGGCCGCCCGGTCCGCATGTGCTCGGGTCCCAGCCGTTCGATGATGGCTGTCCCTGATGCGATAACGTTGCCCAGCGTGCCGCGCCCGATGCGCCGCTCGAACGCCGTCATCAACGGCGCGGGGAACCCGTCTGGGAACGTCGGAAACGGCAGGTCAAGCACGACGCCCATCATTTCCCAGTGTCCCGTCACGGAGTCCTTCCCGGCCGACGCCTCAGCCATCCGTCCGAAGGCGCCCGCGGGATCCGTGACTCCGCCACCCAGCGATACAACGCGGTCCAACCCCAGCGAACGCAGGAACGGGATCGCCAGGGGCACGGCACTCGCGATGTGGCCGACCGTATCGCTGCCGGCATCACCGTAACGACGCGCATCGGGCAACGCGCCGACACCGACGCCATCGAGCACGATCAGGAGTACGCGTCCGAATACCGGCGTGCGCGCCCATCCAGTCACAGCGGCGGCGGCACGACATCGCTGACGATGGAGTGTACGAATGCAGCGGCACTGAGGGATTCGGTCGCCTGCGCCATCAGAACGCGTCTCCTCGCGATCGGAGCCCGCGTGCGGCGAGCAACTCCTCGACTCGGGTGAGCGTCTCGTGCCGCTCACCGGGGCCGTCGAACCAGCTAAGGGTAGGCTCTTTGCGAAACCAGATCAACTGGCGACGCGCGTAGCGGCGATTCTCTTGCGCGATGAGCGCTCGCGTCGCCGCCTCGTCGCGCACACCTCGAAGCATCTCCATCACCTGGCGGTAGACCAGTCCACCGAAAGGCCTCGCGCTCGCAGGTACGCCACGCGCCAGTAGCGTCTGTACTTCATCGACAATGCCACGAGCGAACTGCTCATCGACCCTTCGCGCGACGCGTTCCGCCGTGAGCGCCGCAGGCAACCGCAGCGCGACCGAGACCACGTCACAATCGGGAATAGGCGAGGCAGTTTCGCTGAAATGGTCCGTCAGCGTCCGCCCCGTGGTGATGTACACCTCAAGCGCCCGCACGATGCGTTTGCGATCCCGGGGCATGATGCGATCAGCAGAGGGAGGATCGACCCGCCGCAGCATCCGATGAAGCCGCTCCACGCCGCGGGCGTCCGCGACGCGATCCAGCCGTCGCCGCAGGTCGTCGTCGGCGCCGGGACCGGGAAACAGGCCGCGCGTCAAAGCACGGTAGTAGAGGCCAGTGCCTCCGACCAGCACCGGAACGCGCCCCCGCCCGTGAATCTCGCGAATGATGCGAGAGGCGTCGCGGGCAAAATGCGATGCTGTATACACCTCGGTGGGATCGGCGACGTCGATGAGGTGGTGCGGAATACCGCGACGCTGATCACGTGAGGGTTTGTCGGTCCCGATATCGAAGCCCCGGTACGAGGCAGTCGAATCGCAGCTGATGACCTCACCGCCATGGCGCTCAGCCAGCGAGAGACCGAGCGCGCTCTTCCCCGAGGCGGTCGGACCAACGACGGCCAGCACGACCGGACGCCGCTCTACCATCCGATCCGAATGCAGACGTACACGACGAGCGCAGTGAGCAGGATCAGTAAACCGAGTTGCTGCACGCGGGTGGGCATCTGGCCTCCCCGGCTAGTTCAGCGGCTCTTCGTTGTAGTAGAACGTCACCGTGAACAGCGCCTGCTCCGCCGGGTATTCGGGCGGAAGCGGCGCGGTCGGATTCGATGTCACGATCGCCCCGTAGGCGGCGTTGTTGAACGCATCGATCGACGAGGGTTGCACGATGGCGATGTCGGTAATCGCGCCGCTGCGATGAATGTTGAACTGCAGGATGACGTGGCCCCTCAACACCATGGCCGCCTGAGGCACGAACCAGTTGCGGCGCACCTGCGCGACGAAGCGTCTCAGCCACGGGCCGAACTCCACACCTTTGGTGTCGAACTGAATCGTCGCTCCCGGACGATCGTTGCCACCACGCGGATTATCGAACGTCTCGTTCTGGACGTACCGCTGGAGGTCGCGCAGCGCCTCGCCCAACGACCCGGTGGCGCTCGCCGGCGGGCTCTCGATGGGCGGCACGCGGAACCCGGTATCGGAGGGCGGCATCACCTGAGCACGTTGCTCCGGTTCCGGTTCCAGGGCCTCTTCGCCTCGCGCTCGCTCATCAAGCTCGGCCTCCACGCGCGCCGCTGAATCGCCGAGCGAAAATGGCAAGGGATTCTCGGGCACGGGCGGCAGTTCGAGCGCCTGCGCCAGACGGTCCTGGTCCGACAACTCCGCGCGTTCTTCGGGGCGCTCGGCGGGCATGTCAATGCGCGGCTGCACAAAGACGAACGTACGATTCGGCTCGTCCTCCC
>JAQBVV010000055.1 GCA_027622905.1 Acidobacteriota bacterium
GAAGAGGCGCCGCCGCCGGGGGGGGGGGCACGCCTGCCGCCAGTGAGTAGCTATCGAACGAACTAAATTTAGATGCCGTGTCGGCGTCGCAACTCGGCCGGAAGGAAGATCATGAGCAGTAGGTACTGGCGCAGGGGCCGGGTGCTCGGAGTGATCGGCGCGGCCTTCCTCGCCGTGACTTCACCGATCGCCGGCCAGCAGCCTGGCGGCGTCGATAATGGCGAGTGGCGGTAATGGGGCGGGGACGCGGGCGGTGGCAGATACTCGCCGCTCGACCAGATCGACGCGAGCAACTTCGAGGATCTCGAAGCGCAGTGGGTCTGGCGTGGCGACAACTTCGGCCCCAACGCCGATCCGATCCTGCGGTCCACCCCCATCTACGCGAACGGCCGGCTCTTTACCGTGGCCGGAGAACGGCGCGCGGTCGTGGCGATGGATCCGGCAACGGGCGAAACCCTGTGGACGTTTCGCGAGGCACCCACCAAGCGGTGGGCGCAGTCGATGCGGAAGAACTACGGCAAGGGAGTCGCCTACACCGAGGTCGACGGCCGAGGCCGGGTCATCGTCGTCACCCCTGGATTCTCGATGCACGCGCTCGACGCCGAGTCGGGTGTGCCGGTTGAGGGCTTTGGCAGGCACGGCACGGTCGATCTCCTCGAGGATCTCGGATACCCGTTCCATCCCACCGAAGGTCTCCCGAACGACGTCGGTTACATCACCTCGTCGTCGCCGCCTCTCGTCGTCGGCAACGTGATCATCGTCGGCAACTCACACGAACAGGGCTACCTGCAGACACGGATGGAGAACGTGCCCGGTCACGTACTGGCGTATGACGCCACCACTGGTGAGTTCCTGTGGAAGTTCAACGTGATTCCGCAGGCTGGCGAGTTCGGCAATGACACGTGGGAGAACGACTCATCGTCGTACACGGGCAATGTGTCGGTGTGGGCACCGCTGACGGCCGACCTCGAGCGGGGCATCGTCTGTATCGGAACCGATCCCGGGACGAACGATTACTACTGTGGTCATCGCCTGGGACAGAACCTGTTCTCGACATCCATCGTCGCCCTTGATGCCGCGACCGGCGAACGTCTCTGGCACTACCAGCTCGTGCATCACGACATCTGGAACTACGACATCCCGACCTCGCCGAATCTGATCGACATCACGGTCAACGGCGAGGAGATTCCGGCCATCGTCGTGACGACGAAGCAGAGCTGGGCGTTCGTGTTCAATCGGGTCACGGGCGAGCCGGTGTGGCCGATCGAGGAACGGGCGGTTCCCGAATCGGTGATTCCGGGAGAGAAGGCGTGGCCGACGCAGCCCTTTCCGACGCGTCCGGCGGCCTACGAGATGCAGGGGCTGACCCAGGATGACATGATCGACTTCACGCCCGAACTGCGGGCAAAGGCGATCGCCTTCGCCGAGAACTACAACTACGGGCCGTTATACCTCCCGCCGATCCACCGCGGTGCACTCGGCAAGCGAGCCGGCATGCACTGTCCAGGCGGCAATGGGGGCACCAACATCCCTGGTGGCGCGGCAGTCGATCCGGTGACCAATATTCTCTACGTTGTCTCGCTGAAGACATGCTCGACGCCGAATCTCGTACCGGGCGCCGAAGTGGATGCGGGGGAGGCACAGCCGATCGGCACGACGGGGATGAACTACGTGGGTGACGGATTCGTGGACACCAACTTTGCCATCGATGGCCTGCCGCTCTTCAAACCACCGTACAGCCGCATCACGGCGATCGATCTGAACACGGGCGAGCACCTCTGGTGGATCCCGAACGGGGTCACACCGGATCGCATCAAGAACCATTCAGCGCTCAGGGACCTCGATGTCGGCAACACGGGCAACGCCGCGCACGGCAACAAGCTGGTCACCAGGACGCTACTGATGTACGGCGCGGGTCGTGGCGCGGAGTCGGTGTTCTACGCCGTTGACAAGCAGACCGGTGAGCAGCTCGGCGCCGTCGATATTCCGGCGCCGTCGAACAGTTCGCCCATGACCTACATGCACGAGGGGCGGCAGTACATCGTGATGCCCATCTGCAGCGGTAACTTTCCCGGATCGCTCGTGGCGCTGGCGCTGCCCTAGCTGCGTCTCGCCGATCCTCTAACTCGAAGAGAGCAGATGCAGAAACAGAGTCTTGGAGTACGCAACGCCGCGCTGGCGATCGCCATTGGAGCCATCGTGCTCGTGTCCGGCCAGGCGAGGGCGCAGGTGCCGGCGACGCCGGACGTGGCGTTCAAGCTGGCCACCTTCGAGGTCGATGGACGGGAACGCGCAGGCATGCTGCTCGATGGCCGGCTCCTCGACCTGCAGGAGGCGAACGCGCATCTGGTCGCCGACGCGGGTGTCACATCCCTGGAGATGCCGGATGACCTGAAGACGCTCATCGAAGGGTCGGAGACGCTCAAGCCGCGGCTGTTCCAGATCGCCAACTATCTGTCGGGAAAGACGGAAGGGCTCGCGTTCGGATACTCGCCGGACGCCGTGTCGATCAAGGCGCCAATCAAGTATCCCTGGAACCTGATCGCCGCCGGGCAGAACTATCGTGCTCACGCCGCCGAGGTGGGCGGTTCGGCCGAGACGGACCCGGACCGGGACGATCCGTTGCTCTTCGCCAAGTCACCGCGGTCCACCATCATCGATCCTGGGCAGCCGTACGTGATTCCCCCAGGTCGCGACCGGATCGACTGGGAAGGGGAGTTCTCGATCGTGCTCGGTAAGCAGGCCAGGAACCTGACGCTCGACAACGCCATGGACCACGTGTTCGGTTTCACGATCCTCTACGATGTCAGCGACCGGGCTGCGCAGATTCCCGACCACGGTCGCTTCGCGCGCGACTATTTCGCCGGCAAGAGCATGGAGGGCGCGTCGCCCATGGGGCCGTACGTGGTCCCCAGGGAATTCTTACCCAACCACGCGGAACTTCAGGTGACGACGCGGGTCAACGGCGAGGTGATGCAGGACTCAAATACCGCCTACCTCGTGCACGATGTGGAACGGTTGTTGCGATTCGCGTCGCGGATCATGACGCTCTGGCCTGGAGACGTCGTGGCGACGGGCACGCCCGCAGGCGTCGGCCTTGGGCGCACCCCGCCGGTGTATCTGAAGCGCGGCGACGTCGTCGAGATCGAAGTCGAAGGAATCGGCACTCTCGTCACACCGATTCAGTGAGCGCGCCACGGGAAGCGATCGGACCTACTTCAGCGTGTACCGCATCATCTTCGGCAGGCCCACCTCGGCGCCGTAGATGATGCCGTCGCGGTCCGCCGCCACGCCTTCCGCGGCGCTACTGCCGCCGGTCGGCTCGGGGTCCGGAATGAAATACCGCACGCTGCCGTCCGCGGCGCTGCCGATCCGGATCCCGCGCTGCCAGTCTCCATGGGGCGGTCCACCCGCGTCGGGAAGATCGCTGGACTCCGAGTCCGCAACGTAGATGTTGTCGTCCTGATCGATGTGGATGCCGCTCGGCCGGCTGAACTGGTACCAGCAGTCGAGGTAGTTGCCGTCCTGATCGAAGATCTGGATGCGGTTGTTGTCGCGGTCGCCGACGAAGAGCCGGCCCTGCGAGTCGATCTCCAGCGCGTGCAGGCTGGAGAACTGGTTGGCGCCGCAGGGGCCTTCGCCAGGCTCTCCCCACTGCATGAGGAAGTTGCCGTCACTGTCGAACTTCATGATCCGCTCGTTGGTACCGGGGCCGTGCCCGTCTGCGACGAAGATGTTGCCATCGTCGCCGACGACGACGTCGGACGGCCCGCTGAAGTGATCGGGGCCGTCTCCTTTGACTCCTGGCGTGCCGAGCGTCAGCAGTACGTCACCCTCCGGACTGAACTTGATGACATCGGAGCCGATCCCGCCCGCGCCCGCTCCCCGGCCATCATTCAGGACCGGATCGGTGACCCACACGTTTCCGTCCTGATCGACATGAATCCCGTGGGGAAACGCGAGCTTGCCCGCGCCGAAACTCCGGACGAAGTTCCCGTCGCCGTCGTACAGCAGAATCGGGTCGAGGTCTGAGCCTAGGCAGCCGTTGGAGCCACATCGGTCGATGGCCCAGGCGTGCTTGCCGTCGGGGGCGATATCGACACCGGCCGTTGAACCCCACGTCCGCCCGTCTGGCAGCGGCAATATCGACCCCTCATACGGGTTAGGGAAGTCATTGGTCGGCTCATTCTGGGGTGCAGATGCCTGCTCTTCCGGCGCCTCCTGTGGTGGTGGGGTGGAACAGCCCTGCGACACAACAGACACAGCGATTGCAGCCGCCATACCGATACCCAACGCCCATCTGGTCCTTACTCGCAGCATCCTTGCCTCCCCGTTCGTGCACATAGTCATCATCCTCGTTGCGGTCCGGGAGTCTCGCGTGCGACAGCGACGAAGCGACGCCGAAGGTCCCGATCCCTGAACGGCGTCAGTGGAACACGAGCCGGCGCGAAGCGTCAACCCGCTGAAACGGTCGGTAGTGTCTCAGTTTGAAACAAGGGGTGACAACAACGCCGCAGTTCCGTAACATTACGGAGCCTGGTCGACCTCAACCGGCCACCTGGCACCGGTCATTGTCCTGGAGGAGAAGAACATATGAAGCGGTCCCTGTTTGTGTGCGGCGTCCTGGCCCTCACGGCGCTCATCGGTGTCGGCTCTGCCCAGGAGGCACCGTCCGAGACCGGAGAGTGGCGCTACCTTGGCGGCGACGCCGGAAACACCAGGTCCGCGCCTCTGCTGAGGCAGATCGACGCGTCCAACTTCGCCGACCTGGAGGTGGCCTGGATCTGGGAAGGCAACAACTTCGGGGCCGGCATCGAGTACACGGCCAGGGCCACACCGGTCTTCGTCGACGGCGCGTTGTATACGGTCAGCGGTCAGCGGCGCACGGTGGTGTCGATCGACGCCGCGACCGGTGAAACGCTGTGGACCTTCCGGGAGCCCGAGACCATGCGGTATCTGCGCTCGCCGAGATCAGACTTCGGCAAGGGTGTCGCCTACGCCGAGGTGGATGGGCGCGGCGTGGTGTACGTGACCTCGCCCGCCTACTTCCTCTGGGCTCTCGATGCCAAGACTGGGCTGCCACTGGAGGACTGGGGGAAATCGGTTCCCCTGGACAGGTTCTCGAAGACCGGCGTCGTCGATTTGATCCCTGACCTCGTTGCCGACTGGCAGCCCTGGCTGGACTGGAAAGAGCCGTACGACGCCGACCACGGCATCCCCAGGCAGCTGGGTATGGTGACCGCCTCGTCGCCGCCGATCGTCGTGAACGGGGTCGTCGTGGTACTCGTCGGCCACGAGCCGAGCTACGACCAGACCAGGTTCGAGAACGTGCCGGGCGACATCATGGGCTACGACGCCAAGACCGGAGAGCACCTCTGGAAGTTCCACGTCATCCCGCGGCCCGGAGAATTCGGCCACGAGACCTGGGAGAGCGACGCGTGGAAGTGGTCTGGAGACATGTCGTCGTGGGCACCGGCGTCTGCCGATCCGGAGCTCGGACTCGTGTATCTGGTGACCAACTCCTCGACCTATCAGTTCTTCACCGGCCATCGCCCTGGCCACAACCTCTTCGGCGGCAGCGTGCTCGCGCTGGACGTGAGGACGGGCGAGCGCAGGTGGCACTACCAGGTTCATCACAGCGAGCAGTGGAACTACGACATTCCAACGGCGCCCATTCTGATGGACCTGACGGTTGACGGACAGCCGGTGCCCGCACTGATCCAGAACACGAAACAGGGACTGGTCTTCGCGCTCAACCGGGAGACGGGTGAGCCGATCTGGCCGATCGAGGAACGCCCTGTCATCCAGACCGAGGTACCGGGAAACTACACGGCACCGACACAGCCGTATCCCACGCGGCCGGAGCCATTGGATCCGATCGTGACCAACGGGCTCACCGACGAGTTCGTCATCGACTACACGCCGGAGTTGAAGGCACAGGCCATGGAGGTCTTGAGCAAGTTCCGCGTCGGAGGGCTGTACATGCCGTTTCTGCCGTACCCCCACGACAACGACTTCATCAACAACGTCGGGTGCAAAGGCGGATTGAACATTCCGCATCCATCGATTGCTGACGCCACCACCGGCATCATGTACGCGTCGCATCAACGGGTATGCGCCGCGAATCCCTGGCTCGTACCTACCAACGGCGTAGACGATGAGAGGACCGAGGTCGCGGGTATGTCAGAGGAGGCGTGGCGAGGACGGGAGCGGGTGACGCCCACGACGGGCACCACCGTCGCCCCGTGGAAGCAAGGCGGCCCCCCAACGGGCTATTTGCCGCTGGTCGAGGGCCTGCCGGTGTACAAGCCGCTGTATTCGGCCCTGTCGGCCTACGACATGAACACGGGCGAGAAGCTCTGGGATATTCCGATCGGCGAAACCCCGGATCGGATCAAGAATCACCCGCTGCTACGGGGCGTCGATGTACCTCCGACAGGAGGCACCGGACTATCTGTCCAGATGGTGATGGGCGACCTCCTGGTGCAGACGACGGAGGACCTCCGCGGAGACACGGAAGTGAACGAGAACGGCATGCCGATGCTGCATGCTCGTGACAAGCGGACGGGAGAGATTCTCGCCAGCATCGAGATTCCGATACCAGGCCAGTACGGCATGATGACCTACATGCACGAGGGGAAGCAGTACCTCGTGATGCAGGCAGGAAGCGCGAAACGCGACCAGCCGGGCTCCCTTGTTGCGCTGACACTTCCGTAACCGCGGTCGGCGCCCTCATTGAAGTCGGGTCCGGGGAGACGCCTCCCGGCTCCGGCCTGTCTCCATGCGCTTCGAGCACGTACGGTGTTTCCCGCGTAGAGCCACCAGACCGCGCGCGCTTTTCCGTTGAGGTGTGATCATGTCAGGAGAAACACGACTCGAACTGGTTGTCGCGCTGGGCATCGCCGCATCGCTCGGCGCCGCCGCCGACATCTCAGGCCAGGCCCTTCCCAATCCGTACCGCGCGGTCGACGGTTGGCAGCAACTCCCGTCGGAACGGTGGGCCCAGCTTCCAGACGGGAGGCCGATGGGCGCGGTGGGCGACCTGGCAATGGACCCCGATGGCGAACATCTCTGGGCGGTGGTGAGGTGCGACACCAACGGCACACTCGATCCGAGTCGGTTCGGAGACGAGTGCCTCGACTCGGATCTGGACCCGGTGCTCAAGTTCAACATGGAAGGCCGCGTGGTGGACAGCTTCGGCGGCGGCCTGTTCATCTGGCCGCACGGCATCGATGTGGATCTGGACGGCAATGTCTGGGTGACCGATGCCGTGGCTCCGGCACGCACGCCACCGGGCACCCGCGGGCACCAGGTCATCAAGTTCAGTGCGACCGGAGAGATACTGATGACGCTTGGCACTCCCGGCGTTCCCGGAGACGGCCCGACGAGCTTCAACCGACCGGCCGACGTCGTGGTGGCCGATAACGGAGACGTCTTCGTCGCCGATGGCCACGCCATCGGTGGTGTCGAGGGGAACAACCGTATCGTCAAGTTTTCGCCCGACGGCACATTCATCAGGACGTGGGGCGAAAGCGGCTACGGGCCCGGCCAGTTCCACGAGGTGCATTCCATCGCCATCGACGCCAGGGGGCGGGTATTCGTCGCCGACCGGTTCAACAGCCGGATCCAGATCTTCGACCAAGATGGGAACTTCCAGGCGGTGTGGACACAGTTCGGGCGTCCAAGTGGGATCACCTTCGATGACAACGACCGGATCTATGTCGCCGACTCCGAGTCAGACGACGTGCAGAACCCGGGGTGGGAAATGGGGATCAGAATCGGGGACGCGGAGACTGGCTGGGTACAGGAGTTCATCCCCAACCCCTGGGGGGATCCCCGCAATACCGCGGGAAGCGGTGCCGAATTCGTGGCCGTCGATCGCGACGGCAACCTGTACGGCGGCGAACCCCGCCCCAGGAAACTGCAGAAATATGTGCGGGTGAGGAAGTAGCCGGCGACATCCCGATCGCGGTGCCCGCCGATGCAGTTCGAGGAGAAACTTCGGACCTGGCGCATGTATCCTGTCGGGCACCACAAAGGAAGGTGAACATGACACGCCTACACGTCCAGGGCAGCGTCCGTGGCTGGTCCGTAGCATTCGTGCTGAGTATCGCGGTCTGTGCGCTGATCGCCACGCTCGTCCAGGGGGTAGCGGCGCAGCGTGCCACGGCCCGGGACACATCAGGCGGCGAGTGGCCGACCTACGGCGGCGATCTGGCGAGCACACGATACGCGCCGCTCGACCAGATCACGGCGGACAATTTCGGCGAGCTTGAGGTCGCGTGGCGCTTCAAGACCGATGCGCTGGGCCCACGGCCGGAGTTCAACCTGCAGGCGACGCCGCTGATGGTGGACGGCGTGCTCTACACGACGGCAGGCACGCGTCGCGCAGCCGTCGCCCTCGACGCGGCCACAGGCGAGATGCTCTGGATGCATCGCGAAGACGAGGGCCCTCGCGGCGAGTCGGCGCCGAGGCGGCTGTCGGGCCGCGGCCTGGCGTACTGGAGCGACGGAGGCGAAGCGCGGATCATCTACGTCACACCGGGGTACCAGATGGTGGCGCTCGACGCGAAGACAGGTCACCGTGTGCCTGCCTTTGGACGAAACGGGATCGTCGACCTGAAGCTCGACAACGACCAGGAGATGGATCTCGTGACGGGTGAGATCGGCCTCCATAGCGCGCCGATCATCGCCGACGATGTCGTGGTGATCGGAGCGGCACATCTGCCGGGCAGCGTCCCGGAGCGCAAGAACAACGAGAAGGGCTACGTCCGGGGCTTCGATGTGCGAACCGGGGAGCGCCTCTGGATCTTTCACACGATTCCCAGGCCCGGGGAGCCGGGCGCAGAGACATGGGAGGACGGCTCGGCGGCGAACACGGGGAACACTGGCGTGTGGGCGCAGATGAGCATCGACGAAGAACTCGGCCTGGTGTACCTGCCGGTCGAACTGCCCACTGGCGACTACTACGGCGGCCACCGGCCGGGAAACACGCTGTACGGCGAGAGCATCGTGGCAGTCGAACTAAAGACGGGCATACGCCGCTGGCACTATCAGCTCGTGCACCACGGCATCTGGGACTCTGACATACCGTGCGCACCCATCCTGGCAGACATCGTCGTCGACGGCCGGCCGATCAAAGCGCTCGCGCAACCGACGAAGCAGGGGTGGGTCTACGTGCTCGACCGCGTGACCGGAGAACCGGTCTGGCCGATCGAGGAGCGGGCCGTCGAGGCATCGACGGTTCCCGGCGAGAAATCCAGCCCCACGCAGCCATTCGTGACCAGGCCCCCCGCCTTCGAGCGGCAGGGCGTCGCCATCGACGATCTGATTGACTTCACGCCTGAGCTCAGAGCCGAAGCGGTCGCGCTCGTGTCGCGCTTCAAGATCGGCCCGCTCTTCACGCCGCCGGTCGTGAGCCAGTGGGAGGGACCGCTTGCCACGCTGATGATGCCCTCGACGACGGGGGGCGCGAATTGGCAAGGAGGGTCACTCGATCCGGAAACGAATTATCTCTACATTTACTCAACGTCGCAGGTGTCCTCCCTCGGTCTCATCGAGTCTGACGGGATCCGATCGGACATGCGTTACGTCCGCGGCACGGCGTCCGGACCCGACGGTCCGCCGTCAGCTGTGCCAGCAGCCGGTGCCGCCGGGAGCGCCGTGGCGCCACCGCTCACCATCCAGGGGCTCCCGCTCGCGAAGCCCCCGTACGCGCGGATCAGCGCGATCGATCTCAACAGGGGCGAGATCGTCTGGCAGACTCCTCACGGCGAAACGCCGGACAATATCCGCAATCACCCCGCGCTGCGGGGCCTGGACATTCCGAGAACCGGAAGCATCGGGCGAATCGGCACGCTGGTCACCCGATCGCTGGTGATTGCCGGCGACGCCGCCGTCGTCACGATGCCGTCAGGTGAGCGGGGCGCGATGTTGCGCGCGTACGACAAGGCCTCGGGAGACGAGGTCGGTTCGGTCTACATGCCAGCGCCCCAGACTGGCTCGCCGATGACATACCTGCTGAATGGCCAGCAGTACCTGGTCGTCTCGATCAGCGGCATCGACTACAGCGGCGAGATCGTCGCATTCACGCTGCCGCAGGACGTCGCGACGACCGCGCAGCTACGCTGAGCCCCCATGAGGGTGCGTCTTGCTGCGGCCATCGTCGTGCTGGTCATCGCGGCGTCGGTCCCCGGGATCGCGCACGATATTCCGAACGCGATCGTCGTCCAGGCGTTTCTCAAGCCTGAAGGGGATCGGCTTCGATTGCTCGTGCGCGTGCCGCTCCAGGCGATGAGCGATATCGACGTGCCACTGCGGGCGCAAGGGTATCTCGACCTGGCCCGCGCCGACGACGCCCTCCGATCCGCGACCACGATCTGGATTGCGCGCGAAGTGGCGCTGTACGAGGAGGATGCGCGCCTTCCGGTACCAGACGTGGTGGCCGTCCGTGTCTCGCTTCCATCCGACCGCTCTTTCGAGACCTACGAGACTGCCCTGGCCCACATGGAGGGACCGACGCTGTCGGAGGACATCGATCTCTACTGGGAACAAGGGATCATGGACGCGTGGCTCGAGTACCCGATCCTGTCGGACGAGTCCCGTCTCGCCATCGATCCCGGCCTTCGCCCGCTGGCGCAGCGCGTCACGATCGCGTTGCAACTCCTGACGCCGGATGGTCGGGTCCGGGCATTCGAACTGCACGATGATCCCGGGCGTGTCCTGCTCGACCCGCGGTGGGGTCAGGCGGCCGCGCGGTTTGTACGGTCCGGATTCACGCACATTCTCGATGGCGTCGACCACATCCTGTTCTTGTTGTGCCTGGTCATCCCGATTCGTCGTATCGGAACGCTCGTCGGCGTGGTCACCGCCTTCACCGTGGCGCACTCGGTGACGCTCATCGCGTCCGCCTACGATCTGGCACCGGGCGCTCTGTGGTTTCCGCCTCTGGTCGAAACGCTCATCGCCGCGTCGATCGTTTACATGGCGCTGGAGAACATCGTCGGCGCCCACCTGATGCGTCGCTGGCTCATTACCTTCGCATTCGGCCTGGTGCACGGCTTCGGGTTTTCGTTCGCACTCCGCGATTCGCTGCAGTTTGCCGGCTCGCATCTGCTGACATCGCTGCTGGCCTTCAATATCGGTGTTGAACTCGGGCAACTCGTCGTCCTGGCGGCCATCCTGCCGGCGCTACACATCCTGTTCCGCTTCGTCGTCGAGGAACGCATGGGCACGATCATCCTGTCGGCCATCGTCGCCCACACAGCCTGGCATTGGATGACCGAGCGGGGAAGCCAGCTCATGCAGTTCCAGTGGCCGACAATGGACGTGATCCGGCTCACCACGATCGTGGAATGGGCCATGGCGGGCGTGGCGCTGGCGGCGACGATCTGGCTGGCGCGGACCCTGGTGCGTGCGCGAGGCGACCGTAATCGTGCTAAAAGAGTCACGGGAGCGGCTGAATCTCAGTAGACCTTCGCGTGGGACACCCGGCCGTGACCGGGCAAGAGGAGGCGGACCGTGAAACGGAACACACTGATCGCGACAACGTTCGTGCTGATTCTCGTGGCGCTGGGAATCTCCCGGTTCGTGCTGCAGCAGGAAGCGGAGGCGCAAGGCCCCACGGTCCGCGCGCCGCGATTCGAAGTTGATCCGTTCTGGCCCAAGCCGCTGCCGAACCACTGGATACTTGGATCGGCGATCGGGGTGTGGGTCGATGAACGCGACCATGTCTGGATGATCCACCGCAGCTCTGACACGCTCGCTCCACAGGAGAGTGCCGGGGAACGGGACGAAGCGGAATGCTGCGCTGGCGCACCCCCGGTGCTGGAGTTCGACGCCGAGGGGAATCTCGTTGGCTCCTGGGGTGGTCCAGGCGAAGGCTACGAATGGCCGCAATCGAACCACGGGATCTCCGTCGATCATCTCGGAAACGTGTGGATCGGCGGGAACGGCGGCGGTGATTCCCACATCCTGAAGTTCACCAGAACCGGCGAATTTCTCGCCCAGTACGGGATGGCAGGCGTGCACCGTAGTCCGGGTGACCCGGGGGCAGACGACTACATCCCGACGTTCGAGGGTGACAGCAACGACACGCAGAACTTCGGCCGCGTCGCGAAGGTGGTGGTTGATCCCGTCGAGAACGAGGCCTATGTCGCCGACGGGTATCTGAACAAGCGCGTCGCCGTGCTCGACGGCGACACCGGCATGATGAAGCGGTTCTGGGGCGCGTATGGCAACACGCCCGACGACACGAACCTCGGCCCCTACGATCCCGACGGCCCTCCCGCGCAGCAGTTTCGAAACCCGGTACATTGCGCGGACGTGTCCGCTGACGGACTCGTCTACGTCTGCGACCGCGCCAACGACCGGATCCAGGTCTTCCAGAAGGACGGCACCTTCGTCAAGGAGGGCTTCATCGCCAAGACGACACTGGCCTCCGGGTCTGTCTGGGATCTGGCGTTTTCCCGCGATGCGGAGCAGCGCTATCTGTTCGTCGTCGATGGTATGAACCAGAGAATTCACGTCGTACTCCGTGACACGCTCGAAGAGGTGACCAACTTCGGCGATGGCGGGCGGCAACCTGGACAGTTCTACGGGGTGCACAGCATCGCCATCGACTCGACGGGGAACCTGTACACCACTGAAACGTGGGAGGGGAAGCGGATCCAGAAGTTCGTCTACATGGGCATGGCTGACGTGCCCCGGGAGCCTCAGGGCACCGTCTGGCCCACCAACTCCACGCAGTAGGGAACTGTACCCCTCGCGGATCCAATCTCCTGAGGTGGTGCGGCATGTCACCGCCGTGTCCGCAGGCACGGTCTTCGCGCGCCGGAGTAGAATCTGGCATTCGGACGTTCCGCACCGTGTTCGAGGACACTGTTGTTGACAACAGTGCGGATTACCCGGCACGGCAAGACGATTGCCGCGCCACGTTGTATACAGGTTGTATACAGGAGGTCCCGATGAAGCTCACCCCTGCCATCACGTGCGTCGTGTTCTTCGCAGGCAGTCTCATGCTGGTGCCGCTGGCGGCGCAGCAGGGATTCACGCGGAGCTCCGGGGGCAAGGTGCAGATTCTCCAGTCGAACTCTGGCGGAGACAACATCCACATTATCGACCCGCTGACCAATACGGTGCTGGGCGAGATCGACGACGTACCGATTCCGCACGGCGTCACGTATCACCCGGACGGCAGCGTCTATTACATCAGCAACGAATTCGATCACACCCTCGACGTGGTGTCCACTGAGACGCTGAAGGTCGTCAAGCAGATTCCCCTGACCGACGGCCCGAACAACGTCGGCATTACCCCCAACGGTGAAAAGGTGTACGTGGCCATCGCGAGAGGCAGCGGCGGCGTCGACGTCATCGACACCCGCACGCAGACAAACGTGCGGCACATCCCGACCCTGGGAGGGGTGCACAACGTCTTCGTGACGCCCGACGGCAAGCACGCCGTCGCCGGCATGATCGGGGCGAGGACGTTGACGGTGATCAACACTGCGACCGACGAGCCCGTCTGGTCGAAGCGGTTGGATGACGGCGTGCGTCCCATGGAGTTCGACGTGAATCCAGATGGATCGACAAAGTCGATCTTTATCGAGGTGTCCAACTATCACGGGTTCTACGTGCTGGATTTCGAGACGCAGGAAGTCGTGAACAAGGTGGAGTTGCCGACACTGCCACTCAGCCAGGTGGACAACGATTCGATCCAGGGATCGCCCAGCCATGGCCTGGCCCGGACCGTGGACGGACAGACCCTGTGGGTCGCGAGCAAGCCGCAGAACAGCGTCTACGCCTACTCGCTCCCCGACCTGGAACTGCAGGGGCGTGTCCTGGTCGGACACCATCCGGACTGGCTCGTCACCACGCCTGACAGTCGCTATCTCTATACCGCCAACGCCGGAGGCAACGATGTGTCGGTGGTGGACCGCACGACGATGACCGAGATCGCCCGGATCCCGGTGGGCCAGACGCCGAAGAGGGCCCACACGGTCGTACTGCCGCAGTAGCGGTTCGCTGAAGCCCTGAGGACAGGAAGGCACACCATGAGAAGCCGGATCGACTGGAACCACGGCACACTGCCCGCGATCGGAATGGCCGTGCTCATCGCGGTGTCGCACGTCGGCACCGGGGAGACACGAAGTGTGGTGACTCCGACGGCTGGGGAGCTCCCAGTGCCGCTGATCGCCGCCCATCCCAGCGCCGCTGCTGCGGCGGCGCAACAGGGACCGGCCGCGCTCGACTATGGCGTGTACAAGGAGCGGGTTGAACCAGTCCTGCTCAGAGACCGCGGCGGCTATGGCCCCGGACTGTCCGCCTGCGTCACGTGTCACGTTCAGTCGGGCACGCCGATGCGACTGCAACCGCTGGAGGAGGACGGCAGCGGCGGCGTCTACTGGACAGACGAGCAGTCGAGGCGAAACTTCGACGTGGTGTCGGCACTGGTTGCACCTGGCGAGCCCGAAGAGAGTCGTCTCCTGATGGCTCCCCTCGAACTCAGTGCCGGTGGGAGCGGCTTTCACGTGGGCGGCAAGTTCTGGGAGTCCAGGGACGAAGCTGACTGGCAGGCGATGGCAGCGTGGGTGAGCGCGGCAGACCCACGCAGCGCATCCGCGGAGGCGGCGCCAGAGGTGGACTTCGAGTTCTTCAGGACCTGCGTGCAGAGGATCTTTCAAGACCGCGAGCAAGTCGCGAACCGGATGGAATGTGCTGCGTGCCATGGTTCCGGCGTGCGCGGATTCGCGCAGGACCTACCGGAAGGGCGCGATTTCTGGAACGAGCAGGAGTCACGCCAGAACTTCGAATTGCTCAGCCGGTTTATCGAGCCGGGCGACCCCCTCGGGAGTCGGTTCCTGACGCATCCGCTCGATTCCCACGACGGCGGCGACAACTACCACAGCGGAGGACGTCGCTGGCATTCGCAGGACGACCCCGAGTGGCGGATGCTCGCGGCCTGGGTCAACGGCGACACTCCCCAGTGTGTTGTCGAGGATCGCTAGGTTGAAGGCACTCGGCGGTCTCCTTGCCGGCGCCGCCCTCGTCCTTCTTCCTGCCTCCGTCGCGACGCAGGGCACGGCCACCCGCGTCATGATTCGCGTCGTCTCGCACGACGCCAAGATCATCGGCTCGGCTGTCGGCGGCGCGCGCATCACGGTGCTGGACGCCCGGACCGGCTCGTTGCTCGCCCGAGGCGTGCAGGAGGGTGGAACGGGGGATACGCAGCGACTCGTCGTCGAGCCGCGCGCCCGCGGACAACATGTGTTTGACACCGAGGGCGCGGCGGGTTTTCTGGCCGAGTTGAACCTGACCAGGCCAACGCAGGTCAGGATCGAAGCCGAGGGTCCTCTCGGTACGCCGCAGGCATCCCAGCGGATCTCGCGCACCATGCTTCTGGTGCCGGGGTATGACGTCCTCGGAGAGGGCGTGGTCCTGGAACTCTACGGTTTCACCGTCGAGCTCCTGGAACCGAGCGGCGATCTGCACGGCGCGCCCGGAACCGAGATCGCGGTGCGTGCACGCGTCACGATGCTCTGCGGATGCCCGACCGAACCTGCCGGCTTATGGGATTCGTCGAAGTACACGATCGAGGCCCGGATTGTCAGGGACGACACGGTCCTGGTGACGGCACCCCTGGCGTACGCCGGAGAGACGAGCATCTACGTGGGGCGTATCACCGTTCCCGCCGAGGATGGATTGAGCCTGCAGATCCTCGCCATGGACCCGCCAGCCGCAAACTTCGGGATGGTCGAGAGACGCTTCGACGAAGAGGGAACCGGCCAAAGCTCGTAGGCCAGGGCCGGGCATCTGACACACGGACGACAGTCAGTGCATGCGGGTGTAGTATGTGCCCGTGCGGGAAGGCCATCACGGCAGTCCCGCTTCGGCATACTGAGGGCCTGGGAGGATCGATCATGCGTCTTGTTCCACTGATGTCGGCGGCGATCATCATGTGTACCTCGGGGCTCGCCTTCGCCCAGGGCTGGACCGAATATGTCAGTCGGGAAGACTACTTCAGCGTCAGCTTTCCCGGTGAGCCGACGGTAGAAGACGTCACCTACGCGGCGGAATATCGCATTTCCTTACCGGGCCGCGTGCACAGCATCGAGAATCAACGGGGTCGCTACTCGGTCACCGTGGTCAACTACGCGGACGCCGTCCAAATGCACCAGGAGCGAGTGAAGAGCTGCATTGCCGCAGGCGGGGACGGGGACAGCTGCCAGGACGACGGGGCGGAGGAAGTGCGCGGAGCCCTCGTTTATGCGTCGTGGAATTTCATGAAGAGGGATGGCGCCGACGTCACGCACTACGCGCATTACAACTCCGACAGAGTTGAGGGCCACGAGATACATCTCACCAACGCCGACCAGTCACGTACGTTCGCCGTCGTCCATATGCACGAAGACCGTCTCTATATTCTGGAGGCGACGGTGCCGCGCGGCGATCCGGCACCCGGGCTGTTTCAAGTATCGCTTCGATTCCTTGATGAGGAGTGGAACCCGGTTCGCTACAGCTGGGTGGGTACTCAGCTCTACTCAAACGGCTACCCACCGACCCCGCGCACGAGGTGAAAGGGGACGGGGCTCTGGCCACCAGAAACCAGCGCCAGGACAGATAACTCGTGTTCCTAGCGAAGGAGGATGATCATGCAGCGTAGATTCGTCATGCTCACGGCCATGTGTGTAGTCGCCTTGGCCCTGTCGGCGCAGGCGCACCATTCTCATAACGGCTACGAGGTCACGGTGTGGACAGACCTGGAGGGCACGGTCTCTGAACTCCACTTGATCGTCCCGCATTCATGGGTCTATCTCGATGTCGAGGACGACACCGGTGAGACGGTTACCTGGGCGCTGGAAGCCGCCGGCCCGAACAAGATGATTGAGAACGGAGCCAAGCGTGAGGACGTCCAGGTTGGAGATCGCATCAAGGTGCGGTGCCATCTACTGCGGGACGGCTCCAACGGCTGTCTACTCGGATTCGTGACACCCGACCATGGCGATTCGGCCCGCGGACACGGCGTCGAAATACATTGGGACTAAGGACAAACGATTCGTCTCTGTTGCATGAACAGTGATGCGCACGCCCGGCCGTCAGGCGACGCGCCGGAGCCGCTGTACGACCTGAACGTTCCAACGCCGACACACGCGGAGCGGGCACGCACGCTCGCCACCCAGATCTCGACCGGCACGCTGTGTACCCTTGCCCTGGAGCCGGCCGGCTATCCCTACGGCTCGTTCGTGACCGTCGCCTTCGATGGTGGGGCCCCGATCTTTCTGATCAGTCGGCTCGCCGAGCACACCAAAAACCTCGAACGGGATCCGCGCGCATCCCTGCTGGTGGCCGAGGGGGGCTCGGCGGATCCGCTCGCCAACGGCCGTGTCACGATGATCGGTCAATGCACGCGTGTCGAGAGGGAAGGGGACAGCGCTCGTGGCGCATTCCTGGCGACGCATCCGAACGCCGCGTACTACGCCGACTTTCGCGACTTCGCGTTCTGGAGACTCCATGTGGCGTCCGTTCGGTACATCGGGGGGTACGGACGCATGTCGTGGGTGAGCGAGGCTGATTGGCAGACCGCCGAGCCGGATCCTCTCGGTCCGTCGGCGAATGGGACGATCGCGCACATGAACGCCGACCACGCCGATGCGCTGGTGCTCTGCTGCAAGGCCTTCTCGAGGGCGACCGAGATCAGCGGCGCGTCCATGACGAGCGTGGACCGGTACGGGTTCGAGATGTCCGCTCAGACCACGGAGGGGCCGCGCCCGGTGCGCCTGGCGTTTGCCGCGCCGGTCAGCACGCCGGAGGAAGCGCGCGGCGCGCTGATCTCGATGCTGGAGGACGCCAGGAGCAAGCTGGAGTAGAGTGGCTTCCGTCGGGTCCTCCGCTGAAGGATCCGGGTTCCCGAGACCTGTCGTCTCAGAGGTACGTATCAATGCGAGTGTGTGTCCTGAGCGTGGTACTCATGGTGACGGCCAGTGCGGCAATGGCGCAGTCCCCCAACAGCATCGCCGCCGAAGGTGGCGACATCGTCATCACGCCAATCATCCACGCGAGCGCGCAGGTGGAGCATGCGGGAAAGGTCATTCAGATCGATCCGTGGAGCGCCGGCGACCTCTCGCTGGCAAAACCCGCCGACCTTATCCTGGTGACAGACGACCCCGTGCACCACCTCGACCCGGAGGCGATCGCTCGGCTGCGTAAACCGGGCGCGCCGGTTGTGTTGACTGCAGCCGCCCTGGCCCGCTTCGCTGACGGTACGGTGCTCGCCAATGGAGAGAGTGGTGTCTTCGCCGGCATTCGCGTCGAGGCAGTGGGTGCGTACGACATGACCCCTGGAGAGCCCTACCATCCGAAGGGAGAGGCAAACGGCTACGTGATCACCCTGGGAGGAAAGCGACTGTTCTTTGCTGGAGTCGGGGAGTGTGTGCCCGAGATTCGAGCCCTGCAGGAGATCGAGGTTGCGTTCGTGCCGATGAACCTGCCTGTGGATCGGATGCGCCCGATTCCGGTGGCCGAGTGCCTGAAGACGTTCAAGCCCTCGGTCGTCTATCTGAATCACTACGATCGCCATGCGGCCTGGCTTGCTGACCCGGAGGGTGACCCTCCGGCGGAGGAGCAGGACACGCCGGCCACGATCCGCGCGCTGATCGCAGCGCTCGAAGGGCAGGACATCGAGTTCCGCGACGCGGGTTGGTACCCGCCGCGGACCCGATAGCCTGTCGGACTCGCCTGCGGCAATCATCGGAAGACCGCAATGCCCCGTCTATGGTAAAAGGAGCCGGACGAAGGGGGGGGGCTGCGAAATGA
>JAQBVV010000237.1 GCA_027622905.1 Acidobacteriota bacterium
GTGGCTGGTCATGCCGCGTGCCGGTCCACCCGTGGCGCCCGTCGTCAGATAGAGCGGCCACCCCACGAGGAAGTTGACGAGCATGATTAAGACCGCAAACGCCTCGTCCCCCATACGGTCCTGCCACTTGCTCCACGCCCGGCCGGCTGGCGTCGTGTCGCGAGCAGGGACGAACGTTTCGCCCTCATCGAGGTGGTTCGTCTTTGCATGATGCAGCGCGTGGCTTCGCTGCCAGGAGAAGTAGGGCACCAGCAGGGCCGAATGCAACGTGAAGCCGATGGCATCCTGCGTCCAGCGATGGCGGGTAAAGGCGCGGTGCCCACATTCATGGGCGATCACCCAGCAACCGGTCGCGATCGTTCCGGTCACGAGCGCGTAGGCGATCCAGACAGGGAGCCATGCCCAGCTCATCGGAAGAAACAGGTACGCGGCGAGCCCGCATCCGAGCGTCATGCCGAGCGAGCTGGCCAGGTACGCAGTCGACCTCGCAAGGCTCCGCTCGAAACACGCTGCTGGAATGGCCGCCAGGACCTGGCTCTTCGTTGGCAGCGGCGCGTGTCCGGACTTTGACGAACTGTGTTCCCGTGGCACAGCCGTAGATTCAGCAACGACAGACAAAGTACATTCCCGGTGATTGGTAGTGAGTGGAAGGCCGCGCTCAATTCGACTGCAGCCAAGAGCCTATCAGAGCGCCGGGCTGCGAGGGGAAATTTTCACGGTGACAGACACGAGAAACGCACCCCGGCTCATCGCCAATCTTGGTGCGGAGGAGGGCAGGTCGGGCAGGGAGGCCGCCGCGCGGGTCGGGGGCGAGGCCGCGTTGCTGGCAGAGCTCTGGCGCGGGCTTTTCGAACCGCCCGTATTCCCGTGGCTCGACGGGATCGAGGTGGCTGCCTGGCTGAACGATGCCGACGCCGAGCGGGAAGCTGGAACGCGGGTCCTGTCGGGTGCGAGCGCGGCGGTCGTGCGGCGTGTCCACGACAAGGCGTGGGCGGTCTCGGTGGCGAGGGCGGAGCGGCTTGAGCCGCCGGTGCTTCGTGGCGTGCCCACATCTCTCGCGCCTGAGGAGCTGCGGGCACCGGGCGCTGCCGCCCACGTGGCCGATGTGCTGGCCGGCTGGCCGGCATGGGCGCGGGCTCGATTCACGCTGAAGCCGCGTTTCGGGACCAGCGGCCGCGGTCGGGTGGCCGGCGTCGATGGGGTGGTGAGCGATGCGATGCAGGGGGCGTTCGAGCGTCTCGCCTCGCGTGGGGGTGCCGTACTGGAGCCGTGGCTGGACCGCCTGGCCGACGCGTCGGCGCAACTGCATATCGCCAGGGACGGAGTCGTCACGTTGCTTGGCACCCTCCAGATCGTGACGACAGGGTCAGGCCAGCCGAGGGGGCACCGCGGCGAGTGTGATGCCCGAGGTCAGGCACGCAGCGGGATCGGCGAGGACGACGCGTTGCGCGAGGCGGCGCAGGTTGTCGGCGCGCGCGCGGCAGGCGACGGCTATCACGGTCCGTGCAGCATCGACGCGTTTGCATTCCGGTCGCCCGTGGACGGCTCCCGCGGCTTTCGTCCCCTCGTCGAGTTCAACGCGCGCTTCACGGCTGGCACCGTCGCACTCGGGCACGTCGCCCGGAACCTGGATCGGGCGAAGACCACACTGGGGCTGTCTTCGGGTGAGAC
Organism: Acidobacteriota bacterium; assembly: GCA_027622905.1. Classification (GTDB taxonomy): domain Bacteria; phylum Acidobacteriota; class Vicinamibacteria; order Vicinamibacterales; family UBA2999; genus JAQBVV01. The sequence continues at coordinate 1,672 of JAQBVV010000237.1, forward strand.
GTGTCACTTCTACATCGGGAGCGGCGTCGGAGGCGGCCCGGCGGCTCCGGGGGCGGGGGCGACGGTGCTGTCTCTGCTGGCTGAGCCCCACGATCGTGCCGACGCGCCTGTCCTCGTCGCGGCGCGCGAGCGCGAGAGCGTTGACGGGTGGCTCGGTCCGACGGCGCAGTGATGACGGTGGTGGTACGAATGAGTAAGCAGTGAGCGAGAGGAGCAACACCCGTATCGTCTACTCCACTGGCACGGGCGGCGTCTGTCCCGGCTGTGGCTGGCCGCAGCGCGACTGCAAGTTCAGCAGTCAGCGCGCGGCCAACGAGCCGATCCCGACGCGTATCGTCGCGAAGCTACGCATGGAGAAGAAGGGCCGTGGCGGCAAGACGGTGACCGTGGTCTACGGCCTGCCCAGGAACGAGGCATTCCTGAAGGCCCTGTGCGGCGAGCTAAAGCGCGCCTGCGGCACTGGTGGTGCCGTCGTGGACGATGGCGTCGAGGTGCAAGGGGAGCTTCGCGACCGCGTACGGGACGCCCTGACAAAGAAGGGGTACGTGGTGAAGGGGTGATCGCGGGGTAGAGCGACGGTCAGAACCAGCGCTGCGGCACGACGATCGTATCGCCCGGCAGCAGTTCGTCGCCGAGGCGGGCTTTGAGTGTTGTCGATTCGCCGCCGATGATTCGGCTGATCTCGATGCGCGACGTTGCGCCAAGCTCGGTCGCGCCGCCAGCCAGTGCCAGCGCGTCGGAGACGGTGATGGAGTCCTGCTGCACGGGGTACGCGCCGGGACGGGCGACGTGCCCGAGGACATAGACCTTTTCGGCTGGAAGCACGAACACCGTGTCGCCGTCATTGAGCGTGACATCCCCCGATGCCAGGTCGTCGCTCAGCTCGTTGAGTCGCACGCGTCTCACGGCCGGCGAGCTCGATCCAGTGGCGCCACGTGATTCGCGCGCGATCGCCGCGGCCGACTTGACGACGACGCCCTCACTACCGGCCGGCACGATCACGGCCTCGCGGCCTGCTGACGGCAGGGTAGAGCCGGCCAGTGCCAGCACGTCGCCGAGATCCATCGACGCCGGCACGGCGTAGGCTCCCGGCGCTCCCACTTCACCGACGACCACGACGTTCTGGACCCTGTACTCCTCCACGGTCACCATGATTTGCGGGTCAAGATAGAATCCCTGCCAGGCGAGCTGGCCGACGATTTCGTTCTCGACTTCCCGCAGTGTCCGCCCGCCGGCTCGGATCTGACC
>JAQBVV010000056.1 GCA_027622905.1 Acidobacteriota bacterium
GGGCGGACCCCTGGGTCGTTCCGACGCCAGTCGATCTGTGCCCGACGGTCGCGAGCGTAGGCCTTCGACAGCAAGCCCGCCATCGGTTCGGCCGGAGGGAAGTAGGGGTCGCCGTAATAGAAGTCCCGGTCGGCGAAGCTCAGGTTCATGGCCTGGTAGAGGGCGTGGATGTACTGCGCGCTGTTGTAGCGCATGCCCTTGAGGTCGATCTCTTCGAGGATGTTCAGCGTCTGCAGCATCACGGGACCTTGCACCCACGACGACAGCTTGTAGACGTCGATGTCCTTGTAACGCGTGGACACCGGGTCTTCGACGTAGACCTTCCAGCGGTCGAGATCGTCGAGCGTGAACAGGCCGCCCGCGGCGCGCGTCGCGGAGACGATCTCCGTGGCGATGTCACCGCGGTAGAAGCGGTCGTAGGCCGCCATGATGGCTTGCTCACGTGTCTTGCCGGCCGCACGTGCCGAGCGCTCGGCTTCGACGAGCTTACCGAGCGTTGCCAGCAGCTCCGGCTGCCTGAAGATCTCGCCGGGATACGGTGCCGCGTGCGCCGCCGGCGCGTCCGCGTTGTCGTGGGGCAACAGGATGCGCCGCGAGGCGTCCCATTGGCGGAGGAGATCCTTGCGCGCCTCGATCGTGTCGGTCAGGTTCCGTTCAATCGGGTAGCCCGCAGCCATCTCCATGGCCGGGCCGAGCACTTCCTCAAGACTCATCGTGCCGAACTCGGCGAGCATGACCATGAGTCCGCCGGGCGTTCCCGGAGTGATGGCGGCGAGCGGTCCGAAGGCGGGCAGCTCCCGCATGCCTTGGGACCGGTAGAGTTCCGGCGTCGCGCCCGTGGGCGCCACGCCGAGCGCGTTGATGGCCCTGACCTGACCGGTGCGCGGGTCGTGAATGAGGGCCTGCGTTTCGCCGCCCCAGCTGAGCGTGTCCCACATCGTCGCGACAGCGCCGAGCATCGCGCACGCAGCGTCGACAGCGTTGCCGCCGCGGGCGAACATCAGCGCGCCGGCGGTGGCACCGAGCGGCTTACCGGTGATCGCGACCCAGTGCCGGCCGTGCAGCGGGGGCTTGTTGGACGTCTTGGCCTCCTGGGCGCCGGTGTAGGTCCCGAGCACGAGTACCGCGGCCGCCACGATCAGCGACAGATATCGGGAGGCGGACGCTACGTTGCGCATGTCGGAAGGTTACCGCAGATATTCGTCACCGAACAGGATCGAGCCTGTCGCTGGCGACGTGCGCGGCCCGGCAGCGACGGCCTGGCAGCGACGGCACGCTCGCTCACGGCGCGGCACCCGGAGCAGGGGGTGGCACGAGCGCCGCGGCGATGACGCTGACGCGCAGTGCCGACTCGCCCTGCCAACTCGCACTGCCGCCTACTGGATCGTCTCCGGCACAACACCCGTGAAGAGGAGCCGCTGAAATCCCGAACCGGTGGCAGCGATATACAGGTTGCCCTGCGAGTCCGTCTGAATCTGGTGACCAGCTCCGATTACGCCATCGCCCTCGATGGTGGTCAGAAACTCTAGCGACTGGCGATCGAAGACCATGATTCCGTCCCCCCCACCCACGTACAGAAACTGCTGCACGGGATCCGGTGACAGTGCCAGGTTTCGGGCGAACGGGATGTCTCCCCGCAGAATCTGATCGACATACTCGCCGTCCATCGTGAACACCTGTACCCGTCTGTTCTCCCGGTCGGCCACGTAGACGACGCCGTCGTTCGACACGCGAATCGCATGGACGACACTGAGCTGTGGCGGCCCCGGACCGTCTGGCACGGAGTCAAGCGCGATGTTGGGGCAGTCGTCCTTATCCACCGGCGTGTTGCCGAACGCGCCCCACATGCGCTTGAACTCCCCGGTGTCGGCATCGAAGACCGCGACCCGGTGGTTGCCGTACCCATCGGCGACGAAGAGCTCATTGGTCGGCGGGTGCACGAAGACATCCGCCGGCTCGTGCAGATTCTGGGTGTCATTGTTCCCGCCGCTCGCGTTGGCCTTACCAATTTGCATGACGAACTCGCCGTCGGACCGGAACTTCAAGAGCTGGTCGTCGGCGACAGGTTCAAGCCTTGGCAGGTTGCGAGCAGGGCAGTTGTTCCCACCCACCCAGAAGAACCCCCGGTAGTCGATGTGCAGTCCGTGCTCACGCTGAGGCCAGTCATAGCCCTCAGCGGCTCCGCCCCAGGCGCGGAGGAACGCGCCCTCGGGGTCGAACCCCAGGACCGGCGGGGCAGTGACACCGGCGTCTTCGGCCGGCAGCACGCGTGGACGGTGCAGGATCCACGCGTTGTCGTCGGCGTCGATCGCGACGCTGGACACATCGCCCAGTTTCCACTCAGCCGGGACCTGGGGCCAATCCGGGTCCACGCTGAACGTCGGGATGCTTCGGGCAGGCGCGGCGTCGGCTGCCACCTCGGTTTCGCTCGCCCCCTGGCATCCGACGCCGGCCAGGGCGAGAGATACGAGGGCAACGCCGAGAGGAAAGGTGCGTGTCATGACGGCTTCACCCATTTCCACAGTGCCATCCCGCTGGTCAGCGATCCATAGATGTTGCCATCGATATCCACGGCCACGCCTTCCTGCGACCCGTCTCCGCCCCGCGGATCCGGAATAAATGCCGTGACGCTGCCGTTGGTCACGCTTCCGATTCGGATGCCTTTCTTCCAGCCAGGATTGGTCTGCGCGTCGGAGGAGTGGTCGGCCACATACAGCATGTCGTTCCGATCGATGAAGATGCCGCTCGGCCGGCCGAAATCTTTCCACTCCTCGAGAAAATTCCCGTCCTGATCGAAGATCTGGACGCGACCGTTGCCGCGATCGCCGACGAACAACCGGCCTCGGGAGTCCATCGCGAGCCCGTGCGGCATCTCGAATTCACCTGGGCCGGTGCCCCTCTTTCCCCAGGTCTTGATGAACGTGCCATCTTTCGAGAACTTCAATAGCCGCGCGTTCGACGTGCCACCATGTCCGTCTCCGACGAAGATGTCCCCGTTGGGTGCGACAAGCACCGAGGCCGGCATGTTGAATTCATCCGGACCGTCCCCGGCCACGCCCGCCTTGCCGAGTGTCATCAGCAGTTCGCCTTCCGGACTGAACTTGAACACCTGATGTCCCTTGCCGTCCCGTCTCGGGTCCTCGCCGTTGGGGCCCTCCCCGTCGGTCACCCAGACGTTACCCTCGGCGTCGATATGGATGCCGTGTGGACGGACAAACATGCCGGCGCCGAAGCTCGTGACCAGGTTGCCCTCGGGGTCGAACTTCTGGATCGGCGCCAGGTCCGAGCCCACGCACAACTGATCGGCACACCGATCGAAGGTCCAGATGCTGCGACCGTCGCGGTCGAGCGCGATGCCGGCCGTCGAGCCGATCGTTCGGCCTTCGGGCAACGTGAAGAAGCTCTCGTTCAGCGAATACGCCGCGCGTCCGGAGTTGACCTCTTCATTGATTTGCGCGGACGCCACCCCTCCCGACAGGGCAACCGCCACGACACCGACCGCCACGACGAACCTTGCGCACTGTGCGTGTGTCATAGCCTCTCCTTCACTCTCTCTGCGCGTTGCCTTTACTTGGCGAGCGGGTCGGGACGCATCTGGAAATGCACGGCCTTGCTCGTCGTACCCTTGCCGCCCTCGATGTGCCATGGGGTGTAGGGACCGTAGTTCGCCCAGAGCCCTCGCCCCTTCCATCCGGCGTCCGGATCGTCGATCCGACCCTCCACGCCGCGGTGGTAGAAGCCCATCGGGTACGGCACGCGCATGACGACCCATTCGTCCTCGGGGAGTGCGAGCAACGCATCCGAATACGACCCCGTGACGAGCGGCACGTTCTCACCCAGGCCGAGGGCGTTGAACTGGTCCACCCAGTTGTAATAGAGCAGATCGCCGTTGGTCTCCCGGGTCATCCCCTTGAAGTTCGGGCCCGGCGTCACGTGCAGCGTCCAGCCTTCCGGGCAGTGCTGCCCGGTTGCGTTCGGCCCGTTCAACGGACCCGTGCACTTGCTTCGGTCGAAGCTGGCCAGATGCGAGCTGCCCGACAGCGAGGTCCAGATCAGACCGTTGCGATCGACATCGATACCCCGGGGGCTGAATGCGTTGATCGGTGAGGCCGGATTGTTGAACGGCGGTTCGTAGACCTCCGACAGCGCGGTCTCCGACGGGTTGTCTCCCAGCATGACGCGGAGGATCTGGCCGGGCACACCGGGGGCCGCCAGCCAGATCGACCCATCCACCGGGTTGGCGATCACGCCATAGCTGCCGCCAAGGATCCTCGTATCCTTGGTCGGATCGGCCGGTTCGCCAATGTCCACCCACTCGTCGCGGACGCCGTTGGCGTTGGTGTCGAGGATGAACGGTGTCCACCCCTGCGCCGCCTGTGCGTCACCCGTCTCGTCGTACATTCTCGTGTTGAGCCACCCGAGCACCGGCACCGATGTGCCGCTGGGGCTGAAATACAGCGTGTTGTCGGCATCGTGGCCGAACTGCAGGTGGTGCGTGCCGAAGCACGTGTCGATCATCGTGATCTCTTTCGTCTCCGGGTCGTACACGGACGCATGGCGCGAGCTTCGGTCGATCGGAAACGCGCGGGCCGACGGATGCGTCGATCCCTCGCGACAGAACGCCGGCGTCTCCGGTGCGCGGATCGCGTGCGTCAGCCAGACACGCCCCTGCTGGTCCAGCATGGGGTTGTGGAGGCTCGGCTTGCTCGACCAGATGATGTCCTCGCCCCAGTACGGCGATGGTTCCAGCACCATTTGCGGTGTGGTGAACGGCGTCTCTTCATCCCTGACTCCGACGGTGATCCCTTCGACGCTGTGCGTGTTCGGGTCGAGGATGTTGAGCTCAGGCGCGCTGAACCGGGAAATGCTGTAGACCGGACCGTTGGCGTGGAGGGTTGGATCGCGCTTGTCGGTCGAGATCGTGTCGTGCACGAATCCCCTGTCGGTGTTCCAGTCCCACATGCTCACCACGACGTTCCGTTCCACGCCCTGCGGCCGCGGCGGCGCTTCGGGCAGTTCACCCCCGGCAATGCGGTCGGTCCAGTCCGCGTACATCTCCAGCGCGGGGTTCCGGCCGAATTGCCCGAGCGTGGCGTACATCGTTGGCGCCATCTGGCCTGACTTCAGGCGCCGGTCCCACGCTTCCACGGACGAGTGGAACTCTCCGAACGCTTCGGGGATCTCCCGCGTGGCCTTGCTGCCGATCTGGTGGCAGGCGCCGCAGCGCATGGTGGCGAGCCAATCCGCCTGCGTCTGCATGCTCGTCGAGATGCCATTGCCGTTCGGACCGGTGCCAGGAAACTCGCTCTCCGCCGGCGGTTCTGCCAGCGCGTACCAGTAGCTGGCGGGGTAGTATTCCGCTGCCGCCGCCGCTGTCGGAGCCGGAACGGCCGTCAGGTCCATGCTGTTTCCAGGCGTGGCCTGCACCTTGGCTGAATCGACCAGTCCGTATCCCCGCACCCAGATGTCGTAGGTCGCGTCGGGCAGATCGGGGAGCACGTAGCGGCCCTGGTCGTCGGTGACGACGATCCTGGCGAACTTCGTGGGCAGATCGGTCGTTTCCGCGACGACCCAGACACCCGCCTCTGGGCCGGCCGCGCCGGTTACCACGCCACCGATGTCGTCACCGTCAATGGGAACATCGCCCGACTGGGACGTCTGGCACCCAGTCAGCGGCAACATCACAAACACCGCGAGAGCCACGCCGGCGATTCCAAGAGACCACTTCCTGCTCGTCATATCTGTCTTACCTCCACGACGCGAATAATATATGAATCCACCGTCGTTATCTTCCCGAGTGTCCTCAGGTCGTTCAGGCCTGCCGCCTCAGGCGCATCGCCGCCCTCAAGGTGACCCTTCCAGCTGGGCGAACCACTCCAGGACGAGCGTATTCACCGTTTCGTGCTCGATTAGGAACCCGTCGTGTCCATCCGGTGCCGTGATCACCGCGAGGCGACCCCGGGGCATCGCCTCGGCCAGTTCCCGCTGCTCAGCCAGCGGGTACAGCAGATCGGTGTCGACGCCGATGACCAATGACGGTTGCTCGATGCGGCGCAGCACGTCCAGGTACTCCCCTCGGCCCCTGGAGATGTCGTGCGTATCCATCTTCTGCGTCAGTCGCACGTAGCACGCGGCGTCGAACCGCCCGACCAGCTTGTCGCCCTGATGGTGCAGATAGGACTCCATCTCGAAGGTGTGCGGAGTTGAGCCGTCCGCGGCCTGGCGGCCGAATCGGCCCTGAAAGGACCCGAAGGACCGGTACGAGATCATGGCGATCACCCGGGCGATGGCCAGCCCGTCCCGGGGGGCGTCGTCCGGGACGTAATGCCCCTCCTTCCATCGGGGATCCCGATAGATCGCCTGCCGTTGCGCTTCGCTCCAGGCGATGCACCACGCGGAATGGCGACCCCCGACGCTGACCGGTGCGATCGCGCGGACAAAGTCTCCCTCCATCGCCCATTCGAGCGTCTGCATCCCCCCGAGCGAGCCACCGATCACCAGCGCCAGCTGGCGGACGCCGATCCGATCGAGCAGGGCGCGATGAAGGGCGACCGTGTCCCGGACCGTTGGTATCGGGAAACGCCCGCCGTACGGCTGTCCGGTCTCTGGATCGATCGTCACCGGCGACACGGTGCCGTAGGGCGACCCGATCACGTTGGCGCAGACCACGAAGTACCGGTCGGTGTCGAGCGCCCGACCCGGACCCAGCAGACCGGGCCACCAGGCCTCGACATCGGTGTCTCCGGTCAGGGCGTGGCACACCAGGATGGCGTTGTCGCCCCGTGCGTTGAGCCGACCCCAGGTCCGATAGGCGACCGGAACCTGGGACAGGACCTCGCCGCTCTCGAGCGTGAACGACGCGAAGCGTTCAACGTGCGGCATGGCGTGATGCCGCGGGCCCGGCACGCATGCCGGACCCGTGGAAACCGTGACTCACGAGGCCGCAGCCAGTCCCCGCTCGATATCCTCGATGATGTCGTCGATGTGTTCGATACCCACGGACAGCCGCACCATCTCGGGGCGGACGCCAGCCGCGGCCTGCTGTTCCTCGCTGAGCTGGGAATGCGTCGTGGTCGCCGGGTGAATCGCCAGGCTCTTGGCGTCGCCCACGTTGGCCAGATGGCTGAACATCTCCAGCGATTCGATGAACTTCACACCGGCGTCCGCGCCGCCCTTGATGCCGAAGACCACCATCGCGCCACCCTTGCCGCTCAGGTACTTCTGGTTCAAGGCGTTCGAAGGGTCCCCGGGCAGCCCGGGGTACCGGACCCATTCCACCTTGGCGTGACCCTTCAGGTGTGTCGCCACCGACAGGGCGTTCTGGCAGTGGCGTTCCATTCGCAGTGGCAACGTCTCGAGACCCTGCATGAACATCCAGGCGTTGTCCGGGCTGATGCAGGCGCCGAGATTCCGGAGCGGTACGACGCGCATGCGGATGAGATACGCAACTGGTGCGAGCATCTCGGGCAGGTCGTACGCCCAGCGCACGCCGTGGTAGCTCGAGTCCGGCTCCGTCATCAGCGGAAACTTGTCGCTCTGCCAGTTGAACCGCCCGGAGTCCACGACGATCCCGCCGATGCCCGTGCCGTGTCCTCCCATCCACTTGGTCAGGGAGTTCACGACGATGTCGGCGCCGAACTCGATCGGGCGCTGCAGCACCGGTGTGGTGAACGTGGCATCAACGATCAGCGGGATGCCATGGTCATGCGCGATCGCGGCCACGGCTTCGATGTCGGTGATCTCACCGGCTGGGTTGGACAAAGTTTCGCAGAACAGCGCTTTGGTCTTCGGAGTGATCGCCGCCGCAAAGTTCTTGGGAACCGTAGGGTCGACAAACGTCACGCCATACCCGAACTGCGGAAACAGATCGTTGAACATCGTGAACGTACCGCCGTACAGATTCCCGGCAGACACGATGTGGTCGCCCGCGCGACAGATATTGTTGATGCAGTTGAAGATCGCGGCCGTTCCCGAGGCGTGAGCCAGCGCCGCGGCGCCGCCTTCGATCGCCGCCACGCGCTGTTCGAGGGCGTCCTGCGTCGGATTCATGATGCGTGTGTAGACGTTCCCCAGTTCCCGGAGCGCGAACAGATTCGCGGCGTGTTCGGTGCTGTTGAACACGTAGGCCGTGGTCCGGTGCACCGGTATGGCCCGCGAGTTGGTGACCGGGTCTGGCTGGGTGCCCGCGTGGATACATTGGGTTTCAAGTTTCACGACATCTCTCCTTATCTCTCCTTGTCCGGGTGGCGGCACGTGCGTGCCGGCGTGGCGGTACGCTGCGCGGCACCGACCGACGCACAGCCGCAGGACCGCGGCGATCCTATCCAAGACGGCGCCTGGGAACAAGCGGGGGCGAACCGATGCCCGCTCACGTTGCCTAAGGGCTCGGGTCTCAATAGGCTCAATAGGGTTGTCAACCTGGGCATCGAGGCGCCCGCCCGGCAAGGCGCGAGGAGCGCAAGGTTAGGGGAAGACACCCAGCTCGACGTACGCGCGTGCGACCTTGTTGATCGCGATCAGAAAGGCCGCAGTCCGGAGATCTTCGACCTCGGGTTGCTGTTGCCGCGCATCACGAATCCCCTGATAGGCACTGGCCATCGTGTCTTCCAGGGCGGCGTTGACGATGCTCAGCTCGTCCGGTGGCGCCACGATCGAGGCTTGCTCCCCGGCGGTGAACGTCTGACCGGTGGCTCGCTCGATCGCGTGAAGGAGTCGAAGGTCGCGGGCGGCCTGGTGCCGCCGTTGCAGTCCACCGAAACGGACGTGAGACAGGTTTTTCAGCCACTCGAAGTAGGACACCACCACGCCGCCCGCGTTGGCATAGAGGTCGGGAATGACCAGCGTGCCCTTGCTCCGGAAAATTTCATCCGCCTCTGGCGTGGTCGGTCCGTTGGCGCCCTCGACGATGATTCTGGCGTTGATCCGCGGCGCGTTGTCGGCGGTCAACTGGTTTTCGAGGGCGGCCGGGATCAACACGTCGCAGTCGATCTCCAGGACGTCGGCGCCGCGCGGCATCGACGCGGCTCCTGGAAAACCAAGCATCGAGCCCGTTCGCGTGCGGAATTCCACGACCTCGTCCTCGGCCAGGCCACCAGGATCCAGGATGGCACCCTCTGGAGCGGCGATGGCGATGATTCGCGCGCCTCCCTCGCGACAGAACTTCGCTGCGTGGTACCCGACGTTACCGATGCCCTGCACAACGACACGCTTCCCGTCGAGTCCGGTCGAGAGCCCGAGTGCAGCCATGTCCTCGGGATACGAACAGGCCTCGGCCAGGGCGTAGGCAAGTCCGCGCCCCGTCGCCTCTTTTCGTCCGTGAATACCGCCTTCGGTGACAGGCTTGCCGGTGACGCAGGCGATGGCGTCGAGGTGTCCAGGGCTGAGCGCAGCGTAGGTGTCCGCAATCCATGCCATTTCCCGTTCGCCGGTGCCGGCGTCCGGGGCCGGGACGTCGATGCCGGGGCCGAGCAGGTTCCTCTTGAACAGTTCAGGTCAGTTACGACTTCAACCGGGCGAGAGCGTTCTACGACTACGGCACGGGACCGGTCGCGGATCGGACGCTGCCCGAGGAGGTAGTGGCTCCCTCCCTGCCGACGCCGGAGGCATTGCCGCCCACGCTCAGCCAGCTCCACCGCGCCGAGACGGACCTCACCTACTGGGTCACCGATCGCCTTGGCGTCGGCGGGTCGTACTGGTTCGAGGACTTCGACGTGGAGGATTTCACGCTCGACGTCGAATCCACGCCGAATCTGTTGCGCGGAAACACAGCGCTGCTAGGGTACCTGTACCGGCCCTACACGGCGAATACGTTCTGGGCCCGGCTGATCTATCGCTGGTAGCGCCCGCATGATGGCTGGTGAGTGAGGGGCGGTGCCGGATGCGTTTCGCGGACGAGGTGACTCGATGATGTGCATGACGCGGCGAGTGGCGGCGGTGGCGATCGTCGTCGTGATCGCGGGGACTGCCGGCGATCGGCTTGAGGGTCAGCGTGCGTCGGCGCCAGTGCCGGCGCAGGCACCGACGATCGGGATCGAGTCCCTCGCCGGCGTGGACTCGTTCAGCCTGTACTGCGCGGCCTGCCACGGGGACAGTGGCGAAGGCGATGGTCCCGTGGCATCGGCCCTCCGGACACCTCCCCCGGACCTGACGACACTGGCAAGGCGCAGCGGCGGCGCGTTTCCAGGCGTCGCGGTGCGTGACACGATCATGGGGAGCGGCCGCGCCCTGGCCGCGCACGGCACGACGGAGATGCCGGTCTGGGGCCCGATGTTTCGCGCGTTCGAGGGAGACGCGCGTGCTCAAGAGCGTGTCGGGAACCTGGTGGCGCATCTTGAGTCGATCCAGGTGCCCACGACCGCGCCGGGCGACGCCGGTAGCCGGCTGTTCAGGACCTACTGCGCGAGTTGCCACGGCACGGATGCCCGCGGCAACGGCCCGATGGCGGAGCAGCTTCGGCGGGTGCCCCCGGATCTCACGCAGTACACGCGTCGCAACGGCGGCGTGTTTCCGAGCGAGCGCGTGTATCGGATCGTCGAGGGTCGCGACGTCCCGAGCCACGGCGACCGGGAGATGCCGGTGTGGGGCGACGTGTTCAGGATGGTGCCGAGCCCCAGGGCTGCCGGCGGCGTCGGTGCCCAGATCGATGCCGTGGTGCGATACCTCGAAAGCATTCAGGAGCGCGGCGCCTGACATGGTGCGCGTCCGAAACGCCATCGGCAATCTGGTGTCGTTCAGGACACCGTCTGGGCCGAACTCGTAGCCTCACGCCCACCGGGCGCCCTACAGCTCGCGCAGCGCAGCCGGAATCGGCAGTCTCGCCGCTCGGAGCGCCGGGAGCAGGCCGCCGATGAGGCCCATCAGCAGGGCGTATGCGAGGCCCGTCACCAACAGTCCTGGCGTGACACGGAAGGCGAATGCGACCTGGCTAAACGTCTGGAAGTTCATCGTGGATGTCTGGTATCCGTTGAACGCGATGTACGCCCCGACTCCGCCGATGACGCCGCCAATCGCGCCCAGCGCCATTGACTCGGCCAGCACTGACACGATCACCGACGCCGTGTTGAATCCGAGTGCCCGCAACGTCGCGATCTCGCGGGCCCGCGAGGACACAGTCGTATACATCGTCAAGATCGCTCCGAACACGGCACCGATGCCCATCAGCGTCGCGATCCCAAATCCGATGGTTTCGATCAGCGTCGTCAGGGCTCGCGACTGCCCGGCGTAGTACTCGTTTTCACGCCGGACCATGACGTTGAGCTGCGGGTTCGTGGTCAGCCAGTCGCGAAACGTGTCCAGGGAGTTCCGTGTGTCCAGACGCGCGAGCACCGACTGATAGGTGTTGCCTCGGCGATAGGCTCCCTGTAGCGTCCTGGCGTCGGTCCAGATCTCGGTTTCGGCCACGCCGCCGTCCGCCTCGAAGATCCCCACGACGGCCAGCCGGTTCTGCCCGGCGACGATCGTCGCGCCGAGATCGGTGCCCACGAATTGTCCGTTGGCGCCCCGGCCGACGATCACCTCGTTGGTGCCGAAGGTAAACATCCTGCCTTCCACGATCGACACCTCGTCGCGCGCCGACATGCCCGTGGGTTCGATGCCGCGCATCGGCACGTTCGCTGGGGCGTCTGGCGTTGCGCGCTTGGGCAGGTCGATGATCACGTAGAGTTCCGCGGACGCCAGCGCCGTCGCGCCATCGCGTCGAAGCCCCGGCGCCTGCTTGATCACGTCCACATCGCGCCCGTCGATACCGCTCGTCATCTCGCTGTCGGCGCCGCTTCGCATCACGAGCGCCCGATCGGGCGAGCCCGATCCCTGCATGGCCGCCGAGAACCCGGCCGCGATCGACAGCACGGAGACGAAGACGACCACCACCCCGGCGATGCCGATGATCGCCACGGCCGACGAGCCGATCCTGGCCGGAATCGTCCGGAAGTTCAGCGTCATCACGGCCATCGTCTGTGCCAGCCAGCTTCCCATCGGTGGACCCTACGCCCTTCTCAACGCGTCGGTGATTCGCAGCCGCATCGCTGCCAGCGCCGGAGCGGCGCCTGCCAGGACACCCATCGCGGCGATCAGGCCGACGCCGACCGCGATGTCGCGCTGAGGTAACGTGAAGATCGGCAGCATGCCGCCTGTCGGGTCACCCCCCTGGACGATCACCCAGGCCAGCGTCAGGCCGAGGCCGCCACCAACCGCGGTGATGAAGAGGGACTCGGACAGGACGAGCAGGAGGACGGTGCCCCGTGTGAAGCCGAGCGTCTTGAGCACTGCCAGCTCGCTCGTGCGTTCGCGCACCGACTGCGCCATCGTGCTGGCGACGACGAGGCCGAACATGAACAGGACGGTCGAGGAGATCGCGATCATGATGGCCCCGATGTCGCCCATCTGCTTCGCGAAGCTCTCGACGAAGCCCTTCTCGGTGGTCGTCTTCGTCTCGGCGGAGGAGTTGGCGAACATCTCGTCGAACGTCCGGCTCATGTCCACCGCCCGAGACGAGTCGGCGATCTTGACCACGTACCAGCCGACGAACCCCTCGCCGTCCGCACGGTTCTCGTCGAGATAGTCGTACCTGAAGAAGAACTGCGTTTTGTCCACGCCGTCCTCGCCGTCATAGATGCCGACGAGGTTGAACTCCCATGTTTGTCCCCCGTCCGCCGGCTGCCAGATAGTGGCGGTCAGCGGAATGCGGTCGCCGACCTCCCATCCGAAACGCTCGGCGAGGTCGGCGCCGACGATGGCGCCCTGCCGGTCGCCCAGCCAGGCCACGGCCTGTTCGGGGGGTACCTGGAACTCCGGGTAGATCTCCAGGAACGCCTCGGGTTCGACGGCGATGTTGGCGAAGAAGTTGGCAGGGTCTTGATAGACGCCGCCAAACCAGGTCTGGTGCGTCGCCAGATCCACCCCCGGCACCTGCTGGAGACGGTTCTGGTACGCGACCGGCAGCGGCATGATCAGGCTGACCTTGTGGATGAGGATCAAGCGATCGAGCCCCGCCACGTCCACGCCGAAGCTGAAGGCCGTACGGATGGTCATCAGCACGCCGAAGAGCAGGAAGGCGATGAACACGGCGAGCAGCGTGAAGGAGGTCCGGATCTTTCGGCGCCAGACGTTCTTCCAGATGAGCGGCAGGAACTTCACGCCGTCCCTCCGGCCAGTACCCCCTTGTCGAGGTGCAGTGTCCGACGCGCCCGGTCGGCTGCGTGCGGATCGTGGGTCACCATGACGATCGTCTTGCCATGATCGCCGTTGAGCGACTGGAGCAGGTCCAGGATCTCGTCGCCTGCCCGACGGTCGAGGTCGCCGGTGGGTTCGTCGCACAGCAGTAGCGTCGGGTCGGTCACGATGGCCCGGGCGATGCCGACGCGCTGCTCCTGGCCGCCCGAGAGCTGTCGCGGATAGTGCTTCGCGCGTTCGGTGAGCCCCACGACCTTCAGGGCGATGGCCACGCGCTTTCGCCGCTCGGTTTTCGACAGCTTCGTGAGCAGGAGCGGCAGCTCGACGTTCTTTTCCGCCGTGAGCACCGGCAGCAGGTTGTAGAGCTGAAAGACGAACCCGATGTTCTGCGACCGCCACCTCGACAGCCGACCGCCGCTGAGCGATGCGATATCTACTCCGGCCACGTCCACAGCACCTCCGGTCGGCGTGTCGAGCCCGCCGATCAGGTTGAGCAAAGTGGTCTTCCCTGAGCCTGACGGCCCCATCAGGGCCAGGAAGTCTCCGGAGGGAATCTCCAGGTCGAGACCCTTCAGTACGTCGATGCGCTCACTTCCCCGCGTGAAGTGTTTGCGGACATCCCGCACCCGGACGAGTGGGGTGTTGCTCATTGGTGGCCCTCAGTGCTCACGGCGCTCGCGGCACGACGCGTGTGCCGGTGTCCAGTTCCTGGGGCGGGACGACGACCACGCGTTCGCCGGCGCTGAGTCCGGCCAGCACTTCGACCCGATCGGCGTCACGGCCGCCGGTGGTGATCGCCCGGCGATCAACCGTCTCGCCGACGACCACGAAAACATACGACTGGCCGTTCTCCGTGCGAATCGCG
The DNA here is from genome assembly GCA_027622905.1 of Acidobacteriota bacterium. Taxonomy (GTDB): domain Bacteria; phylum Acidobacteriota; class Vicinamibacteria; order Vicinamibacterales; family UBA2999; genus JAQBVV01. The sequence goes on from JAQBVV010000056.1 coordinate 14,036, forward strand.
GCCTGGGGCACCAGCGCTACGGGGCGGGTGACGTCTACCTGCTCTTCGTCTCCACCGGCGAGGAATGTGACCGCCACGCCCATGTCTGGCAGGATGCGCGGGTCGAGTTCCAGGAAGCCGATGCGGACGAGCACGGTGGCCGTCTGGCGATCGGCGGTCGGTACGGTGGTGATGACGCGGGCCGCAATCGGCCAGTCGGGATAGGCATCGAGTACCGCCGTCACGCTCTGCCCGGGCGTCACGCGGTTGATGTAGCTCTCGTTGACGTCCACCTCGATCTCGAGGGACGCCATGTCCACGAGCGTGCAGATGCCGGTGCGGGTGAAGCCGCCTCCTGCCGACACCGGCGAGATGATCTCGCCCGGTTGCGCGTCCTTGGAGATCGCCACGCCGCTGAACGGCGCGCGGATGATCGTGTCGGCGAGGTTCGTCCGCGCCAGCTCGATCTGCCGCTCGGCGACGCGCACCTGCTCGCGCGACGCGTCGATGCGCGCGTCGAGCGAGTCGGCGTTCGCCCTGGTAGCGTCGAGCTCCATCTCGGTCACCAGGCCCGCTGGAAAGAGCTTCATGAACCGGGCGAGGAGCACCTCGGCCTCGGCGAGCCGGACCTCGCTCTCGCGTACGGCGCTCCGGAGCGCCTCCGCTTGCGCCTCCGCCAACGCCAGTGATGCCTGCTGCGTCGTATCGTCGAGCCGCGCGAGCACCTGGCCCTCTGTCACCGCCATGCCTTCCTCGACGTTGACCTCCACGACCTTGCCGGTGATTTTCGAGGAGACGGTGGCACGCCGGCGCGCGGCCACGTATCCCGTGCCGTTCAGCACGGCGGCCTGCGTGCCGGCGGAGCGCATGGAGGCCATGGCGAGCTCTACCTCCACGGGCCGCTCACGGGTCGCCCATTGCCACGCCGCGAAGCCACCTCCGGCAGCCACCAGCAGGAACAGCACCCAGGGGATCCAGCCGCGCGAGGGGCGTTCGGGTTCGCGCTCAATGCGGAGGGCAGCCAGATCGGTTTTGAGGTCAGACATGCGGAGAATGGAAGCGTAGAACCCTGACCACCAATATAGCGCCTGCGTGAGGCCAACTCCAGGCGACGCTATCAGGTCGTCCGACCACCCATGAGCTTATCGGCTGCGCGGCGGCACGTCGCGCGGTCACGATCGGGCCGCCCATGAGTAGGGGGAAAGAGCAGGTGGCAAGGGAAGATTCCATAGTGTGGAGCTGCTGGTAGACCGTCGTGTCGGGCATGGAGACGTAGGGGCTCTCAGCCACGCCCCGCCGCGCTCACCGGTCGCGGGCCTGTGGTACGCTTCCGATTCGTTGCCAGCCATCGATCTCATTCCGCTTCTTTCCGGGCTTGCGGTCCTGTTGTGTTCCCTGACCGTGCACGAGGCGGCACATGCGTGGGTTGCCGATCGTCTGGGTGATTCCACCGCGCGCATGCTCGGCCGCCTGTCCCTCAACCCGGCGGTTCATATCGATCCCATCGGCACCGTGGTGTTTCCGCTGATCGCGATGGTCAGCGGCCTGCCGCTCATCGGGTGGGCGAAACCGGTGCCCGTCAACACCGCGGCGCTGCGCGAGAACTGGCGGCAGAAGTTCATGCTCGTCGCGGCCGCGGGCCCTGCCAGCAACCTCGTCCTCGCGGTGATCGCCGCGATCCTGCTGCAGATGGTGACACCGGACCCTTCCGGCCTTGGTGGCGGTTTCGGGGGCGAGGCGGCAGCCTCGTCAAGTCTCGCGCCGGCGTTGTACATGGCCATCCGCCTGAACGTCCTGCTGGCGGTCTTCAACATGGTGCCGATACCGCCACTCGATGGCGGCAACGTGCTCTCGGGACTGCTGAGCGGCCCGATGGCTGACGCGTTCGATCGGCTCCGGCCCTACGGGTTTGTTATCTTGTACGGGTTGATGTTTACCGGCGCGCTGTGGACGATTATCTCGCCTCCCGCCTCCTATCTGCTCTCGTGGCTCCTGTGACCACTGACCAACACCTGCGATGACAACACGACCGCGCGTGGTAAGCGGCATGCGACCGACGGGCCAGCTCCATCTTGGCCATCTGGTCGGTGCCCTGAAGAACTGGGCGGCGCTGCAGGAGCAGTACGAGTGCTTCTACTTCGTGGCCGACTGGCACGCGCTGACCAGCGATTACGCCGATACCAGCGGGATCGCCGGCTACGCGCTCGAGAACGTCGCCGATTGGATCGCCGGGGGCATCGATCCGGAACGCAGCACGATCTTTGTGCAGTCGCTGGTACCGGAGCATGCCGAGTTGTATCTGTTGCTGTCGATGGTGATCCCGACTCCGTGGCTGGAGCGTGTCCCGACCTACAAGGAGCAGCAGGCGCAACTGACCGAGAAGGACCTGTCGACGATCGGGTTTCTCGGTTACCCGTTGCTGCAGACCGCCGACATCGCGATGTACGACGGACGGTGCGTGCCGGTCGGCGACGACCAGGTGCCGCATCTCGAGTTGTCACGGGAGGTGGTACGTCGTTTCAACCAGCTGTATGGCGACGTGCTGGTCGAGCCTCAGCCGCTGCTGACGCCGGTGCCGCGCCTGCCCGGTCTCGACAACCGCAAGATGAGCAAGAGCTACGGTAACACCATCGACCTGACCGATGGCAGCGAGGCGGTCGTGAAGAAGGTGCGACAAATGTACACGGATCCCAAGCGTGTTCGCGCCGACATCCCCGGCACGGTTGAGGGGAACCCGGTCTTCATCTACCATGACGCGTTCAATCCGGACGTGGCGGAGGTGGACGACCTCAAGGCACGATACCGCGCCGGTACGGTCGGCGACGTCGAGGTCAAGACCAAGCTCGCCGCAGCCATCAACGCCATGCTCGAGCCGATGCGCGAGCGACGCCGCGAGGTCATGGCCAGACCGGACCACGTCCGCGAGATTGCGGTGGAGGGCTCGCGCAAGGCGCGGGCGATCGCGCAGGCGACGATGGAGCGCGTTCGCGATGCGGTGAAGCTCCGTTACTAGCCGTGATGCAGCACACTGACTTCGAGTCGTCGCCTGACGCGTACCAGGTGAAGCTCGACTCCTTCGAGGGGCCGCTCGATCTCCTGCTGCATCTGATCCGCAAGCACGAAGTCGATATCTACGACATTCCGATCGCCCTCATCACGGAGCAGTATCTGGGGTATCTCGGCCTGATGGAGGAAATGGATCTGGACGTGGCAGGGGAGTTCCTGGTGATGGCCGCCACGTTGATTCATATCAAGTCGCGCACGCTGCTGCCGCGTCCCGATCCTGCGCAGGACGACACCGAGGACGAGGACCCGCGCGAGGCGCTCGTCCGGCGGTTGCTCGAGCACCAGAAGTACAAGGCCGCGGCCGGGTTGCTGCACGATCGCGAGACGCTGCGTGGCGCGCAGTTCGGGCGGCCTGACCTCAGCGTGGCAGAGGCCGCCGGAGACGCCTACGAGCCTGAGTTCGAGGTCGATCTCTTCAGCCTGATGGCCGCGTTTCGCGGCGTGCTCGCGCGCGCCAGTACCCGGCCGCCACCGATGGTGCTGCCGCCGGACGAGATGTCGATCGACGACCGGATGCATCAGTTGCTGGCCCGGTTGTCGGAGACCGAGGCGTGCGGTTTCGAAGACCTGTTTACCGATGGGGACGGCTCGCGCCCGTTCCTGATCGTGACGTTTCTGGCGTTACTCGAGATGATACGGCTCAAGACCATTCGCGTGTTCCAGGCGGGGAGCTTCGGTGCGATCCGCGTGTACAAGCGGACACGTCCGGCCGACGCGCCGCGACCTCTCGACGATCCTGAACTCTAACGGCGGACAAGCATGGCAGACATGGAGAACCCGGAGACGGCGACCCCGGACGTGGTGGTGGCAGACGCGACATCCTCGGACGGGGACCGGCCCGCTGCGTCGGATGCGTCCGAACCCGAGGCGGCAACAGGTACAGCCTCGGCCGAGTTGACGGCGATCGTGGAGGCGCTGATCTTCGCGTCGCCGGAGCCGATCACGCCAAAGGTGCTGTACAAGGTGCTGGCCGACGAGCCCAAGGAGGATGTCGCAGCGGCGGTCCAGGCGCTCAAGACCCAGTACGAGGAGCGCGCGGGCCTGCAATTCGTCGAAGTCGCCGGCGGGTATCAGATCGTGACGCGCCCGGAATTGCACGAGTGGGTACGGCGGCTGTTTCACGAGCGTTCGACGCAGAAGCTGACCGTGCAGGGCCTGGAAACGCTGTCGGTCATCGCCTACAAGCAGCCGATCACGACCGCCGAGATCTCGGAGATTCGCGGCGTGAACGCCTCGGGTGTGCTGTCGACGTTGATGGAGCGTCGCCTGATCAAGATCGTGGGTCGGAAGAACGTGGTCGGACGTCCGTTTCTCTATGCGACGACCAAGGAGTTTCTGATCCGGTTCGGTCTCAACGACCTGGGCGACCTGCCGAAGGTCGAGGACATGGCCGAGGCGCTTGGCTTCGAGCCGCCCGCGGGCATGTTCGACGGGACGCCGCGTGACGAGATGTTGCCGCTCGGTGATCCGGAGACCGAGTCGGGGGCGGATGCCGCCGCGAACGTCGATGCGGATGCGGACCCCGTGAAGCCGAGCCGTGTCATGGCGGCCCGCACGGCCTGCACATGGCCCTGATGGCGCGAGTGCACGATCTC
>JAQBVV010000057.1 GCA_027622905.1 Acidobacteriota bacterium
CGTTCCCGCTCGTCATTCCGATCGCCATGGCCCACAGAATGATTGCGCCGGCCAGCATGCACGTGGTCGTGGCGTCAAGGCGCAGACCAGCCGCGGTACCAATAATTGCCAACGCAAACAGCAGTTGCCAGAACACCTGCTCAGGCAGGAATGCCAGGGCCGGCCGCGAGCCCACATGCCACGGAAGCGGGACAGCGACCACGCTCACTGCGGCGCGGACGAGGTAGCGAGCGGTCGCGGCCGGCGTGAGGCGATTCGGGTCCACGCCGACCGGACTGCCGGCGTCCGTGCGCTGATAGAATCCGGCGTCCAGTATCTTGTAGTTCCATCCTGCTGTTTGCACGTAGCCGAGGTGATACAACGCGGTCGTCGCGAGAAAGCCGGTCGCCCGTTGCCTGAGACCGTCACTTCGAAGAGCAGCCCCCCCCCCAAAAACGCACACAACCAGTGCAACCAGCACCAGTTTGGGCCACCGTATCAACGCCATGCCCGCTGTCCCGAGCACGAGTCCGCCGATGATGACCGCTCCGCATCCCGGCCGCACCGTTTCGATGGCCAGCGCGGCACCGCCAACGACCATGCACGCAACCGCCCCCGTACGGAGCGATGGTGCGCGCATCGCCGCGACCACGGCGACGAGACTGATAACGGCCAGAAATTGCGTCGGCACCTCCTTCAAGAAGGCAATCGACCAGACGAACAAGCTTGGCTGAAAGAGCACAACGGCAAGTCCTCCCAGCGACGCAAGGGCACCGAAAGCCGGCCGAACCATCCGGTACAAAGTGACGCAGGTAGTCAGATACAGTGAGACGTCGAACAGGCGGATTGAGTACGGCGACTCGCCAACAAACTGCTGCAGCAGCGCATGCACGTAATGAAGGCCGCTCCACCCGTACGGGGAGCTTGAGTCAACGTAGTCCTGACCGATCGGAATGCCAAGCGCGATGTAGCGCAGCATGCGCGACCTGTATGCGAGATGCGTCTCGTCGGGCACCAGCACCGGAAACGAGCCGTCAACCTGCAGCGTGCCGAGAAAGAACACCACCAGCGCCAGCACCCGCAGCGCAACTCCCGCGCCGAGAAGTCCGAACACCCACGCACGCTCGCGGCCTCCAAGGCCCCGACCAGCCCAGGCGAACAATCCGACCATCGCCAGGCCGAACCAGACGATCATCGGCGACAGGGTATAGCACAGCCCGCACAGGACACCAACGGCACATGCCACGGTCACGTGAGGCCAGGTCACCATGGCGCCGCCTCGCGTCCCTGATCTCCCACCGCTCCCAGACAGCCTGCCTCACTCGACAGCTGCAGCGGCACGCGACGCCGGAGAGCGGCACAGCGAGAAGAACTACCTGCCCTCAAGGGATCCTGTGCGTTGAGCATCGGATGAACGCCTGTCGGGGCCACGGCTCTGGGCGGACAGACGGAGCGACGACAAACCATCTGTCACACTCCGGAACGGAGCCGCCCCTGCCTGACGGAGCTTGTCACAATCGAGCCGTACCCGTAGAGATCGTCGCGCGATCTGTCCCATGTCATGGGTTGGCCTGGGTTCAATCGCGCCCGGCTCGAATCCGAACGTCTCGCAGATCTTCAGAGCCAGCGTCACGCGGCTGAGAAACTCCGGACCTGTCGCATGAAAGACGCCAACAGCGTCGCGCTCCACCAGAAACCGCGTCGCCCGAGCTACGTCTTCCGTGTGCGTGGGGCTTCCCCACTGATCTGACGGCACCACGACCTTTTCCCCGGAGGCCATTCGATCGACGAGACGGAGCGCGAAGTTACGTCGCCAGATGTCTGGACCGTACACCCATCCGGTGCGAATAATCAGATGTCGCTCGGGGATCATCGCCCGGATCAGAGCCTCTGCCCGCGCCTTGCTGCGCGCATATACGTACAACGGCCTCGGCGTATCCTCCTCGACATAACAATCCCTGGCACCGTCGAACACATGGTCAGTGCTGAAGAAGACAACGCGGGCACCGCTGGCACGCGCATATTCAGCGACCGTGGCCGGCCCCGTCGTGTTGATGCGCTCGCATGTCTCAGGATCGACCTCGCATCGCTCGGCATTGCACATCGCGCCGGCCACCAGCACCAGATCCGGCTGAACGTCACGAAGGGTCTTCTGGAGCGCAACGTGATCTCCGAGATCGATCAGCGTGTCCCCTGGACGCGCATGCGTGTGGGAGGCGGCCACGAGAGACTCGTGTGAAAACTCGGCTTCAAGCGCGCTGCCGACCTGGCCTGATGCGCCGATGAGGAGCGTCCTCGGCTGCTGCATGCTCATAGGAGCAGTCTCCGGACGCGACCGGTCGCTGCCCGAAGCGAAGCCCTGGTGTACCGCCGACGCATCGAACGCCTGCTCCCGCTGGACAGCCCACTCATCTCGTGGGCTCGCCCGGCGAACGCGACATCGTACCAGTGACAGTCAGCCCTGCCACCGACCGGCGATGGAGATGTACCATGCCAGCCTGCCTCAACGCGCCGAGCACCTCCGGCGCGGTCTGAGGAAAATCAAACTCCGGTGACAATACGTCGAAGGTGTCGAGTACGGCCAGCCGGTAGCGCTGGCGCACAGACAGCCGGCGCTCGCCTGTGTAGTTTGCCACCGGAATCGCAAATCTGAATACGGGCCCGACCACGGGGAGACGAAACAGCACTTCGGTCATCGCAAACAGCGCCGGCATGCTCCACTCGATGACTCGCAGGAGCCACGGCTTCGACATGCGCTTCGTCAGCGGTCGAATCAGATACTTCGTCTGCCACTTGGTCCACCGGCGACGCTCGTAGGCAACCACCGCCAGTTGGCCACCGTCCTTCAACATCGACGGCAACACGCTCAGCGTCCGGCGAGGGTCCGGCGTGTGCTGCAGCACGCCGATGCAATAGCATGCGTCGAAGGCCCCTGCGCGGAAGGGCAGTGCGTAGAGGCTCGCCTGTACGATATCGGCGTTCGGAAGATCCACGACATTTGCGGCCGCCGCATCGACGGCGCTACTCAGATCCACACCGACCACATTCGCACCCGCCTTAGCCGCCACTTCCACAAAGCGGCCAGCGCCACACCCCGCATCCAGCACCCACTTCTGGTTCAGCCACTCACGTGTCCATCCCGTCTCCGCGTAAAAGCGCTCTGCTGATAAGCCGATGCCGGTGGTTGAATCCAACTGTGTCGTCCGAAAACGATTCCACTGGAGGCCGAACGATGCTGCGTAGTCCCCGTCGCCGACGAATCGCGGGACCCCGTGTCGAATCGGATACGTGGCCCGACATCCTCCGCACGTCAGGTTCCCGGAGAACACTCGATCGACGTCACCGGTGTCCTGGAGCAACTCCAGCGAACCCCGGCATTCTGGACACGCGAGTATCTGTAGCAGCGACCTGTTCACACCGCGGCACCACGAAACATCTGTGCGTACAGTTCGCGGTACGCAGGGAGTGCCCGCGACACCATCGAGAACTCTCGCTCCGCAACCGTACGACATCCCGCGCGGTCGCGCGACTCCGCCAGGACCCGAAGTTGGTCGGCGGCCGCTTTGTGGGCCTCCTGTGAGTGCGTCGTCACGAGCACCCCGACCCCGGAACCAGCCAGCAGGGCATCGATGTCGCCGACGCCTGACGTGGCAGCGAACGGGAGGCCACACGCCAGGTACTCGGCGTACTTGGTCGGCGCTGACGACTGCTTCGACAGCGACGGTCGGATGAACGCGACTGCCGCGTCCGACGCGGAAAGATATGCGGGCATCTCGTCGTGATGCGCCCATCGCACGTCAAAGTCGCAGGCGGAGACCTCCCGCTCCTCAAGCGCCGTCACGACCTCCGCAGGCGAACGATTGACAAGGACCAGCAAGAACAAGCCCGGCCAGCGCTCGCGCGCCGTCACATAGAAATCGAGCATCTCGCTGAGCTGGTACCACGTGCCGATGGACCCTGAATAGACGAGTACGGGCCTGTCTCCTACGTTGAGTCTGGCTCGCATCTTGTGTCGCGCCACCACATCGAATCTGAAGTGATCCAAGTCCACGCACGTCGGAATGACCGACCACGGAGGTAACGTCGGCCGCCCCCGCAGACCGGGAAACTCTCGAAGAACGGGCCGTACCGCTTCGGTCAACGTGTTGATGCCGTCTGTGTCGCGCAGGATCCACTGCTCGACGAACTTCGTGAGACGGTACGGGACGCCGGTCCGGTCCCACAGTCCGGCGTCGACGTACTCCTCGGCCTGAAGGCCGCGAATATCGAACAGGAACGGCACGCCGGTACACTTCTTCACCGCGCAGGCGATAGCCGCCGGCACGTAGCCACGCGCGTGCAGGAGGTGGAACGGCCTCCGACGATGCTCACGCAGCACGCGCCACACACCGCAGGCAATGTCGAAGATCGTTGCCGGCACCGACGGACGCCGATGGTACCGGAGCCGAATCCATGCGACCCCGTGCGCCGACAGCCGTTCAGCCGTTGTCGCGCTATCGCGCGCATCGTCTTCTGGCGTTCGCACCGGCTTGTCATACGACAACACCGACATGTCGAACAGCTCGGACAACCCGAGCACATACGGCAGGATCTGCGTTGGACCTAGTGGCTCGATCAGGCTGTTGTACGACACGTACAACACGCGGCGTGTCACGTGCTGCCGATGGCCCTCACTGCCATGTCTTCCAGGGTGCATCGCCCTGCGCCCACAACCGATCGAGGTGCCGCTTGTCGCGCAGGGTATCCATGCACTGCCAGAACGCCTCGTGACGATAGGCCGCCAATTGCCCCTCTTCGGCCAGACGCTCAAGGGCATCGGCCTCAAGGACCGTCTGGTCACCCTTGTCGAGATAGCCGAAGATCCCGGGCTCAAACACCATGAACCCACCGTTAATCCATCCCTCGCCGACCTGCGGCTTCTCGGTGAACTCCTTCACGAGGTCTCCGTCAAAGACAAGGCCTCCGAAGCGTGCAGGCGGGCGCACCGCGGTCACTGTTCCCACCCGGCCATGTGACTTGTGGAACTTCAGCAGTTCGCGCAGGTTGATGTCGCTGACACCGTCGCCATAAGTGAGCATGAACGTACCATCAGCCAGGAACGGTTCCAGTCGCTTCAGCCGGCCGCCGGTCATCGTGGTCAATCCTGTGTCGTGAAGATGCACGATCCAGTCCTCCGGCCCCTTGTCGTGGCGCTCCAGGTCGCCCCGCGCAAGGTCAATCGTCATGCTGCCACTGAGGCTGTGGTAGTCATGGAAGTACCGTTTCACCGCTTCACCACGAAAGCCGAGCGCCACGAAGAACTCCTTGAAGCCCTGCTCTGCATAGTGGCGCATCACGTGCCACAGGATCGGCCTGTCACCGATCTCAACCATGGGCTTTGGCTTCAACTCCGTTTCCTCTGCCAGACGTGTTCCCAGGCCACCCGCCAGCAGCACGACCTTGGTCATCTCGACGGCATACCTCCTGACATCACCATCACCCCGACACCACCCGAGGGAGGGGGATCGGCTCTATGAAGCGACCACCGGCCTCCACGTAGGCTCGCTGCTGGCGAACGATCTCGTCGCTGTAGTTCCACGCGAGCATCAGCGTGAAGTCCGGCCGGTCTTCGAGAAGGCGCTCGACGGGAAACACGGGCAGGCGCATACCCGGCGAAAACATCCCCTGCTTCAGCGTGTTCTTGTCGACAAGATACGACACCAGATCCGGGCCGATCTCCATGAAGTTCAAGAGCGTGTTGCCTTTTGCGGAACTTCCGTACGCCGCAATGCGTTTCCCGTCCGCTCTCAACTGACGAAGCAGCCCGACCAGCGACGAGCGCAGCTCGTACACGCGGCGGGCAAACGCCTCGTACGTAGCGCCGTCGCGTAAACCGACCTCCTGCTCCTCGTTGCGCAAGCGGGCGGGTGCCTCTGTCACGGAGTGGCTCGCACCGTCTCGAGCGACGAATACACGAAGCGAGCCTCCGTGGACTGGTTGGCGCTGTACGTCAAAGATCTTCATACCGTGGCGCGCAAACAGCGCAGACAGGGCTGTCACAGAAAAATACGACAGGTGCTCGTGATACACCGAGTCGAACTCCAGTTGATCGATCATGTCGCGAACGTATGAATTCTCGAACACGAAGATTCCATCTGGCCCGAGGAGCCTATCTAGTCCGCGCACGAATCCGTTCACGTCGTCGAGGTGTGCGAAGACGTTCGTCGCAAGGACACACGTGGCTGGACCGTGGTCCTCTCTGAGCCGGTCGGCGACCTCCTCGCTGAAGAACTCGGTGACGGAATCGATCCCGCGACCTCGCGCGATCGTGGCAATGTTCAGAGCCGGCTCAACTCCCAGCAACCGCAAGCCCTGACCGGTGAAGTTACTGAGAAACGTCCCGTCATTGGACGCTACCTCCACCACCAAATCACCCGGCGCAAAGCTGAAGCGAGCGCCCAAGGACGCCGCGAACGACGCGAAGTGTGCGCGCATCGTGTCCGATGTGCCAGAAACATAGACGTAGTCGCGGAACAGAAGCTCCGGATCGACGACTTCCAGCAATTGCACCAGAGAACAGTCAACGCAGACGAAGACGTCGAGGGGAAACATCGGTTCCTCTTCTCCGAGCTGGTCGCCCCGGAGGAATCGATTCGCCAGCGGGCTGACACCAAGGTCCAGGAACCGGACGAGCCGCCGACTCTCGCAAATCCGACAACTTTCGCGCCTAGTCGACTGCTCCGACACTCCTAGGCGATCGCGATGATTGGCACTGATCACAGATAGTGAGGCTCGGGAATCGGATGAAGGAACCGCACGCCCCGATCGCGCATCGCCTTTTCCTGCGCCAGGATCTCGCGCGCAAAGTTCCACGCAAACACCACCACGACATCAACGGGATCGGCTCGCATCCGGTCCGGGCTGACGATGGGGATATGAGCCCCGGGCGCAAACTTGCCGATCTTCATCGTGCTCTTGTCAGCGACGTACGCGACCAGCTGGTCGTCGAGTTCGCAGAATTGGATCATCGACATGCCTTTTGCGGCCGCGCCGTAGCCGACAACCATCTTCCCGGCCTCCCTGAGCGATGACAACTCTGCTCTCAACAATCTCTTCTGCGTCCTTGCGCGATCGCCGAATTGCTGCCAGGCTTGCCGGCCGAGAATCCCGGCCGTCTCCTCTTCAGCCAACATGCCCGCTACGGTCGGCAACGCTCGCCGGTCCGCCGCCGCGTGCCCCACGTACGCGCGCACGGACCCACCGTGGACCCACGGGTGCTCCACGTCGAACACGACGAGGTCATGCATCGCGCACAAACGGATGATGCTGTCCAAGCTGTGATAGCCGATGTGTTCGTGAAACACCTGGTCGTACTGCAGTTCACGGTACAGGTCCAGCAGGTGCGGCACCTCGATCACCGCCGTCCCCTGCGGCGTCAGCAACAGCCTCAACCCCGCGATCAGACCATGGACGTCTGCCACGTGAGCCAGCACGTTGCGGGCGATGACGACGTCCCACTGACCGTGCTCCGTCAACACGTCCCGCGCAACCCGCTCGCCGAAGAAGTCCGGAATTGTCGGGATGCCCGCGCTGTTCGCCTTGCGGGCAATGTTACGCGCCGGATCCACACCGAGCAGACGACAGCCACGCGACCTGAACTCCTTCAGCATCGTGCCGTCGTTACTCGCAATCTCAAAAACAGAGGGTGACGCAGGACCACCGGAGCGCGCCAGCACGGCGTCAGCAAACTCACGGCAATAACGCTGGATCGATGCAGGAATACCCGTTTCCCAGACGTAGTTCACGAATAGCAGGGCTGGGTCGAGCACCTCCAGAATCTGCAGGTGGAAACATCGTTGGCAGAGCACCAGCGTCAGCGGATAGCGCTGCTCATGGGCAGCAGCATCGATAGACGAGAGAAATGCATCCGCGGGCACGACCTCCCCGTAATCCAGAACCAAGTCATGGTCCGGCGACTGGCAGATGCGGCAGGCATGGGCACGTGAGGTCACAGCACGATGCTCCGATTCAGGCGCTCTTCGAAAGCACCGAGCTGACCGAGCGAATAGTCGCGCATGGACGCGTCCCGGGTCTCGTGCTGGTGCTTGTACCACTGGGTCGTCAGCGCCAGCGTTCCAGAAAAATCAAGAACAGAACGCCACTTCAGCTCTCGTCTCGCCTTGGTTGAATCGAGCTGAAGCAGCTTGCTTTCGTGAAAGGGCGCGGATGACACGTGCTCGATGGTGCCCTCGCCCCATACGTCGACAACTGACTGTGCACCGACTTCCACGGTCTTGGTGCTGTCGCCCGGTGGACCGAAGTTCCACGCGCCCTGAAATCCCTTGACCTCCTGGGCCAGGCGCATGCCGAGAAGGAGGTATCCCGCCAGCGGCTCGAGCACAAACTGCCATGGACGGGTTGCGTGTGGGCTGCGGAGGCGAATGGGCGCCTTCGCCCGTAGACTTCGGACACAATCGGGAATCAAACGAAACTCCGACCAGTCGCCGCCACCCACGACGTTTCCCGCCCGGGCACTGGCGACATTCGCGGTTCCCTGTTCTTGAAGAAAACTACGGGTGAAAGACGACACCACGATCTCCGCCCCAGCTTTGCTTGCGCTGTACGGATCGACTCCACCAAGGCGATCGTCTTCGCTGTACCCCGACGACCGTTCGACGTTCTCGTAGCACTTGTCGGAAGTGATCATGACGGCGGAAGCAACGCTGGACTGCAACCGCACGCAATCAAGAACGTTCGCACTGCCCATGATGTTGGTCTCAAACGTTTCGACGGGATCCTGGTAAGAGAGTCCCACGATCGCCTGTGCCGCCAGATGGAACACGATCTCCGGCTCGGTCTCCTCAAACACCGCGCGCAAATCTGCCAGGTTGCGCACATCGCACACGTGATCGTCTGAAGAGTCCAATTGCGCCGAGGAGAACAAAGACAGCGGCGACACCGGTGGGAGAGCGACGCCGATCGTCGTCGCTCCCATCTTACGAAGCCAGAGCACCAGCCATGCCCCCTTGAACCCGGTGTTGCCCGTGATCAAGACACGCCGGCCGCGGTAAAAGGACGTAAGCGAGTCCGCCAGACCAGTCACGCTATCGGCCACGCCATCGGCACTCCACCCGTCGGAGGACAGCAAGCGTCCCGTAAAGTCGTCGTTGACACTACCCGCCCACCTCGCATTGACAGTAAGGAAGAGCCGAACCGGGGCCGGCTACGCACGACTGTTTTGTCATGACCGCAAGGTTATCAGGCGCTCGCGCGGCACTCCACGACGCACCAGATCATCGACAATCGGCTCAACTTGGCGGAGCGTTGCGACAAGAAGCAGGTCAAAGGAAACGTCCGCGTGGTTTGCGATGTCGCACACTGGCTGACCAAGAAAGCTGCCTGTCGATCCGTCGGCATCGAATACCGCGACCATCTCCAGGCCAAGCTCGGTGAGAGACAAGTACGCCAACTCGGCTTCCTCACCAGTTCCGTAGAGCGCGACACGCTTGAGGTCGCTATGTGTATACGGTTCGAGCACGGTGCGTAGGTGTTGCCGTACTTGACCGTATAGAAAGAGTGAGTATTGCATGAACTCGTAGGTCAGCCGGCTCTTCTCCACGATGCCCCGTGGTGTCAGCAGATAACGCAAGCGGTTCGACTGCAAATTGACGCACTTCACGTACCCCTTGCGTATGAGCCGCTTCAGATAGACGTTCGTCAGACCGAGAGCGATACCAAGTCTGTTCGACAGCATCCGCTGAGTGAGTCTCGTATCTTCCGCGATGGCCTCGAGGGCTTGCAGGTTACGACGCTCGGCGAGGTCCATCGTGCCCCCATAGAATCCGCCGCGCTCCGTGGGACGAGCGACAAGGGGCGGCCGTACGAATCCGCCGCGCTTCTTGTGTTCAGATGTCTGGGATGCGGCCATACAGGAATTCTTCGAGGCGCTGGATACGCCTCCGGCCTCTCACTCACAAACGCGCCGCGCGCGCTATGAAGTGCAGTAAAAAGCTTCAGGGTGGCGTGAAGCGGGGCCGCCGTCCGTCCGCCATGCTTCACAGGTGTTCATGATATGAACGCGCTATCGTGACTCACACCCTGGGGCACTGTCAACGACTTCGGCGCCCGCCGAATCAACGTCCCTTCATCGACTGCCACTCGGCATGACGCCGCTCGACCCACCGAGCGGGTGCCCATCGCCATCCACCGAATAGAATGCATGCCATGAGTGTGTTCATCGCCGGAGCGCAAACGATGGTCGGCCAAGCTCTCAAGCGCCGTCTCGCCGCAGAGAACGTCACTGCGGTTGCTGGTGATGACAACGACGCCGATCTGCGCGATCCAGCCAGACTTGACTCGCTCTTTGCCGCCGCGCGTCCTCGACAGGTGATCGTCGTCGCCGGCAAGGAAGCCGGTATTGCGGGCAATCAGAAGCAGCCGGCAGACCTGATGCTCGATAGCCTGATGGTCGCCGCGACTGTGATTCCGACCGCATGGCGCCACGGAGTCGAAAAGCTCCTCTATCTGGCCAGTTCCTGCACCTATCCGAAACGTGCTCCCCAACCGTTGAGCGTGGAATCTCTATGGACGGGACCGGTTGAGCCCACCAGCAAAGCCTACGCGGTGGCGAAGCTTGCCGGGATGCAGTTGTGCGATGCGTATCGCCTGCAACATGGCACCGGATTTATTTCGGCCATCAAGGCGGATACCTTCGGCCCCGGCGACGACTTCAGCCTCGACAATTCGCATGTGGTGAGCGCTGTCATGAGGCGCATGCACGAAGCGAAGCTTTCAGGGAATCCAGTGCTGGAAATCTGGGGGACGGGTGAACCCAGACGTGAGTTCATCTACGTTGACGACCTGGCTGACGCCATCGTGTTCCTGATGAAGAACTACGATGACCCCCAACCGATCAACATTGGCACAGGGGTTACGACATCCATCCGCGAACTGGCGGAACTGCTTCGCAACGTGACCGGCTACCAAGGGACGCTCCGGTTCGACTCGAATCGACCAGACGGAATGCCCCTCAAGGGCCTGAATTCAGCGCCGCTTCGAACGCTCGGGTGGGCACCCACCTGGGAACTCACGGCCGCATTGGCGTCCACATACGAGTCGTTTCTGACGACCCTCTGAGGAGTGGCCTCTCGCCACCAACGTGACCCTCGCGCTAGCGTGCCGCGTACCGACGTTCGAGCCGATGGGACGTCATCTCCTTGATATGCGAGACGGTATCGCCGCCGAACTTCTCCTGAACGAAACCGAGGTAGCTCTCGTCGGTGAAATATGTCGTAAACGCCCGATCTCTGAACCGCAACACCTCGCCGGCCGAAAGGTGCCGGGTCGGAAGCGGAAGCGTATCGACCGCATGCTGCGAATAGCCGCTCCACGTGTCGGGGAGCCGCCACCCCTGCTGAACCGCCTGGTCATGAAGCAATGACCCCGGATAGGCCATCGCGGTGTAGAAGTTCGCAAACTCGCATTCGAGATCCTGCGCGAGGCGCAACGTCTCTTCCATCGTCTCGGTGGTGTCCTCCGGCAGGCCGAAGATGTAGTTGCCAATAATGTTGATGCCCGCGGCTTTCACCTTGCGTATGGTCTCGTAGACCTCATCGACGCGATACCGCTTGTCGACGTCGGCGAGCACGCCCTCGTTGGCCGCTTCGATACCGAACGCGAGCCAGTTGACACCCGCGCGCTTGAGCTTGTCGAGCATGGCGTCCTTGACCGTGTCAACACGCGCATACGCCCAGATGTTCAGGTCGTATCCGCGCTCAATGATCAAATCGCATATGCCAATAACATGGCGCGGATTCAACACGAACATCTCGTCAGCAAACTTGAGATTGCGAACGCCATGCGTGTTCACAAGGATGTCGATTTCCTTGATGACGCGTTCCGGGCTCCAGAACCGATAACTATTGACGTTCGCTCCCAGACCGAGGACCTGCTCCCCTCCCTTGAACGGTGCCTGGATGCAGCAGAACGAGCAGTGATATGGGCAGCCGAGCGTTGTGTAAATGGCGGCGTACGGTTCGCGCTCAAGATGCCCGAAGCAATGCCAGTTGTGTGCCCGGTACTTGCTCACGGGCATGAGGTCCCAGGCGACGCCCGGCATGTCCGCGTCAAGATTCGTGACAAGGGGCGCAGCCGAATTGAATACGACGCCCGTACCATTTCGATAGACGAGTCCTCGGATCGCACCCAGGTCCGGATCCGCATCGGCGCGCAAGGCGTCGAGCAGGTCGACGACGCCATACAGACCTTCGTCCCTGGTGACGAAATCGCATCGCTCTTCCGCAAGCGTACGCTCCGGCAAAGCAGCCACATGACCGCCGAGCATCAATACCTTGGTCTGAGGACGCAGGTCCTTGACGGCGGTCACGATGGCAGACGCGCCGGTCATGTTCTGTGTCGATGCCGACGGCTGGTGCCCGTAGACAACGATCGTGACCAGCCGGGGATCGAGCGTCTCGACGCGCTCGGCCACCTGCTCAGGCGTGAGCTGGTCAGCCTCGGCATCGAGCACCTCAACCGAAAATCCCTTCTGCCTGACGAACGTGGCAATCAGGCCCGCCCACACCGGATTCTCGACGGCGGTGAGCGTCGCACCGAGCGACTGGTAGATTCTGGCCCTGCTGCCGGGATTGACAAGCAGGAGATCGAGCGACGCAGTCTTCATCAACCGATCCTTACACGTTGGCGTATTTGGTGTCTCGAATCATGGCGTACCCCTTGGTCAGCTCAGCGATGCCATCGTCGAGAGAGAATGCTGGCTTGTATCCGGTACGCTCGACCTTCTCATTCGAAATGATGTAGTCCCGCTTGTCCGGGTCGACACCGATCGGCGACTCAAGGAAGACGAAGGACGGCACCTGCGCCTGAATTCGCTGGCACAGTTCCAGTTTCGATAGATTCGCATCCGAGAGACCGACGTTGTAGACCTGCCCCTTCATCGTGCTGAAGTTGTCAATCCCGTGCAGAAATGCTCGAGCAACATCACGAACGTGGATGAAATTCCGCTTGAAGTGACTTTCAAATAGCACGATGAACCGATCGAGGCACGCCCGGTACGTGAAGTCGTTCACGAGCAGATCCAATCGCATTCTCGGCGACATACCGAACACCGTGGCCAGCCTGAAACTCAGCGCTGACGGATGCCGTTCCAGCAGTCGCTGTTCAGCCTCGACCTTGTTGCGGGCGTAGAGCGAGATCGGTCGAATCGGGGTCTCTTCCGTGCAGTAGGTGCCAGCCTCCCCGACGCCATACCCGCTGTTGGTCACGGGGAGCAACACCAGCTGATCGGAACTCAGATGATCGAGCATGTCGACGATCGCCTGGAGGTTGGTACTGGTCGCCGCTGCCGGATCCCTGTCGCACAGCGGCGCGCCGACACGGGCAGCAAGCGGAATGATGATGTCGGCAGCGGTCAACAGCGGTCGCATCGTCTCTGGCGATCGCACGTCTCCGCGAACCAGAGAGAACTTCGGGTGGTAACACACGGCCGCCAGGCTGTCCTGGCCGTACATGAAATTGTCGACCACCGTGACAGCGAAGTCCCGCTCAAGCAGAGCGGGCACGAGTATCGACCCAAGGTAACCTGAGCCGCCAGTCACCAGCACGTTCGTCATGACACTCCCTCCACGAGAGCTGGACGGGCGGCCTCGTCGAGCACCTCCCGGAGTCGGGTGATTTCCTGAGTCAGGTCCCTGGGGTGGTTTCCAACGAAGAACCCGTGGTCGTGAACAAGGTTTGCGTTCGTCAGCGGCCCAACCGTGTCGTAGTCGAAGAATTGCGCGGCCTCGTGTCGCGGAAAACACCCGCCCGTGATCATGCGGAAGCCGATGCCCGCCTCGCGCATCGCCCTCATCACTCGAGCACGGTCGATACCAAGCAACGGACTGAGAATGATCGTGAACGAGAACCACGAGCTACACCCGTGCTCTCGCTGAAGAATAAATCGCTCGTCGCCGTCGAAGAGGTCCACGAAGTGGGCGGCGTTCGCCCGCCGAGTCTCAAGCATGCCGTCCAGCTTCTTCAATTGCTCCACGCCGACCGCGCCGCTGATCTCCAGTGGCCGCACGTTGTAGCCAGGCATGACGAATCGATAGGCCTCATGGAAGCCCTCGGGTGACAGAGGATCGGCCGCGCCCGGCATGTCGCGCGCCCACCCGTGGTTTCGAATCACCCTCGCCAGATAGTCGAACTCGTCATCGTCTGTCAGCAGCATCCCACCCTCCATGGTTGAGACATGGTGGGAAAAGAAGGTGCTGAACGTATTGACGTCGCCGAACGTCCCACAGGGTTTCCCGTTCAGACTCGCACCCATCGACTCGCAGTTGTCCTCAAGCAGATACAACCCGTGCCGGTCGCAGAAGTCGCGAATCACATCCAGCGCCGCCGGATTGCCGAGGATGCTGACGGCCACGACGAGGCGGGGTCGGGGCGTGAGCGCCGCCTCCAGTTGCGAGACATTCATGTTCAGCGTGTCCAGTTCCACGTCCAGAAACCTCAGCCTTAAACCGTACTGCTGCAAGGGGTGGAATGTCGTCGCCCATGAAATGGCCGGCACGATCGCCTCATCACCTCGGCGGAGGGGACGATCCTTCTTGTAGAACAGGGACGCGACGGCCACCAGATTAGCCGAGGAGCCCGAGTTCACCATGACCGCGTGTTTCAGGCCGAAGTGCGCAGCGAACGCTCGCTCAAACTCGCGTACACGCTCGCCCATGGTGAAACGGCCTTCCGCGAGTACGCGAGAGACCGCCTCGATCTCCTCCGAGCCCCACGTCGTGCTTGCCAGGTCGTAGAACATCATCGCGACGACACCGGCCCTGGCGCCTTCCCGTGGCGCACGAGATCGAGTGCCGCGGTCGCGATGCGCGCGGCATCGGGGTAGTAAAACTGCTCGAGCGTGTAGCCGGCCGGGGTGGGAACATCAGGCAAACCGATTCGCGCAACCGGCGCTTTCAGATCCGCAAACCCACGTTCAGCCGCCACGCACCCGACCTCCGCACACACGCCACCCTTCATCCACCCCGTATCCACCACGAGGATCCGCCCGGTCTTGTGCAACGACTCGAGAATCGCCGCTTCATCCAGCGGCTTGATCGTTCGAAGATCGAGAATCTCCGCATCGATGCCGTCGTCAGAGAGGCGCTCCGCGGCTTGCATCGCCAGTTCGATCGCGTGCGAAGCACCGACGATCGTAATGTCCCTCCCTGGCCGCCTGCACACCGCCTTGCCGATCGGCACGCGATACAGCCCTTCGGGTACGATCCCGTCCTTCTTCATCAACCACCGATGCTCGAAAATGCAGACGGGGTTGTTGTCAAGAATCGCAGAAAGCAGCAGTCCCTTCGCGTCGTACGGCGTGCTCGGCATCACCACCTTGAGCCCTGGCACGCCCACCAATAGTCCTTGAATCGCTTGCGAGTGCTGAGCGCCCGAGCCCCATCCCCGGCCAATAGCCGCCCACACCACCAGCGGGACATTCGTCTGGCCATTGTCCATGTAATGGAACTTCGCAGCGTGCGTGATGAGCTGATTGAACGCAAGCAACACGAAATCCGGTCGATTGTGCATGTAGACCGGCCGCATGCCATTCATGGCCGCCCCGGTGGCAACGCCCATCATCGCCTCCTCGGACAGCGGCGTATCGAATACCCGGTCGCGGCCGAACTTCTCCTGCAAGCCGCGAGTCGTGCCGAACATCGCCGAAGGATCATCGACCCCCTGGCCGAGTACAAACACACCCGGATCATGCGCCAGCGCCAGACTCAGCGCTTCGTTGACTGCTTGGACATAGCTCGTCACCCGCCCCTCGGCAGGGTCGGGCTGGTCGTAGACGAGCGAGTTGACGAGCCCCTCATCCCACGGCATCAGTAGGCCCCGCTTCCGTTGCGTATACGTGCTGATACAAGTCTTCCTCGGTGGGGTTCGGACTCGCGAGAGCGAAAGCGAATGCCTCGGCGATCTCGGTGCTGATCTCTCGCTCCATCGCGTTGATAGCGGGGTCATCGAGAAGCCCTGATTGCCCGAGGACGTCACCAAACTGCGCGATGGGACATACCGATTCCCAAGCATCGCGCTCTGCCTCGGCGCGGTAGCCGGTCGCCGAGTCGTCACCGGCACCACCGTGGGCACGAAATCGGTATACCGGTGCTTCGATAAACGTCGGGCCGCCCCCGGACCGCGCCAGGGCAACTGCGGTTGCCACCGCATCGTGAACGGCCAGGACATTCGTGCCATCGACGCGGACGGCGGCCACCTCGTGCGCGGCCGCCCAGTTCCGAAGATCACGATTCGGCTGCCGCGTCGCGAGCGGAGACTGTACCGAGTAGAAGTTGTTCTCACAGAAAAAGATAACAGGCACTTTTTTCAAGGCGGCGAAGTTGAGACTCTCCGCGGTAACGCCCTCTTCCGTCGTCGCATCGCCAAGAAACACCACGACCACCCGGTCCTCGCCCTTCATCTGGGCCGCCAGCGCGGCCCCCGTGGCGATTGGCACCGCGCCACCGACGATCGCCGACGTACCCGCCATGCCAACACGCTTGTCGATCAGATGCATCGAGCCACCACGGGAGCCGACGCATCCATTGACTCTGCAGTGCATCTCACACAGCATCGCCTTCAGATCCCCTCCCTTGGCCAGATAGGCGCCGTGCGTGCGATGGCCGGAGTACAGGAGGTCTGTCAAGCGGAGCGCGCCTGCGCAACCCACCGCAGTGGCCTCCTGGCCGATCACCAGATGAATGGGCGTCTTCATCTGATCCTCGTGGTAACGACGCCCGATCTCTTCCTCGATCCGCCGAATCCTGAGCATGGACCGATACAGGTCCAGGAGCTCCGCCGAAGCATGCCTCCCCGTGAATGGCTCGAACCCTGGGACACCGTCGCCGTCGTAGCGATAGCGAATATTCGTCTCAGTCAAGAACCTACAGCCCGTCCGGTTGATACACCACGATTCGACTCCCCGATGACTCAAACTTCACCGGCACGACAATATGATTACGAAGTGCGGCCACGACCCGCGACCGATCGTCCGGTCTGACAAACAGCAACATGAAACCGCCGCCTCCCGCGCCCAGCAATTTGCCGCCTACGGCCCCTGCGCGGATGGCCGTATCGTAGAGATCATCAACGAGAGGAGTGGAGACACGTGTCGAAAGCGTGCGCTTGATCCTCCACGCCTCGTGCAGCAGTTTGCCGAACTCGACCAGGTCCGTTGACGACGACGTCAGAATCGCGATGGCCTGATCGACCGTGTCCCGCACGGCACGCAACTCCGTCTCGCGGTGCTTCAAGTTATCAAGCTGCGACTGCGCAACGTCCGCTGCAATTCGCGAGACTCCGGTGTACGCCAGCACCAGGTGATCCTGCAGCGCCTTCAAACGTTCGTTCGGCAGGATCATCGGGTTCACCTGAAAGCTGTCATCCGCGCGAAGCGTGATGTGGTTGAACCCTCCGAACGCCGTGCTGATCTGATCTTGGACACCCACGGCTTCGCGCAGCATGCATTGCTCGACGTGAATCGCCTCGCTCGCGAGGCTTTCTTTCGACGAATAGTGGCCCTCAAGCGCCCGAATGGCGCTGATCAGGCCGACCGTGAATGCCGAACTCGAACCAAGCCCCGACCGCGCAGGCAGGTCGCCATCGTGATGAATCTCCAGGCCCTTCGCCACACCGAGCCTGCTCAGGACGGCACGGGCCGCCGGGTGCTTGATCTCGTCAATCTCCCTGACGTTCTCGACGATCGAGTAGACGATGCGAAAGCGATGATCGAAGAAGGGCGGCAGCTCGCGCACGCTGAGATAGCAATACTTGTCGATGGTGGTCGCCAGAACGGCGCCACCGCCATGCTCGCGATACCAGGCCGGGTAGTCGGTACCTCCACCGAAGAACGAGACCCGAAACGGCGTACGGCTGATGATCATTCCAATGACACCAGAATGTTCGGGCAGACCGCAGAGGCGATCAATGAACGCCGCCCGCCGACGTGTGCATCACGCGCTTTCGGTCTGCGCCAACCGGCAAGAGCCAGGACAGTCTCGCAGCCTTGAGCACAACAGCCAGGAACGTCTTGGTGAACATGAGACCCGGCTGTCTTCTGATGCCTCGCCAGGCCAACTCAAGAGGCGCGGAAAAGTGCCTCGCCGCAAGAGCACTACTGTAGTTGAGATACAGCCTGGCGAGCGCCCTGTTCTTGAGAGCCGCAAGCTCCTGAGGAGTATACGCGTCGCTTCGAAAAGCCTCGATGGCCCCTTCGCACTCCCTGATATAGGCCTGACAGTGCGGAAGCCCGTGGCTGATCTCGCCGCCGTGGACCATGAAATCGGCGATGAAACCAGGTACATACGTGAGCGGATAGCGCCCCCCGACGCACACCCACAGGCCAAAGTCTCCGATCGTATCGAAGAAGGATCGCAAGTCGGACCGCAGCACCCCGTCCTCTTTCAGCGCATCAGTCCTTACGAATGCCGCGCACGGGGAAATGAAATCCTCCTGACAGAAGATCTCCTCGAATGACATCTGCCGCTTCCGTTCCTGCCGGATCTCCCGATAGTCGAGG
>JAQBVV010000058.1 GCA_027622905.1 Acidobacteriota bacterium
CCCTCCAGCGCCGCCATCCGATCGAACGTGTCAGGTCCGGGTCCGCCGTCGCAGTGCGACACGCCCGGCAGCATGAACAGCTCGATCGACTCCCTCGCTGACTCGCCCACGGTCCTCAGGACATTCTCGTGAAAGATGACGCTGTTCTGCGGCGTGACCTGCGGGTCGGCCCACCCGTGCCACATGATCAGCTTGCCGCCTCGATCGAAGTACGGCGTCAGATCGAAGTTCTTCGATCCCAGCAGACCACCATCAACCGCGTCCGCCAGCGCCACGTCGGTCGCCGTGTCGAAGTCAACGGGATCCCAGTCCGGATCGCCGTACGTGATGTTCTTGATCCGGCGAAGCGCGTTTCCGAGCGGTTCGGGTCCGCCTAGCGTGTCCCACTCCAGTTCGGAACCGGGCCACAGGTGTCCTTCAAACAACACCTCGCCGGTGACCGGGTGCCGCAGCGACGAGGTCAATGCTTTCGCCGACTGGACCTCGGCAGGCGTCAGGCAGGAGGGCGCGTCGGCTCCGCCACACTGCAGCGTCGCGTAGTCGAACGTACACGCGGTCGGGTTCTCGATGACACCGTCCTGCACCCCATCGCGCGCGTCGCACGCATTCAGCACCGACTCATGAATCATGGGGTACTTGCTGGCGGGGATGGTGCTGGTGGACGTGCGATTCACGAGGCGGTTGATGCCCACGCGAGCCGCGTCCATGACCATCGAGTTCCACGAGGACGCACCGGCCACGATCCCGTTGAAGTCGTCCGGAAAGCGCTGCGCGCTGGTCAGGCCGTGGCGACCGCCACCGGAACACCCATTGAAATACGACCACTGAGGCGCCCTGTCGAAGTGCTCGGCGATCACGAGCTTGCTCGTCACGGCCATCTCGTGCATGGCCCGGTACGCAAAGTCGACCAGCTTCTCCGGGTACTGCGGCATGAAATCGGCGTTGTTGCCGACGTGCCCTGTGTCGGTGCCCGCCGTGGCGTACCCCGCGACCAGCGCGGGGACCATGGCGCGATAGGGGATCGACCCGGCCATGCCTCCCTGGCCGATGGCCTGGAAGCGGCCATTCCATCCGGCAGCCGGCAGCCAGACCTCGATCTTGATATCTGAATCACTGGTGGGCCTGCTGGTCAGCATGAGCCGGCAGAACGCCGGCAGCGCGGCGTACTCCTGCGCCGCGTTCCCCGCCCCACCGGGCGGCGTGAATGCTCCCGCCGCGATAACCTCCGCGGCGTCCACGGTGCCGTGAGGCAGCGACAGTTCGGTCAGCGCCTCGCAGGGCGTGGCGGCCGTCGCCGGCGACGCGAAGAGCAGTGTGGCTGCCGCGAGCGACAACACCGTTGAGGTCAGTGTCAGTGACTGCCGATTCATAACTCCCCCTGCTGTCCGTGCCTACCGGGCGTGCGCGCTGTGCCCTCTGTGCCCTCTGAGCGCGCTGGCCGTGTCTGCTGACGACGCCGGTGTGCGGAACCGGGCGATACCTGGCGCGTGGCGCTACTGGGCCGGAACCGGTCTCGCGAACTGCGCATCATCGATCTCGACGTTGGCCTGCACGTCGGTGAGCGCGATTCTGACTTCTCCACCCGTCCAGGTGATCGTCCAGCTGAACGGCATCTGCACCCCGACGCCGGCAACCTCGCGATAGTCGGCGAAATCCAGTCGTGTCGGCACCGGGCCCACGCCGGTCACGTTCCAGCGAATCAGTCGAGCGAGGAGTCCGGACTCGTCGAAGTACAGGGCAAGCGGTGTCTCGCCTTCCTTGGTTCCGTGGGCCACGGTCATCCGTCGGCCGTCGATCTCGCCAAAGCCCACCTGCCAGTCTGCATACGCGGCCTGGATCCCCGTTGGAAACGACATCATCGCGTCGACCCGTGCACCGACCAGGTTGCCACCCGTCATGGGAACCACCGGAAGCGGCGTGCTCGGCTGCATCTTCCAGGCGCCGACGCCGTCGGTCTTCCAGACGCTGAGGCCCTGAGGCCCCTGGGCCACGATGCTGCGCTTGTTCGGAGCCTTGGCGAGGATCTCCATCGAGACATCCTCTTGCCCGGTGTCGTATCCCGCGTAGGTTCCGGTCGCGAGAAAGCTTGTGACGCTTGCCAACCGGTCCACCCCGCCCAGCGCCTCGAAGTACGCAGCGAAGATCTCGTCCGCCGGCGGAGCGATGAACGCGGGAAAGAACTCGATCTCGTACGGGTCATCGACCAGCGGACCGTACTGCAGGTCGAGGCTCGCCACGGTATCCGGCTTGTTGTCACTGGTGTGGCACGTGAAACAGGTGACGCGCTGCTCTCCGCCGAAGTACGTCCTGTTGATCGTGTTCATCATCACGACCATCTGGCGCGCCCGCTGGATCAGCGGCGTCGGGATGGCGAACGCATCGAACGTGGACACGTTGGCGATCTCCGGAGAATGGCAGCTCACGCAGTCGTAGCCGAGCGCGTTGGCAAACATGCCCATCGCGTCCAGGAACTCGTCCACCGGCATGCCCTTGAGGACCTGCACGTCCTTGAACACGTTCTCGGAGATCTCCGGGGTCGGCTCTGTTGGGGCTTGCCTGGCGGCGAGGACGACGCCGACGGTACCCAGATATAGCGCGACCATCGTCGCCATCACGCAACGGATCGCACTCACTCCTCCACGCCTCATCGCATCCCCCTGTAAAGGCTCATCACTGCTGTTCTGCTGTTCTTGCGGGTGTCATTCGGGAGGCGCTGAGAACCGGACTGCCGCCTGGAAGACGCCCCGAGCCAGCCGGATCATCGGCTGTACTCGGGGCGGTAGATATGACACGACCATTGGGCGGGCTGCGCTTGATCAGCCACGCTCCCGGGTCGCCATGTGCTCCATGTCCTGCTCGTCACAGGGAGGATCCTCGACCAGCCGCGCCAGTGGATCCGTGTTGAGTTGTTTCCTGACCGGCTCCATCACCCACGGCTCCGTCAGCACGTCCGGATCGTGAACGGTGGCCTGCCAGATGAGCGTGTTGCCCTCGCGCCTCACGGTTTCCACGACCCGCATGTCGAACGTGTGGAAATAGCCGGGCCAACCGAGCCAGCTTTCGTTCGTGAAACCGACGCTCTCGATCACCAGCGTGTCGCCCTCCCAGTGCCCTGACGGCTCTCCGTCCCACTGCACATCCTGCGCACGAACGGGATCGTGTGGACGACCGTCAGTCGGGATCACGCGGAACCGATTCATGCGCTGATAGAGAAACACCACCGACGTCTCATCCTGCATGATCTTGTCCGGGGCGCCCATACGGGGCACACCCCGCGGATAACAATGGCCGCTCAGATCCAACCGGTTCCCGTTCACGTCCAGATTCTGAACCCGGTCCCAGTACTCCGGCTTGTAGAGAGGGACGTTGTAGTGCTCTCCGGCGACTCGTTGCTCCAGACCCGAGTCGCGCTCGGAGTTCACGGCCTCGCGGCATTCCTGTCCGGGGTGACACGGGCGAAAAGCGCTGAGTGACGAGATGTTCCCCGCCTCGTCAGGCGTGTAGTCGCGCCCTCCCCCGCCTCCGCGACCTCCGTTCCACGTGCCGGACAGATCGGGCTGTCCGTCCGCCGTGCGCGGCGTCGACTGCGCGTCAAGCGGCGTCGGCCCAGCCACGCCCAGCCACGCCACGGCGGCCAGTGCCAACGCGACGGTCATGCTGGTTGAGAGTCGGTACGTCATGGTCGTGTTCCCCTTTCGAGTGAGGTGACGGTGGCCTGGAACCTCACTAGTCCACCTTCACGTCGACCTGTGTCGGATCCTGATGGAACAACGTGACCGTCCGGCCGTTCGGGAAGGTCAGGGTACGCAGGCGCCCGACGTTCGCGCCGCTATTGGCGGGCGCGAACGTCACGTGGTACGTCTCGCCCGGTTCGAAGATTCTGGCCAGGCCCGCATCCCGCATGGCACCTGGGCCAGACGCCGTGAACTCCCAGAGCACTGGCGGAGCTCCAGGGGCGGCATCAGGGATGGTCTCCTCGAAGTACCACCGCACGTGGGGGTTGATCATGGCGAACCGCGTCAGGACGCCAGTGATTTCCTCGGTCCGGTTGGTGTCAAACTCCGCCTGGATCGCGTGATGCGCGGTGACCGTTGCTGGAAGCGCGAGCATCGCGCAAACTACCCCCGCGCCTACAACCGCCAACGTCGCCGCGAAAGCTTTCAACCGCATCGCACCCTCCTGAGATTCGCGCACGACCCGTGCGCGTCTTCGTCGACTGTTTACTCTCCTGGCTTCATTCCGCCAGGACTCCGCCCCGCCCTCACCGCAGTCGGCAAGCTAGGGATTCGTAGCCGCTCTCACCGCCTCCGGAATCGGCATGACGACATACGGATTGTACGTATTCGTCTCGCGAATCGTGAGGTCCAGCACGGTGCCGTCCGCGCGCCGCTGCACGATACGTCGCGGCAACATCACGTCCGACCGATAGTCGTCCCAGTTCCACTCTCCGTACTCCGCGTACGTGGTGTCGCTGACGACACCGCCGACCGTCTCGACCCGCACGATATAGGTTCCGACGATCCCGGGGAACTCCAGTTCGTGCGGTTCAACCATGTGCGCGCTGTCGGTGCTCAGCGTCGCGCGCACCGTGACATCGCTGACCGGCGCCGGCAGCGGAAACGTCAGGATCGTGCTGGTGCCGCTGGTCTCCACGGTGGCCTGGGTGCCTGCCAGCGTGGCCGCCTTGTAGATCCCCATCGGCGTGGTCCACAACTGGACGATCCGCTGCCTGACGGCCTGCGGTGCCGGCGTCGCGCCCATGCCGCGCTCCGTTTCGTCCCAGGCGAACGACTCCGCGACGACCTGGATCCGACGAGTCGGACCGCTGGTGCCGGCGAACGACAGGTCTTCCCGCAATCCGGGCACACGGTAGTTCACGCTCTGGCGATAGTCGGTGAGCTGGGACGTCTGGCCGTTGATCGTGATCGATCCGGTGGCCCAGAGTTCCTGCGTGACGATCAGGTCCTCGTACTCCAGCGTCCGGAGCATTCCCATGGAATTCGCGACTTCGAACAGGACGCTGTTGACGTCTCCCGGCACCGGCCGGATCGTCGGATGCGACTGGGCGCCAACGGTCAGCCCCGTCGCCACGACCGCCGCGACGAGCACTACAACTCTTGCGAACATACACTCTCCTTCAGCCCCGCCCAGCGCGTCGCGCGATAGGCGAAGGCTAATATAATCCAGGCCCGACGTCGGGTCGGCGAGTAGGCCTCCCGCCGACTGCTCCTCGGCTCAGAATCGGCCTGGACTCACCCGAACATCAACCAGCAGATCAGCGCGCCGACGACGGTCATCGAGAGACCCCACGCCAGCAGCTTGTTGAACAGCCCCTGAGGGTCGACACCGGCCGGTATGCCGGCCATGCACAGCGCGCCTGTCGTGGACAGCGGCGACAGATCGACCAGGTGCGAGCCGAGATTCATCGCCGACGCGACGGCGATCGCGTCGACCCCGCCCAGTCGCTCGACCAGCCCCGGGACGGTCGGGAGGAACGCGGGCAACACGACACCCGAGGTACTGCTGTACACCGAAACCACGCCGGTGACGAAGGCCACCACGGCGGTCACCGACTCCGGCGTCGACAGACGTACAAGGAGATCGGTGAACAGCTCCAGCCCCTGGTTCCTCTCCATCAGCGTGATGAGCACCGTGACGCCGCTCACCATCAGCATCACGCCCCAGGGCATGCCGCGGATCGCCTCCTTCTCGTCGGCCGCGCGGCTGAACGAGAGGATCGCGGCCCCGGTCATGGCCGTCATCCCCACGTCGAACCGCAGGCCGATCACCAGCACGAGGAGTGTCGCAATGAGCCCGAGCGTCAGCCAGTGGCGCGCCTCGAGCGGCTGGGTCGGTCCATCGGTCGTGGCGGCGCCGCTCTGCCCGCCGCGAAAGAGCCGAAGGCCGCCAAGGAGGACGAACCCGCCGAATGCGACCACCGTGTGGCCGATGATGTTGTTGTAGAAGATCTGCCACTCGAGCCCCGGATAGCCCATCCGCACCATGACACCGTTGGCCACAACCCCGGTCGGCGAGAACGGCGACAGGCTGCCTGCGAGCGCGCCGTTCCCGATCATGACCGCCATGAGAAACAGCGACCCCTTGGTGCGGGCGGCGACAGCCATGGCAGGAGGCGCCAGCAGCGCCGCTGCCCCGATTGCGCCAGGCCCGATCGTCGACATCGCGAATGCGAGAAAGAAGAAGACGATCGGGAGCACCCCTGCGTGGCCCCGACACAGGCGCACGGCACGTTCCGTCACCCGCACGAGCGTGCCGTTGCCACGGGCCATGCTGAAAAACAGCGTCACGCCGACCAGCGTCAGGAAGAGCGAGGTCGGAAACCCTTCGAGGATGGTGCCGGTGGACATTCCGCCAAGCTGGACGCCCACGATCCAGGCGAACGCCATGCAGACCACGCCCACGTTGAGCGTCGTCACCATGCTGAGGGTCACGGCGATGGCCAGGGCGCCGACAGAGATCCAGGCGAGGTCCATGGGTCAGGCCGGAGGCTCGATTACACCAACCTAGTTCGACGCCGCCGAGGACGCGCCGGGGAGCGTGCCGGCGGTCACGACTCCGATCACGTCTCGAATATTCTTTACCTGCTCGAGCGATTCAAGCCGTTCGAGTGTGTCGGCGATCGCCTCCGGCCGCAGTACCAGGCTGGCGCAGTCGGTGAACTTCCCGTGCAGTTCCTCCCGCGTGAAGGGTTTCTCGGGGCCGCCGCGGTAACGCTCGTCAGCCTCCTCGACCAGCGTGCGTCCGTCGGTCAAATCCACCTCGATGATGCTGCGCATCCTGTCGAAGCCACGCGCCTCGATCTCGGCGTCGCGAACAGTGGTGACCTTCTTCATCATCTCCCGCACCGGCGCGCTCCTGACGAACTCGTCGGTGAACTCGTGGATACCGGCCTTCCGCCGCAGCACGAGACTCGCCATCATGAACGCGGGGCAGAACTTGGCCTCGAGTTCGCTGTCCGCCGTCGGATAGCGCAACGGATTGAGGATGTTGGAACCGGCGCGGAAGCGAACGGCTTGCACCTGCTCCGGCTTGACGTCGTGCGTCGTGACCAGCTTCAGCATCGCGTCCATGCTCGGGTGGCCGAGGCTGCCGCACGGGTACGGCTTCAGCGACACGCCCGGCGAGACGATGCTCGGCGGGTTGCCCAGCACGCCGACCAGTCGGCTCGGGTCCCAGCCTGCGCCCATCGTGAAGACACGGAAGAACCCCCACGGGCTTTCCAGCGCATCGGCGCCACCGGTGTGCCCGAGCGCTGCCAGTTCCGCGGCCATCACGCCGTTCTGCGCGGCGCGCCCCACGTGCAGCGGTTTCGTCATCGTGCCGAAGTTCAGTCGGATGCCGGAGCTCATGCTCGAGGCCATTGCCAGCGCGTGGGCGAGCGTCCCGGCGTTCAGATCGAGGAGCTTGGCCGCGCACGCCATTGCAGCGAAGGTGCCGAAGGTGCCGGATGTGTGGAAGCCGTTCTCGTAGTGGGTCGGGTTGATGGCCTCCACCATCTTGCATTCGACCTCGACGCCGATGAGATAGGCCTCGAGCAATTGCCGGCCGGAAACGCCGAGGCGTTCGCCGATCGCCAGGCCCGCCGCCAGCGGCGGAATCGTCGGATGCGTGAGCAGTCCGAAGATGCGATCCGGCGACGACGACAGCTGCGTGTCGTCGAAGTCCAGCGCGTGGCCGGCGGTCGCATTGACCAGGGCGGCCGAGGACGCGCGGCACGAGAACGAGCCGGCGCCGAGCACCGTCGATTCGCCCGCCTCGCCGCCCGCTTCGGCGTACTCTCTGACGATCGCCGTGCCGTGCGCCGTGGAGCCCGCGAGGATGACGCCGAGCCCGTCAATGACGCTCTGCTTGGCGAGTGACACCGCTTCCGGAGGAAAGCGATCGAGATTCCATTGAGTGATGAACTCAATGACTGCAGCCGTGGCGCGTGTATCGTTGGTCATCGTCAGGTGCGCGTAAGGCTACATGCATCAGCGCGTCCGGGCAAGCGAGACGGGAGAACGCGACGGGATAAGATGGCGCCGGACATGCACGCGCAACCCCTGGTCGGCCTCATGCTCGGCGACGCGACGGGCATCGGGCCGGAGATCGCCGTGAAACTCCTGTCGACGGCACTGGCCGCCGGCGACGACGCTCCGCCGGCTCGCCTTGCGGTCGTCGGCGATGCCCGCGTGCTGGAACTGGGCATGCGCGACGCCGGCATCAGCGTCCCCTATCAGATCTATCCGCGGCTGGACCAGGTGGCGTGGTCTGCCGACCACATCCCCGTGATCGACCTCGCCAACCTGGATCCCGCCTCGGTGGCGCGCGGCGAGGTGTCCCCGGAGTCCGGGCGCGCGTGCGGCGACACGCTCAAGTACATGATCGACCTCGCGCTCGATGGACAGCTTGACGGCATCTGTTTCGCGCCGCTCAACAAGGCCGCGCTCCACAGCGGCGGCTGGCATTTTACCGATGAGCACCAGATGTTCGCGCACCTCACCGGCCACACCGGCTTCTTCGGGGAGATGAACGTCATTCCGGAGTTCGCGACGTTTCGGGTCACCTCGCACGTCGCGCTCCGCGCGGCCCTCGACATGATCACGCCGGAGCGGATCGGGCTGGCGCTGCGTCTGGCTCACGCGACACTTCGCGACATGGGGCACGAGCATCCGCGCATCGGAGTGGCCGCGTTGAACCCGCATTGCGGCGAGAACGGATTGTTCGGCGACGAGGAGATCACGACGATCCGTCCAACCGTCGAGACACTGCGCGCGGAGGGGATCGACGCGACAGGCCCGATCTCGTCCGACACGATCTTCATCAAGGCCAAACGCGGCGACTTCGATGGCGTCGTGATGATGTACCACGACCAGGGGCAGATCGCGACCAAGCTGCTGGGCTTCAACAAGGGGGTGACCGTCACCGCGGGGCTCAAGACGGTCTTCACGACGCCCGCGCACGGTACCGCGTTCGATATTCTCGGCCAGGGGAAGGCCGACCCCGGCGCCCTCGCTCACGCCGTGCGCCTCGCGGCGATGCTGGCGGGGGCCGCGTCGCGGCGGTAACCGGCAGGCTTCGGCGTCGAATCGCGACATCCCCCCCCAGGGGCGACGTCAGTTCGTCTCGGCGGTCGCCTGTTGCTGACCGGCGATCCACACCGACTCGATCGTCCGCATGTTCCGGATGTCGGTCAGCGGATTGGCGGTCACCACGAGCAGATCCGCCGCCTTGCCGGGCTCCAGCGTGCCAAGCCGATCGTCGATCCGCATCACCTTCGCGGCGCCGCTGGTGGCGGTCACCAGAATCTGCATCGGCGTCAACCCGGCTTCCGCCATCAACGCCATCTCTGTGTGCTCGAAGTAACCCTGCCAGCGGCCGATCGACGCGCCGGTGTCGGTCCCGAACGCGACCGGGGCGCCGCCATCGACGAGCAGCTTCAGGTTGCGGTTGGCCTGTTCGAGGGCGACCTTGATCTCCTGCGCACCGCGCGGGGCCGTATCGCGCAGCGTCCGCTCCATCAGCGCCGGATCGCTGACCTGCGTCATCTGGTCGCGGTAGGCATCGATGTGTTTGAGAAAGAACGGATCGTCAAAGAAGGCCGGGGTCGTCTCGTAGACGAAGACCGAGAGGTCGCGAGTCAGCGTCGCGATGTAGCCGATGTCCTTCTCCGTCAGCTCGTCGATGAACGCCTGGTCGACGTCCACGTCACGAATGCTGTGCGCAAGGATGTCGGCGCCCGCCTCGACGAGATTCTTCGCATCCTCCAGATAGAACATGTGAACGGCCACCCTGAGCCCGCGGCTGTGGGCCTCGTCGATGATCGCCTGATACACCTCCGGGGGCTGGCGGTCGCTCGAGCCTTCTTCGAGGTCGAGGCGCGTCTTGACCATGTTGACCCGCTGGTCCGCGACGGCGCGGACTTTCTGGCGCCCTTCTTCAGGCGTCGTCGCCGTGACGCCCGGACCGGATGTGTAGAGCCGCGCGCCGTCGCCCGGCGCCTGCTCCTGCGCGTCCCGCACCTTGATCGCTTCCACGCCGTCGCTGCCCAGCGCGTAGACCGTCGTGATCCCGTAGTCGGCGTACAGCTTGAGCTGCGCCATGATCTGTTCCGCGGGCGGGCTCGGATTCTCGCTACTGAAACCGACATGCGCGTGGGCGTTGATGAGTCCAGGCGTGATCGTCTTCCCCGAGACATCGACGCGGGTGGCTCCCTCGGGGATCTGGACGGACGCCGCCGGCCCGACCGCCAGCACGAGACCGTCCCTGATCACCAGCGTCGCGTCCTCGATCGGCGCGGCACCGGTCCCGTCGATCACGCGGCCTCCCGTGAAGGCCACCGCCGCGCCATCGGACATCGCCGAGTCAGACGCGGAGGCGCCCGGGTCTTCCCCCGCACACGCCGCGAACGTCAACAGCGCGCACGCGGACACGGTGAACAGAGCGGTGCGTATACGACTCATCTCGACCCTCCTGGTATACAGGAGACAATACGCCGGCTGCAGCGCACACGCAACAGTGGCAGCAGCCTGGGTCAGATGCCGTCGATTTGACAGAGCCTCGTCTCTTCTCTAGCCTCGCTGGTCGGACCCTGCGATCACTCTCTGGAGGACCACCATGACGCGCCCCCTCTCACCAGCCGCGATCGCGATGACGCTGGCGCTCCTGGTTGCTGGACCCGGCGCTGGCCAGGCCCAGGAGACCGAGCTCCCGGTATTCGAGGTGGACCCCGCCTGGCCCATGCCCCTCCCGAACGACTGGGCGTTCGGTGAGTTCTCCGGCGTGTCCGTTGATTCCCGCGACCACGTGTGGATCCTGCAGCGGCCGGGCACACTCGCAGACGACGAGATCTTTCTGACGACCGACCCTCCCACGGCGGACTGCTGCCGCCCCGCGCCGCCGGTGATGGAGTTCGATCCCGACGGCCGGTTCATCCAGGCCTGGGGCGGTCCAGGTGCTGGATACGACTGGCCGGACAGCGAGCACGGCATCCACGTCGATGCCACCGGCGCTGTCTGGGTCGGCGGCAACGGACCGGAGGACACCTACATCCTGAAATTTACCCGGACCGGAGACTTCGTCCTGCAGATCGGCCGGAAGGGCACGACGGCGGGCAGCAACGACACGGAGAACCTCAACAGGCCGAGCAACGTCCACGTGGACCCACGCACCGATGAGGTGTTCGTCGCCGACGGCTACGCGAACCGTCGGATCGTGGTGTTCGACGCCAGCACAGGCGCATACAAGCGGCACTGGGGAGCGTACGGGAATCGCCCGGACGACCAGGCGCCGCGTCCGATCGTGTCGGAGGGACCGGGGCCGCCGCAGTTCAATCTCCTGCACGGGTTGACAGTGGCTCGCGACGGCACGGTGTACGTCGCCGACCGCGTGAACAACCGTGTCCAGGCGTTCCGGTCCGATGGCTCGTTCCTCGGAGAAGGCTTCATCGACCGCCGGACGCTGGCAAGCGGATCCGCGTTCGACGTGGGCCTCTCGGCAGATCCCGAGCAGCGCTTCCTCTACGTGCCCGACGGCGCCAACAATCACCTCTGGATCCTCGACCGCGACTCGCTGCGCATCCTCGGCCGGTTCGGCCGCCAGGGCCGGTACGCGGGACAGTTCTATCGAGCGGAAGCGGTCGCGGTTGATTCGATGGGTAACCTCTACATCGCGGAAACCGAAGGTAAGCGCGTGCAGCGCTTCCTCTTCACAGGTACATCCGCCTCGCAGCCCACGCCGTGAAGAGCGGGATGCGGCTCGTGTCGCCATGACGCCACCAACGAAGCGCCGGTTGACGATCGGTCTGATCGTGCTGCTGCTTGCCGCCGTCTACATGGCGAGAATCCGCGACGGCATGGCGGACTTCGCGGTCGGTCACCAGGCCGGGCAGCGCCTGGCGGCCGGGGAGACGCTCTACCAGACCGGGGACGGGCACTACATGTTCAAGTACCTCCCGTTCTCCGCCATCCTCTACCTCCCCTTCGCCGCCCTGCCGCTCGAGGTCGCCAAACCCGCCTGGTTCGGACTCTCGATCGTCGCCATGCTGGCGATGTGCGGGCTGGCCGCCCGTCTCGTCTCGGACCGTGGCGCGCGCTACCTGTCGATCGTGCCGGCGCTGATCCTGGCCAAGTACTTCCTGCACGAGTTGCGTCTGGGGCAGATCAACATCCTGGTCACGCTGATCATGATGCTGGCCGCTCTCGCGCTGACGCGACCGGGCATCCGTCAGGCACTCGTCGCCGGTGCACTGGCGGGACTGGCCACGGCGCTCAAGCCGTACGCGGCCCTGCTCTTTCTCTATTTCATCGTCACGCGACGCTGGACCAGCGCGGCCGCCGGTCTCGGCGTGCTGCTGGGGGCGCTCGTGATTCCCACAATCTTCTACGGCGTGGCCGGGAACGCGGACGTGCTGCGCCAGTGGGCCGGCACCCTCTCGGCCTCCACTCCGGAGCTGCTGGGAAGCAACGACAACGTCTCGGTGATCGCCTTTTTCACGAAATGGACCGGAGACCCGACCCACGCGCTGCCGCTGACGGGCCTCGTGCTCGGCGTGCTGGCCCTGCTCACGCTGGCCGTCGTGATCAAGGGTGAGGGCCGGACGAAATCGCCGGTGCTCGAGTCTGCGCTTGTCCTCACGCTGATTCCGCTCGTCTCGCCCCTCGGCTGGGACTACACCTTCCCCATGTCGCTGCTGGCCACGGCGCTACTCGTCCACCACCTGCGCGCGTTTCCGGTCGTCGTGCAGGGCGTCCTGGTCGTGAACTTCGCGATTGTCGCCCTGGCCCTCTACGACGTCATGGGCCGGGAGGCCTATTCGACGTTCATGCAGTGGTCGGTGACCACCGTCAACTTCCTCGTCATCGTGGGTGGCCTCATCTACCTTCGGTTCCGGCGCGTCTGCTGACCGGGCCCTGTGATCCTTCCCGGCGCGACAGCCAGAGCGCGAGCAACCCGAGCACGCCCTCGTCCAGCAGGGGCAGCGGATCGGGGATAAAGAGGTCGCCCAGGAAGAGGACGGCCGCGATGGCGGCGAGCTGCCGCGACCGCAGCCGGGACAGCGGGCCGAGCAACCGGAGCACCGAGGCCATGCCTTTCATCTTCCGCCTACCATGCTGACCATTGTGCCGCGCCGTCCTGTCGTCTTCAATGGCATGGACATGTCTCCAGGCCGGCGATCACCGTCCGACCAGCGTGGCATAGGCGCTCTGGACCCGCTCGAGGAAGTGTTCTTCGTCCTGGTCCACTTCGGCGAGGTAGGGCCCACGACTCGTCGGGTCCAGGGCGAGTGTGTCGCGGTCCGCGGCGGCATCGTACCCGACCATCAGTCGTCGGGAGCGGTCGAATTGCGTCTGGAACCAACGCCCCGAGTCGATCATCGTACGCCGCTGCTCCGTGTAGTGAGCGACGTTGCCGACGACCATCGCCACCAGTAGCGCACGGACCACCATCGTGAATCGGTGACGACCCGATCTACCCAGGGCGGAGATGGCCAGGCTGAGGCCAAACAGAAACACGACATGCATCGTCAGCGTGTAGTACCAGAAGGCATGGTCCGGAATGGTGTAGACCGGTGGATGTCTGAGAATCATCAACCCCAGGAGAATAAAGAGGGCGCAGGACGCGCCGAGCGTGACCAGGAATCCGTCGCCCGTCAGTAGCGTGGTGGCCGTCATCCTGCCATCCCGGCTGTTCATGCGCGAACGCCAGATGCTCGCCACCAATCCCATCGCGGCCACGGCGCCCACCAGCGCGAACGGTAGGTTGCCGAAGAAGAAACTCGTTTGCGCCTGAAACATCGTCCAGGCCTGGTTCACGAGCGTCCAGTCGAGGAGGCCGGCGAAATCCAGTTGCTGGTACTCGAAGCCCGGCGTGTATCCGTTCTCGAAGCGAATCACCGCAGGCGCGATGACGCGGTTATAGAGGGTCGCGGCGACAAGCGCCACCACGCTGGTGGCGATGATGCTCACGTGATGGGTGCGCGCCGCAACGCCACGCAGATGCGTCGCCAACCACAGGGCGGTCACGATGCCGGTCGAGCAGGCCAGATAGAAGAACCCTTGTCGGTCAACGATCGACATGACGAGCCCGAGCAGGAACAGGGCCGCAAGCTGGCCCCAAGGGGGTCGGCGCGTCTCGCTGGTCGAGCGCACGAGTGCGGTCAGGTGAAACAGGAACGCCAGCAAGGCGATGCCGAGCACGATCTTCGACGACCGATAGAAGATCGCCGTCGACGCCTGGGTGACGATGCAGCTGAGAAAGAGCGCACACAGCAGGCTGGCCGTCACGCCGTCCAGCCGCAGCACCTTCCTGCTGCCCCACACATGGACGGCCCCGACGGCGATCAGTCCCACGACACCGGTCAGCGGAATGAAGAGGAGCACGCCGCGGTCGAGCAGCCACGCGAACACGCGTGCATCGATCAGGTCGAACACGTAACTCAGCTCGCGGGCCTGATACGCGCCCCAGTCGTTCAGCAGAGGATCGAAGATCGTCGCGATGAGCGGGCGATCGGCCAGGTAGTTCAGGACGAAGAACATCGCTTCTTCGTCGATGACACCGCGGCCCCAGAAGCCGACCGCGTTGATGGCCAACAGCACCGGCAGGACGTAGGCAGCAGCTGTGAGCAGGCGTCGTGTCGGTGAGCGCACCGATTCGGGAATCCAGCCGATGGCCCGCGTGTACAGGTGCGCCGGCACCAGCCCCGCGCGAGACCACTCACGGGTCGTCGCCTCTGGCAGGATCCGTGAGAGCGTGGCGGGAAGGGCGTCAATGACGCGCGCAAGCACGACGATGCCGAGCCAGCTTCCGGCGGCGATGCTCACCGCGGCGGACGGATACGACGCATGCACCGTCATATCGCGCATGAGGAGCCACGCGTGCCCGATGGCGGCCGCAAGCAGACCTGCGAGTATCCCCGCGCTGGGCAACGAAGGCGACCCCGAGCGCACCCATCGCGAGCAGACTGTAGAAGAGCGCGCCCGTCTCTGGAGCGCCGCCTCGCTCGGTGCTCAGCGACACCAGCGCAAGGGCAACACCAAGCTCGCGCGAGTCCTCAGGACCAGGTACGAAGGTTGGCGTCGTGTCGAACGTCAGCACCGCGCCCGTCAGGCCTCGTGCCTCCGGAATGGCGAACACGATCCGGGAATCGTGTACGACCTCCCCTTCGAACGCCACGACATCGTCGACCGTGATGCGCAGGACCGTCGGTCCGATGTCAGCTGGGCGGTGCAAGAGCACACGGCTGCTCCACTGCCAGGCGACGCCACGGTCGAGATTCGGGAGCGACACCTCGGCGCGCGGGTGCGTCCACACCCAGGAGAGACCGTCCAGATGCTCGGCCGCGTAGACATCGCGCAGGCTTGCCCGCGAATCACCCCGGAGGTCCAGGGTCAGTGTGGGCCGCGTCGCGTGCGCCGACGCGAAGAGTCCGAGGACGACGAGCGTTCCCAGCAGCAGGACGCCGGCAAGACGCACCTGATCCGTCCCGCCCGCGTCTCGATTATCGGGCGCTACCACGCGTGGTTCCCGGTCCTCACGACGAAGGCACTCACTCGCTGAACCGGTATCGCAGCAACACCCAGAGCGCCACGACGCCGTCACGCCAGCCGATCTTCTTGCCTTCGTCGTACCCTCGGCCGCCGTAGGTGATCGGCACTTCGTACACGCGGTAGCCGCGCTTGAAGATCTTGGCCGTCAGCTCCGGCTCGACCCCGAACCCATCGGAACGCAACGACATCGATCGCACCACGTCGATCCGCATGACCTTGTAGCAGGTCTCCATGTCACTCAACATGGTGTTGTACAGAATGTTGGTCACCAGCATGAGGAAGCGGTTGCCCAGATAGTGGGTGAACAGGAACACACGGTGCCGTCCCAGGAAGCGCGACCCGTACACCACGTCCGCCCTGCCGTCACAGATCAGCTCGATGAGCGCCGGAAACTCCTCGGGGGAATACTCCAGGTCGGCGTCCTGGATGACCAGCAGATCGCCACGCGCTTCCGAGAAGCCCCGTCGAAGCGCAGCGCCTTTGCCCTGGTTGCGCGGTTGCAGGAGGAGGGTGAAACCGTGCTGCTCCCGCAGTCGTTCGAGTGCCTCACGCGTGCCGTCGGTCGAACCATCGTCGACCACGATGAGCTGCACGCGAAGCGGTACCGCCAGCACACGCGGGATGATCGTCTCGATGGTGGCCGCCTCGTTGTAGACCGGCATGACCACCGACAGCAGCGGATCGTGCAGAACCTTCGGACTCCGCCGCATCAACGCTCCACCGTTGACCGCCGGGCCATTGGCACCGTCGCGGTCGCACCGTCGTCGCAAGCGCCGGTCCCCGCCGCCGGAGAGCACCGCAGGATCGTGAAACAGATTCTGGACAAAAGTTCGGCCACGTGGAATGTCTATCGTAGAACAGCACCGGCGATTGTCTACCGCACTCCCAGCCGTTCGGCGATGAAGCTCCGCAGCACGGGCAGTTCGCGCTCCGGGTCGATGGTGTGCCCCTTGTCGTAGGTTTCAAACCTCGGCGCAAAGCCGCCTCGGCTGAGTTCGGCGATCTGCCGCCTTGTCGTCTCGTAGTCGAGTGTCCCGTCGTGCCGCCCGTGCGTGATCAACCAGGACTCCGCGGTACAGGACGGACTGCGTTCGGCAAGCAAGGTCGTCGGGTCGAGACAGTAGCCCGACACGCCCACGTAGGCGCCCAGCGAGAGGGCACTGCGCGTGCCCCACTCCAGCGTCATCAGGCACCCCTGCGAGAAACCGAACAGTCCGATCTCGGCCGGTTGGTAGCCTTGCTCGAGCAACTCCTCGAAGAGGCGGTCGAGGAGCCCGCGCGAGCGGAGCACGCCCGGTGCATGGTCGGGAGGCAGGTTGTACCAGCTCCGGCCGCCGAGGTACGGGTCGGGCGCATTCACGAGCAGGTAGTTGAGTTCGCGGAACGCACACGCCTGGGGCATCCAGTGGAATCCCCGCGACGAATCGCCACGACCGTGAAGGACGACCAGCAGCTTTCCACTCGCGCTCGACGCCGGCACCCAGTCGCAGGACAGCGTCGTGACCATCGGCGAGGCGTCTGCGTGCATCGCCGAGAGTGTACTTTCTTCAGTCGGGCTGCCCCCTGCTCCTACTTCCTGGGGGACGGTCGTCGACCCTTCGGCGCTTGGCGCGCTTCTCGACCCGACCCTGCGGTCTTGCCGATCAAGGGAGCGCGGGGCGTGGCAGCCGCTTCCGCCCCCGGTGGTTCGCTGAACGGCTCCACGGGAATGCGTTGGTAACGCACGTCCATGACGCGCAGTTGCTCCGTGCCACGCGGCGCGTGAAGGAGCACGCAGTCGCCTGGTCCGGCCTGCATCAGCGCCCGCGCGAGTGGCGAAGCCCAGCTGATGTGATTCCGGTCGAGGTCGACTTCATCGCGGCCGACAACGCTCACCACCCGCTCCGTTCCCGCGGCGTTGGCGTAGCGCACGGTCGCCCCGAAAAACACCCGCGTCGCCGCCCGCCCGACTCTCGCGGCGTCGGGGTCCACCACGTGTGCAGCATCGATGCGTTTCGTCAGAAAACGAATGCGGCGATCGATCGACCGAAGACGACGCTTGCCGTACTGATAGTCGGCGTTCTCGCTCCGGTCGCCGTTGCTGGCCGCCCACGCCACCACTTTGGTGACCGCCGGGCGTTCCCTGGTGAGCAGAAACCGGCGCTCATCCTTGAGCCGCAATAAGCCGTCCGGCGTGATGTAGTTCCTGACGCTCGCGGCCTGCACGTCAGGGGATGCTCCAGCGACGCCACCGCGCTGCGAGCCCAGTGCGTCGTCGGCGGCGCGGCTGGACTCCTCGGCCTCGTCGCTGGGTTTCCTGGTGAACCCCTTACGCATGCCGCTCCGCGCGAGGCCGGACGCTCACGACGAACTAGCCCCGCCGAATCTTCGACGCGGTGAAGTACAGCTGGCACCGGTACACCACCTTCGGTCGGCAGGTGATCTCGCCGGTCGTCGGGGCGAAACGCTGCGGCACCTCCTGAAT
>JAQBVV010000238.1 GCA_027622905.1 Acidobacteriota bacterium
CCTCGTGTACACGGAGAGGCGCGCGCATGCGCCCGCGTAGACGTTTGTCTACCGCGGTCGAGTATGTGCTTGTCCTACGGAGAGAGGTCGTCCGCTGTGATCTATCAAGCGAGCAACAACGAAACCAAATTGATGGTGGCAGAGCAGCGCTCTGCTAGCGTGCGCCGAGCCATCGTTCTGGCGGCGGGATCTGGTGATCGTTTGCGTCCGCTCACGACGGAAGTGCCGAAGTGTCTGGTGGAGATCGGTGGGCAGCCGATCCTGCTGCGCACGCTCCGTGCGTTGGCGGTGCAGGGCGTACAGGAGGCCGTGATCGTCGTCGGCTACAAGGCCGAAGTCATTCGCAGGCGCATCGGCCCGCGCTTCGCGGGCATGGACATTCGGTATGTCGATGCGCCTCGATACGCGACCACGAACAACATCTGTTCCCTGTGGGACGCTCGCGAGTACTGCGGCGAGGATGTCCTGCTGGTTGAAGGGGACGTTGTTTTCGACGCCGAGGTGGTTGCCAGTTTGCTGAAAGAGCCGGGGAGCAGCATGGCGGTCGCGCCGTTCGGACAGGGCCTTTCCGGTACCGCCGTGCGCGTTGACGGCGATGGCCGGGTTCTCGAGTTCGCGCTCAAGGCAGACCAGGACGATCGATTCGACGCTGAGAGCGCGTTCAAGACGGTGAACATCTACCTGCTGCGCGCCCAACTCCTGCGCGAGCAGTTTCTGCCTCGGCTCTGCCGCCAGGTGGAGCAGGGCCACGTGCACGATTACTACGAGAGCGTCCTCCGGGACCTGGTGGCAGAAGGCGCCATCGCAGACCTTGCAGCCGTCGACGTCTCCACGAGCCGCTGGTACGAGGTCGATGACCACCGCGACCTGGACGTCGCGGAGTTCTTGTTCATGGGCCGCGAGGCCCAGTTTGAGCGCATCCAGCAATTGCACGGATCCTACTGGCGCTACGGGATCGTCGACCACTCGTACCTGTACAACCTGCATTTCCCGCCGAAGGCGATGCTGGACGGCTTCCACAGCGAACTCTCGGAGATCGTGACCAACTATCCGGTCGGGCAACACGAGCTGATGCGCCTCGTGTCTGAGTGGACGGGAGCCGAACCAGATCAACTGGTGGTCGCAAACGGCGCAGCGGAGCTTATTAAGCTGCTCGGACAGTTGCCGCTCACGCGGCTGACGATTCCCGTGCCATCTTTCAACGAGTACGAGAACGTGTTGACCGCCGACCAACTCAACCGCTTCCCGCTCGATCCGGACACGTTCGAGCTGGATGTAGACGCGTTCGCCGATTCCGCCATTCGCTCCGGTTCGGACTTCGCGGTGGTCGTGACGCCCAACAACCCCACAGCGCTCTCGGTCGATCGCGATGACCTCCTCCGCCTGGCGGAGCGCCTGGCGAAGCACAACTGCCGGCTGATCGTAGACGAGTCGTTTACTGAATTTTCACGTGCCGGGAACGCGGGGAGCCTCGAATCGGTCGTAGACACGTACCCAAACCTGGTCGTGATGAAGAGCATGAGCAAGGTGTTCGGCATCGCGGGCTTACGCATCGGATATCTGCTGACCGCTGATCGCGAGTTCGCCACGATGATTCGTGCCCAGCTCCCGATCTGGAATGTGAACGGACTCGCTGAAGCGTTCCTGCGTTCCATCGGTCAACACCGGCGCGCGTTCGATGCCAGTTGTGCGTTGGTACGCGACGCCGCCCGCGATCTCTTCGAGCGGCTGAGCGATGTACCTGGTATCGAGCCATTCGAACCCGATGCGAACTTCGTCTTCTGCAAGATCACGGCGCCGGGGGTGACGGCCCCTGGGATCGTGCGTCGGCTCTATGTCAGACACGGCATTCTGATCAAAGACTGCGCCGCCAAGAGCATGCCGAATGCGGATCGCTTCCTGCGCATCGCTTCGCGGACTCCGGAGGAGAACCGGCGACTAGTCGCAGCGCTCACCCCGCTCGTCCAGCGCCAGTAGTCAGGAGGACCGAGTCGCTCATGCCAATACAAGATCCCTCGGTCATCACCCGGCGGAGAACTACCCTCGGCCACTTCGTAGACGCGGCGAATCTGCTGACGCTATCTGGCCTCGCCAGCAGCATCGCGGCGATCACATTCGCTCTGAACGCCGAATACGCGGCCGCCGGCATCAGCCTTGTGCTCGCCATCGGATTTGACAATATCGACGGCCCCGTTGCGAAGCGCACCCACGGTCGCACCGATGACGACCGCGCGTTCGGCGCGAACCTGGACACGGTGGCGGACATGGTGACTGCCGGTGTCGCGCTGGGGGTCGTGTTGCTCTCGTATGGGGGGTTCGGCGTCGCGTATTACCCCGGGGCGCTTGTCTTGGGAGTTGCCGTCGCGATGCGGCTCAGTTACTTCAGCGTACACGGGCTCGACGAAGCATCACCCACCTATACCGGTCTGCCGGCGGACCTCGCTGTCCTTGCCTTCGCTGCGACCATGCTGCTGGACGGGCCGATGCCGCTCGGGGCTTTCCGAGCGCTGCTCTACGGTGTCGCAGTCGTGCTCGCGGCGCTGATGGTGAGCCCATTGCGGGTCCGCAAGCTCACCGGGCGCTGGTACTACGCGCTCACCACGGTCGCTGTGGCGCTGGCCACGGCGCACGCAGCACGCATCCTTTTGTAGGCGCGGTGCTTATCGCTGGTGCTGGGCAACAATGGATCGAAGAGGCCGCTGGGGGCCGCCACAAAATGCAAATAGGGGATCGTTCGCCGCTGGAAACCGCTACCAGTGGCAGCGATCCGCCTGGTCTGGCGGT
>JAQBVV010000059.1 GCA_027622905.1 Acidobacteriota bacterium
GGTGGGCGCCTCGACGCCCACGATGATCAACTTATTCCTGCCCGGGTCC
Organism: Acidobacteriota bacterium; assembly: GCA_027622905.1. Classification (GTDB taxonomy): domain Bacteria; phylum Acidobacteriota; class Vicinamibacteria; order Vicinamibacterales; family UBA2999; genus JAQBVV01. The sequence continues at coordinate 50 of JAQBVV010000059.1, forward strand.
TAACGGTCTCGTTTGCTGGCGCCGGTGCGCTGCAGGGAATCGACGGCACGGCACGGCACGACGCTGTTCGGCTCCGTGAGAGAGGCCCTGGAGTCACCATGACCAACTTGACCAACTGTTGCCGTCCCTGGTACGCTGCGGACATGGTCAAGGTACTCAACCTGTACGAGGCGAAGTCTCAACTGTCGGCGCTTGTTGAAGAGGCGTCGGCTGGCACCGAGATCGTCATCGCGAAGGCGGGCGTGCCGCGCGCGCGTCTCGTGCCGATAAAGGTCGGGACGCGGCGACGACCTGGGGGCTCAAAGGGGCGGATCCGCATCTCGGCGGATTTCGACGCGCCGCTGCCCGCGGACGTTCTGGCCGGCTTCGCCGGCACGAAGCGGTGATACTCCTGCTCGACACGCATGTCGTGCTCTGGTGGCGCCTGGATAGCCGGCGATTGAAGCGGGGCGCCCGCGACGCCATTGCCACGGCTGACTTGGTGTGGGTCAGCGCCGTCTCCGGATGGGAGGTCGCCATCAAGCAGGGGCTCGGGAAACTTCGGCTGGCCGACCCGTTTGCCTCGATGGTCGAGGCGAGCGAGTTTGGCGAGTTGCCGGTCACGCTCCGCCACGCCCAGCGGGTTGCGACGCTCCCTCCTCACCATACCGACCCGTTCGACCGGATGCTGGTTGCGCAAGCTCAGGTCGAAGGGGTGACGCTGGTCTCGCACGACCGTGCGTTCGAGCCGTACGGTGTTCCGGTCGTCTGGACCTAATTTAGCTTAAGCTAGGGCGCTCGGGTTCCTCCATCGGACGTCTGAATAGCCGCTATGCGCGCCGCTCGTCCGGGTGGCAATTCTTGCGACCGGTCGCCCTGATCTCGCGCATTCAGCCGTCATTGCAGTGCCACCGTCGTTTGCATGCATGGCGCTGTGGCATCAGTCGGCCTGCTGCCGGGCCTTGCGATGGTCGTTGGTGCGGTGTGTGGACTGGTGTGGGCAGACGCACTGCCCGCGGAATCCCGGATGCAGGGGTCAACGCTGGTCGCGCTCTGGACGGCCGGATGGATCGCCTGGCTGTGCTGGCGGCAACACCTGACCCTCGCGCTGCTAACGGTCTCGTTTGTTTGCGCCGGAGCGCTGCAGGCGATCGACGGCAGGGACCGCGCGTTGCACACGCCGCTGCGCGCACTGCTCGATCGCGAGATCGGCGGCTTCGCGATCGACACGCCCGGCCCTGGCGTGCGGCACGACCCGTTGCCGATTCGCGCTCGCCTGACGGAGGACGCCTCACACGGGGGTGAGGTCATCACGCTTCGCGCGTCGATCACGTCGGTGCGCGTCCGCGGCGTCTGGCGTGAGACGCAGGGCGACGTGTCGCTCTCGGTGGGCGGGAGCGAGGCACGGGCGGGCGCCGACCAGTGGCGTGCCGGACGTCGCATCGAGACGTGGACGACATTCCGGCGCCCGGCGCGGTACCTCAACCAGGGCGTGCCCGACTTCGAGCGGGACCTGGCGCTGCACGGCACGACGCTGTTCGGCTCCGTGAAGAGCGGGTTGCTCGTCGATGTCGTCGCGCTGGGCAACCGCATCGAGGAATGGGCCGCGTTCGTCCGTCGTCACGTGCGTGCCTCCGTCGAGCGCTGGGTGGGCCGGCACGATGCTGTGTCCGCCGCCATCGTGTCCGCCGTGCTCATCGGAGATCGAACAGGACTGCCGGACGAGATCCGGCTGCGCCTCCAGGCTGCCGGCACCTACCATGTCATCGCGATTTCCGGCGGCAACATCGCCATCTTTGCTGGTCTCGTTCTGGCGATACTTCTCGTATGCGGGGTGACCGGCCGCCCAGCCGCGCTCGTCACGCTGCTTCTGCTGGCGGGATACGCGGAGGTGGTCACCGCCGGTGCGTCGGTGTGGCGCGCCACGTTGATGGCTGGTTTCTATCTCGGCGCACGCGTGCTCGACCATCGCAGCTCGCCATGGCACGCGCTCGCGCTTACCGCGGCGGTCATTGTCTGCATACGGCCGCTCGACGTGCGGGATGCCGGCTTCATCCTCACGTTTGGCGCTACCGCAGCGCTATTGGACGTTGCTCGACGCGGGGCATCGGTCGAGACGCTCGTCCGCGCGTCTGCCACGATGTCCGCCACTGCGCCCGCCACGGTGCCCCAGGCGAAGTCACCCCGAGTAGCCCCCAACGTGTTTCCGGTCATTGCGGGCCGCGTGATTCGCTGGCTGGTCATGTCCGCCGCGGCGTCAATGGCCGTCGAAATCGCACTGATGCCGGTGGGTGCGAGGGCGTTCTCGCGGGTGACGAGCGCGGGGCTTCTGCTCAATCTGGTCGCTGTGCCACTGATGGGGTTCGTCCAGGTCGGTGGAATCGTCGTCTCGGTGCTGGACGGCCTTGAGACGATCGCGGAGCCGGCCGGCTGGATCGCACATGCCGCCGCGAGTGGGCTGGTCAACAGCGCGAGGCTCGTGGACGCCGCCCCGTGGCTGGCCGAGCGCGTGCCGGCACCCCCGCTCGTGCTCGTGGGCGCCTACTACCTGGCGCTGGTGGCCACGTTGTTGACGCGCGGCGGTTGGCGTGCCTCGGGCGCGGCTATCTGGCTCGCGTCAGCGCTTGCCATTGTCACCGGTCAACCGGCCGGGTCCGATTGTGGCTGGCGGGTATCGTGAACGGCACGCTGACCGTCGTTCCGCTCGATATGTGTTACATCGGGGCGTCGGCACCGTGGATCTGGGCGACGCAGCGCTGGACCTCCAACCCCGACGGGACCATCACGATTCGCATAACGCTCAGTCGGACGTTTGTCGACAACACGTATGGAACCGGGCAGGTTGGCTGGCCCGGTGGCAACCGCCAGTTCCATCACCTCGTGAACTCGGATAAGTTACAGATGGCGCTGTTCGATGCCGACGGGACAAGGAAGCTGGAGTTCGTGGTTGACTACATCTCAGAGTTGCCGACGGCCCCAGGCGGGTATGGGACGCATGGCGTGACCGGTCGCGATGGCGGGATGGTGCTCGGATCGGCGTCCGATGTGGTGTCGGCGTTGACCTCGATCGATGCAAACTTCAACCAGTTCGGGTACGTGCTGACGACCGATTCGCCGGCGACAAACGCTGCGTATGCCCCCAATCCCGCGTATCCGGACTTCATTTACGACGTCTGGTATGAGGTGACGGTACGGTCGGAGGTGTTCGGAGCCGCCGGGTTCGGGTACCCGCGCGTGACGGATCTGCACGCCAGCCCGAGCAAGACCGGCAACGACACCGAATTGCTGGTGCCCGCGGACTGCAGCGTGATCGGCACGATTCCGCCTCCGGTGGATCCGCCGAGCACGAAGAGCGTCAAGGCACCGAGCACGAAGAGCATGAAGGCGCCGAGCACGAAGAGCACGAAGGCGCTGAGTCCGAAGAGCACGAAGGCGCTGAGCAAGCAGACCAAGTCGCCGAGCGTGAAGGGTCCGAGCACGAAGACCAGTTTGGCAACAGTGCAGAAGGCGGCAGCGAACAAAGCGGCGGCGCAGCAGGCGGCGGCGGTGAAGGCAGTAGCGGACAAAGCGGCGGCGCAGCAGGCGGCGGCGGCGAAGGCGGCGGCGGACAAGGCAGCGGCGCAGCAGGCGGCGGCGGCGAAGAGCAATGGAAAGAAGAAGTAGTAGGGCCCCGGAACAGATGAGCGTGTCTGAAGTCGTGACCCTTGAGACTGTCGTTGCCAGCGGCACGTCACTCGTATCCGCCGATGTTGGCGACGAACTCGTGCTCCTGCACGTGGAAAAGAACGCCTACTACGACACCGATGCCATTGGTGCAGACATCTGGCATCAACTCGAACAGCCCGTGCGGGTAGGCGACCTGTGCGACCGGCTCGTGGAGAAATACGAGGTGGATCCCGAAACGTGTCAGCGGGACGTGCTGGCGTTTCTGAGCGAGGCGCTCCGCGAGGAAGTGGTGCGCGTCGTGGATGACGCGGATCCCGCGTAGTCTAAGCCTGGATTAGCCCTCCGAGAGCCAGCGTCGGAGTTGTTGCCGACGCTCGGCCGGCCCCAGCGGGGCCGTCCCCCCCTCCAGTAGCCCGATCGCGCTTCGCGCGTAGCGACCGATCAGCGTACAGGACCGTACGACATACAGCATCGCTAGACGCCCGAGGCCGAGGTTCTTCCCATGGAGCCTGGACATTTCGGACCTCGGTAGGAAGATACGGCCCCAGGTCTGTCCAGCCTTTGGCCAGAATCCTGGAGTCGTCCGGAGTCTGGCGAAGTGGTGACTTTCGGCGTAGAGGCTCGGCTCCCCGAGGATCTGCACCCTGGCGGCGTTGATGACCTCGGTGTCGGTCGCTGCGCCGCCTGTGTCGGCGGCGAACGAGTCAAGTGCGTCGCCCGGCACATCGGCGCCGAACAGCTCCCGTGCCAGCGACAGACTGACACCCACGCCTCGCTGCCAGCGCCAGGCTCGGCATTGGCGTACCACCAGCTCCCAGTCCAGCTCCGCGTCGAACCGGCGAAGTGTGGCTGCGACATCCACCAGCGAGCGGATGCCGAATTCGAAGCCGTGCTGGTAAGAAGCGTGTGCGCAGAGGTGTAACAGGAGCTGCTCCGGAGACAACCCGAGCAGCTGGCATCTGCCGACGTCCACGGGCACGGTGCGCGCCCACAGGTCCGCCGGGTCGATGGAGTAGGGCACGTTGGGCGCGGTGATGTTCCAGTGGATCTCCACGTCAAGCGATTCCGGCCTGGTGAGTCGCGCGATATGCGACTTGGCGGCGGCCTCCTGATCGACGGTGAACGGCCGTATGGGGGTGTAACCGAGCCCCAGAGCGATGTCGGTTGCGGACTGCAGGTCCTCACGCGGCACCAGCAGGTCGATGTCCTGCATGGCGCGCAGCGTCTGGTTGGGGTAGACGGCCCGGGCCAGGTGCACACCCTTCAATGCAATGACGGGGATCGAGGCCGTGTCGAACCCACTGACCAGCTCCGCGATCTGCGTCTGCGCGCGCAGCATCCGGGCGGCGGTCTGGCGGGCCGCGTCCCGCAGGTCGCGTTGCACGTTGGCCGGCACGAGCGACACCACAGAGGAGTCGGTCAGTCGCTGGTTGACCAGGCCCCGCACGCTATGGGCGGCGGCGAGGGACAGCAGTCGCTGCCAGCCGTCCTCGTCCAGGGTTGTGAGGAGCTCTCCGCGCAGCAGGAGAGCATCCTGGTGGAGGCATGCCAGCAGCACTGCCAGTGCCGCGTCACCGGTTGCGGCGTCTCCGGTGATGGGGGGGGGCGGCCCCCCCGGCGCCGGCAGGGTCACGTCGAGCGCTTGACCCGCTGCCACTCGTCCTCCATCTCCGCCAGTGTCGCATCCCTGAGCGCCAGGCCGCGCGTCGAGAACGCGTGCTCCACCGCGTCGAAGCGTCGCGTGAACTTGTCGGTGGCTCGACGGAGCGCGGCTTCCGGCTCAATGCCGAGCGTGCGCGACAGGTTGGCGATCGCAAACAACAGATCGCCCATCTCGTCCTCGGCGCGCGAGAGATCGCCCGTCGCGCCCGATTCAACCTCGTGGCGCAGCTCGGCCACCTCCTCCTCGATCTTGTCGACGACATCCGTGGGTCTGGCCCAGTCGAAGCCAACCGCGGCGGCTCTCGCGCTGATCTTGTATGCGCGCAGCAGCGACGGGAGTGTTCGCGGCACGCCGGTCAGCGTGGTCGTCCGGCGCTCGGGTTCCTGCCCGGCGTCGGCCCGCTCCTGCGCCTTGATGCGTGCCCACTGCTCGTTGACCTGGTCGGTGGTGATGGACGCGTCGGGGCCCTCTGTCCCGAAGACGTGCGGGTGGCGCCGGATGAGTTTGGCGCAGACGGTATCGATCGAGTCGGCAATGGAGAAGTGACCCGATTCCTCGCTGATCTGGGCAAGGAACACCAGCTCGAACAGCGCGTCGCCAAGCTCCTCGCGAAGGTGATCCGGCGGTCCGTGTTCGATGGCGTCCAGCACCTCGTACGTCTCCTCGAGCACGAACGGTCGGAGCGACGCCAGCGTCTGCTCGCGGTCCCACGGGCAGCCATCCGGCGCCCGCAGCGCGCGCATGATCTCCACCAACCGGTCGAATCCTGAGCCCGCGGTAGCCGCGCGCGTAGCATCGGGCGTATCGCCTAGACGGCGTGTTGTGTCGGTCATAGTCGTCTCAGGCGCGTATGCTACCATCGAGTTTCGTGACCGGAGAGACCCAGAGTTCACCCAGCGCGGACCCCCAGACCTCGGCAATCGATTTCGTCGGATTCGTGGTGTCGCTGGCACGCACGGCTGCGGTGCATTTCGGGGACATGGCCGACCCCTTCAGCGGCGCCAAGACCGAGGTGAACCTCGTCGCCGCTCAGCAGATGATCGACATCCTGGCGCTGCTGGACGAGAAGACGCGGGGAAACTTGACGGCCCAGGAGCGTCAGTTGCTGGATCGGGTGCTGACCGAGTTGCGCGCGCGCCACGTCGAGGTCCAGCAGGGCTCGCCGAAGGCAGCGGCAGCGGATCCCGTGTCGCCCATCATCCCCCCTTGAGCGCCGTTCACGCTCAGGGCACGTCCCTTCCTGCGAGGATCACGTCCCTTCCTGCGAGGATCACGTTCCTCGGCACCGGCACGTCGTCGGGTGTGCCGATGATCGGCTGCACATGCGAGGTGTGCCAGTCGACGGACCCGCGCGATCGCCGGCTGCGTCCGTCGATCCATGTGGACGTCCCTGGGCGGGCCTCGATCCTTGTCGACACGACGCCCGACCTGCGACAACAGGCGCTGGCATACCGGATCACGCGCCTCGATGCGGTCCTGTTTACACATAGTCACGCCGATCACATCCTCGGTCTCGACGAGATCCGCTCGTTCAATTTCATCCAGCAGAAGCCGATGCCCTGCTACGCGACGGCGGCGGTGTGGGAAAACATCCAACAGATGTTCCGGTACGTGTTCGACGGCGTGCCGCGGCAGGGTGGCGGGATCCCGAAGGTGGAGGCGCACGATGTCGAAGGACCGTTTACCGTGGCCGGCGTCCAGGTGGTGCCGGTGCCGCTGTGGCACGGGCGTATGCCGATCCTTGGGTTCCGCTTCGGCAGCTTCGCGTACCTGACCGACTGCAGCGCGATTCCAGACGAGTCGTGGGGTCTGGTGGCCGGCGTGGACACGCTCGTGATCGACGGGCTTCGGGACAGGAAGCATTCCACGCATTTCACCGTCGCGGAAGCCCTGGAGGCGATCGATCGCATCGCGCCGCGTCGCGCCTATCTCACGCACATGTCGCACGATCTGGGGCACGCGGCGACGAGCGCGCGAATGCCCGCAGGCGTCGAGCTGGCCCACGACGGCCTGGTCCTGGACGCCACGGTCGACGTGGCATAGCCGCATGGACGTCCTTCATTTTCCCGACTCCCAGCGCCCCCCATGGCTCGTGCACCCTGTGCTGGCGCTCGGCAATTTCGACGGCCTGCACCGCGGGCACCTCAAGGTGATCGAGCGCGTCAAGCGTGGCGCTGCCGAACGCGGCGGTGTTCCGATGGCGATGACGTTCGATCCGCATCCGCCCCGCGTGGTTCGCCCCGACAAGGCGCCGCCATTGCTGATGACCAACGATCAGCGGCTGGAGGGTCTGGATCGTGCGGGCATCCAGTGCGTCGCCGTGGTGCGATTTACGCTCGACCTTTCGCGATGGGACCCGGAGACATTCGTCAAGACCGCGCTTGTGGACTGGCTGCGCGTGGCGGAAGTCTGGGTCGGTGGAAACTTCCTCTTCGGTCACGAGCGCACGGGCAACTTCACGCTGCTCCGCACGCTCGGGCAGCAATATGGGTTTCGGGCGGAGAAGATCGATCCGGTGCGCTACAAAGAGTTCGTGGTCAGCAGCACCCGTATCCGGCGACTGGTGTCGGAAGGGCGCATGGACGAGGCCGCGGCGTTGCTCGGCCATCCCTACGTGCTCGGCGGCGCGATCGTTGAAGGCCGCCGTCGCGGCCGTGAGCTCGGGTTTCCGACGGCGAACCTGCAGACGGAGAACGAGCTGATTCCGCCCAACGGCGTGTATGCGACGACGCTCACGGTGGACGGCGTCGTGCACGCGGCGATGACCAACATCGGTACGAATCCGACGTTCGGCGACGCGACCGCGACGACGGTCGAGACGCACGTGTTGCGATTCGACGGGGAGCTCTACGGCCGGCAGGTAGAGCTGGGGTTCGTGCAGCGCATGCGCGACGAGCGACGCTTCGATGACGTGGATGAACTCAAGGCCCAGATCGAGGCCGATCGCCGGAGCGCCGAGCGATTGTTCGCGCGTCTGTCGGTCTGACGCCAAGAAACACTGAGGGAACGCTGCGGAACGCACAAGGAACGCAGAAGGAATACTGTGTGACGAACCGATGATGCATCTCTACAACACGCTCACGCGGCAGGAGGAGCCGTTTGCGCCTTCGCACGACAACACGGTGCGGATGTATGCGTGCGGACCCACGGTCTACGCCCGCGCGCACATCGGTAACTTCCGGACGTTCGTCTGTCTGGACGTGCTGCGCCGGACGCTCAGGTACGTGTGCGGCCATCAAGTGCGGCAGGCTGTCAACTACACCGATGTCGACGACAAGACGATCGCCGGAGCGCAGCAGGCGGGCGCATCGCTGCGCGACTACACCGAGCCGTGGATCAAGGCGTTTCGTGAGGACATGGCGCAACTGGGCGTCGAGACACCCGAGGAGACGCCTCGCGCCACCGATGATGACAACCTGCGCGCGATGGGCGAGATGATCGGCGCGCTCGAGCGTAACGGGCACACGTATCGCCGTGACGGCTCGATCTACTTCAAGATTTCAACATTGCCGCAGTACGGCACGCTCGCGCGGCTCGATCGCGAGGGCATGCGGGATGGCGCGACGGTGGACGCCGACGAGTACTCGAAAGACGACCCGCGCGACTTCGTGCTGTGGAAGGCATCGAAGCCGGAGGAACCCACCTGGGACTTTGGCACCGGTCCTGGTCGGCCCGGTTGGCACATCGAGTGCTCCGCCATGGCGCTGCGGCTTCTGGGGACGCCGCCGATCGACATTCACGCAGGCGGCATCGACCTGATCTTTCCGCATCACGAAAACGAGATCGCGCAAAGCGAAGGCGCCACCGGACAGACGTTCGCGCGCGTCTGGGTGCACGTCGAACATCTGTTTGTCGAGGGCGGCAAGATGTCGAAGTCGCTCGGCAACGTCTACACCCTGACCGAGATCGCCGAGCGCGGGCATCGGGCGTCGGCGCTGCGCTACCTGCTGCTGTCGTCGCATTATCGGAAGCAGCTCAACTTCACCTGGACCGGCATGGATCAGGCAGAGGAGGCGGTCCGCCGGATCGTCGATTGCCGCGCGCGTCTGGATACGGTCAGCGGCGACGGGACGCATCCGCCGGTGCGCGACGCGATCGAGCAGGCTCGCAAGGCCTTCACGGCTGCCCTGGAGCGCGACCTGAATACGGCGGCGGCGCTGGCTGCGGTGTTCGATCTGGTACGCGACCTGAATGCCGCGATCGATGCCGGGGAGATGTCGGCGTCGGACGCGGATGCTGCCAAGCAGGTGATCGACGCGTGCGACCAGGTGCTCGGCGTGATCAGTCTTCGCCAGGCCGAAGATGCCCAGCCGCCGGTGCCCGCCGAGGAGATCGAGCGGCTGATCGAAGAGCGCCGCCTCGCGCGTCAGCGCCGCGACTTTGCCGCATCCGACCGCATTCGCGACGAACTGGCCGAGCGTGGCGTGCTGCTCGAGGACAAACCAGACGGCACGCGCTGGAAGAAGAAGTAGGGGACGGTGCCGACTTCAGGACCTCCGGACGGGTCCTGTCCGAGGACAGCCCCATTCGTGCTCGGCACCAAAAACATCTGTCACGTGGACGGTGCCTGCGGCGCGAACGGGGCGGCCCCGTCCTCGGCCACCCGCAGCGAGGTCATGAAGCCGACGCCGGTGTGGGGATGAGGTCCGGGACTTGCAGTCGTTCCCGGCCATGGCTGCGGATCGTCGTCAAACCCTTGGGAAAACGGGCGAGGAACTGGCGTGCGGGGAACTGGTGCGGCGTGGGTACGCGATTCTTGAGCGCCGGTACCGGACCCGGTATGGCGAAATCGACATCATCGCTCGCGCCGACGACACGCTGGTGTTTGTCGAGGTCAAGACCAGGGCGGGGGATCGGTATGGCGGGAGTCTGGCGGCCGTCACGCCGAGAAAGCAGCAGCAGATCATCAGAGTGGCGCTCGATTTCCTCGTGCGGGAGCGGATATGGGACCGACCGTGCCGGTTCGATGTGGTGACCGTCGATTTCAAGAAGGAGGAGCCGTGCATCGAGGTGTACCCGCACGCCTTCACCGCGTAAGGGCCACGGGGGTAAACCGCGGTAAATGCAGGCGTCTGCCCATTTGCGGCCCCACGATCCGCTGTGGTACGATCCCCCTCGGTCGACGCGAGCGGGAATAACTCAGTGGTAGAGTGCGACCTTGCCAAGGTCGAAGTCGCGGGTTCGAATCCCGTTTCCCGCTCCACTTTTCTTTCTGCTCTCGCCCGCCCTGCGGGTGGCGCGACCCCGCGCGACAATCTGACGGCGCCGTCGCCAAGTGGTAAGGCAGAGGTCTGCAAAACCTCCATCCCCGGTTCAAATCCGGGCGGCGCCTCCAACTTTTCCCGGTCCATTCCGCGTGACTCGGCGATCCGGTATCGTTGTTTTCCGGTGACGATCCCCTTACCTGTACCTGATTCCGACGTCGTGCACGTCACGTATCGCCACACCGAGGCGCTCGGCGGTACGGCGCTCGACGCGGACGTCTCGCTGCTGTCGGTCGATGAGCGTGCTCGCCTTGCCCGCTTCGTGTTCGCGCGGGACCGCCGGGACTTCGCGGCGTCGCACGCGCTGCTTCGGCGCCGGCTGTCGACGCACGCCGACCTGCCCCCGGACGCGTGGACGTTCGAGGTCGAGCCCGGCGGTAAGCCACATCTGTCTGCCGATCACGTCGGAGCGGATCCTGCCTTCAACCTGGCCTTCAACCTGTCCCACACGCACGGTCTGGTGGCGTGCGCGATCGGGCGCGGTGTCGACATCGGTGTCGACGTCGAGTCGATCGACCGGGCGGTCGAGGGGCGTGACATCGCGACCCGCTATTTTTCACCGGACGAGATCCGGTTGCTCGACGCCTGCGATGCGGTCGAGCGACAGGCGCGATTCATCGAGCTCTGGACGCTGAAGGAGGCCTACGTCAAGGCGATCGGACGCGGGCTGGGTCACTCGTTGGCCACCTTCGGATTCGCCTTCGATGGCGAACGTGGCATCCGCTTCGCACCGCCGCCTGGCGAGCAGGCGATGCAGTGGACGTTCGCCCTGCTGGCGCCCTCCGCGCGGCACCGTCTGGCGGTGGCCACGCGCTCGCCGTGCGCCGTGGTGCGGATGGCCGATGACGCGAACGAGGGAGCGGGCACCGAGCCGCTCAGACGGTCGGACTGGTGAGGCAGGCGCGGCTGAACAGCGCGCTGCCTTGCCCGCCAAGGTGTTCGCGATAGAATCCCAACTTGGCCTACCCGATCAGGAATGATGTTGCGACTATCGATTCTCGCCGGCGTCCTCGTGGTGTTCGCCACGCTCCAGTTGCCCCTGCACGGGCAGGCGGGTGTAGCGCCGGCTCCGGCGGCAGCCCCGGTCATCGTCCTCGAGACGTCGAAGGGCGTCATCGAGTTCGAAACGTATCCCGACACGGCCCCCAGGGCGGTGGCGCACATCGTGGCGCTCGTGGAGAGGAACTTCTACAGGGGGCTCCGCTTCCACCGCGTGGTGCCGGACTTCGTGATCCAGATCGGCGATGCGACGACGCGGGACTTCACCAGGCAGCAGTACTGGGGTAGTTACTCCAGCGGAACTCCGGTGGGCGTGTCGGAGCTTGAGGGAAGCCGGAAGCACGTGGCCGGTGCGGTCTCGCTGGCGCACCTGGGCGACGCGAGCACGGTGGACAGCCAGTTCTTCATCTGCCTCACCGCTCAGCCTCAGCTCGACGGCAAGCATCCGGTGATCGGCAGGGTGATCTCGGGCCTGGACGTCGCCAGGAAGATCGTGTACGCGGACCGGCTCGTGCGGGCGAGCGTGCGTTGAGCGCGGTCGGACCGGTCGGTTCCGGCGTGCAGCGGTGCGCTCCGAGCGGCGCGACGCCCACATACGAATTCCCGAACGATTCCCACCGAAACCGGCCTCTGGATCTCGTGGCGCGCCTCACCCCCCTGTGCTAATGTAGGGGCCATTATGTCGATGTCGCGGCGCACGTTCCTGAAAGCCACCGTCGCGGGAGGCGTCGGCATCAGCGCGCTCGGCTTCGACCTGCGTCCGGCCTACGCGGCGGTCCGGCAGCTCAAGATTCGCAACGCGCGCGAGTACAAGACGGTCTGTCCGTACTGCGCGGTTGGCTGCGGCACGATCGCCTACGTGCACGGCAGCGGCGGCCTCAACACCACCAAGACGATCATCCATGTCGAGGGCGACCCCGACAGCCCGATCAACGGCGGGACGCTGTGCCCGAAGGGCGCGTCGCAAATGCAGCTGGCGATCAGTCCCCGTCTACGCAAGAGTCCGATGTATCGCGAGGCGGGCTCCCGCGAGTGGCGCGAGGTCGATTGGGACTTTGCGATGGAGTGGTTTGCGCGCAAGTTCAAGGAGTCGCGCGACAACACGTTCATCGAGCAGGATACGCAGGGCCGCACGGTCAACCGCGCCAACGGCATCGCGTGGGTCGGGAGCGCCACGGTGGCCAACGAGGACGCGTATCTGATCACGAAGACGATGCGCGCGATGGGGCTCACCTATATAGAACATCAGGCTCGAATATGACACAGCCCCACGGTGGCCAGTTTGGCCGCCACGTTCGGTCGAGGCGCGATGACCAACCACTGGAAGGACATCAAGAACGCCGATGTCATCCTGGTGATGGGGGCCAATCCGGCTGAGAATCATCCGTGCGGATTCAAGTGGGCACTTGAGGCGCGCGACGAAAACGGTGCACAGCTCGTCACGATCGACCCGCGGTACACTCGGACATCAGCGGTCGCTGACAAGCATCTGCAGATCCGGCCAGGCTCCGACATCGCGATCCTGGGTGGACTGCTCCGGCACATCCTGGCGAACGACCTGCATCACGCCGACTACGTGCGGGAGCATACCAACGCGTCGTTCATCGTCAGCAGCGACTTCGGGTTCGCAGACGGGCTGTTCTCAGGGTTCGACGAGGCGGCGAGCCGCTACGACAAGACGTCGTGGCGATACGAGATGGGCCCCGACGGCTTCGTGCGTCGCGACATGACGCTTGAGCACCCGCGGTGTGCCTTCCAGCTTCTCAAGAAACACTACGAGCGGTATACGCCCGCGATGGTCGCGCAGATCGCTGGCTGCTCGGAGGCAAAGTTTCTCGAGATGGCCGACATCATCTGCTCGACGGGCCGGGCCGATCGCGTCGGCACGATCATGTATGCGGTGGGCTGGACCATGCACACAACGGGTAGCCAGATCATCCGCACCGGGGCGATCCTGCAGTTGTTGCTGGGGAACATCGGCCGGCCCGGCGGTGGCATCAACGCCTTGCGCGGGCATGCCAACGTCCAGGGCGCCACGGACCACGCGATTGTCGCCGGCATCCTGCCTGGCTATCTGGGGGCTCCGACGCCTGAGCAGACGACGCTGCGCGCGCATCTCGATGCATCGACACCGAAGCCGCTCGTGGAAGGCACGGTCAACTACTGGAGCAACTATCCGAAGTTCCTCGTGTCGCTGCTCAAGGCGTGGTTTGGCGATCACGCGACGGCCGCCAACGAGTTCGGGTATCAGTATCTGGGCAAGCAGGACGGCGACGCGACGTGGCTGTCGATCTGGGACGAAGCGCACCAGGGACGACTGGAAGGCTTCATCACCCTTGGCTTCAACCCGCTGCTGGCAGGGCCCGATGTGCCGCGGCTGTTGCAGTCGATGTCCAAGCTGAAGTGGATGGCGGTCATCGATCCCTTCCTGCTCGACAGCGCCGAGTTCTGGCGCGCGCCAGGCATGGACCCGGCTGAGGTCGACACCGAGGTGATGTACATGCCGACCACGCACTGGATCGAGCGCGATGGCTCGTTCACCAACAGTGGCCGGTGGACGCAGTGGAAAGAGAAGGCGATCGATCCGCCCGACGGCGTGCGGTCCGACACGTGGATCCTGTCGGAGCTCTTCTGGCGGGTGAAGGAGCTGTACCAGGCCGAGGGCGGCGCCTACAACGAACCGATCCAGAACCTGACCTGGAACTACCTGAATCCGCGCGAGCCGACGCTGCCCGAGCTGGCCAAGGAGATCAACGGGTACGACCGGGCGACCGGACGGTTGCTGGACTCGTTCGCGCAGCTCACGGCCGATGGCGCCACGAGTTCGGGTAACTGGATCTACACGGGCAGCTACACCGAGGCTGGCAACATGATGGCGCGGCGTGGCACCGACGACCCGACGGGCCTGGGCATGCACCACGACTGGACGTGGGCCTGGCCGCTGAACCGCAGGGTGCTCTACAACCGGGCGTCGGCCGACGCTGAAGGGCGGCCATGGGATCCGACTCGGGCCGGGATCGCGTGGAACGGCCGCGAGTGGATCGGTGATGTGCCGGACTACGGGCGTACGACTCCGCCGGGCGGCGCCGGTGCGTTCATCATGACGGAGGAGGGCGTGGCGCGCTTATTCAGCAGCGAGTTGGCCGACGGTCCGTTCTCCGAGCACTACGAGCCGGTCGAAAGCCCGACGACCAACCCGCTGCACGAATCGGTCGCGATCAATCCGGTCATCAACTGGTACGACGGCGTGCGCGAGACGCTGGCCACCGAGGGCGACGACTTCCCGTACGCCTGCACGGTCTACCGGGTCGTCGAGCACGAGCACTTCGTCACGGCCAACGTGCCGCTGCTGGTCGAGGCGATGCCCGACTTCTTCGTCGAGATACCCGAGGGGCTGGCGGCCGAGAAGGGCATCGAGAACGGGGGGCGCGCCAGGGTCTGGTCCAAACGCGGCGAGGTCGAGGGCGTCGCGATCGTGACCAAGCGCATCAAGCCGCTCCTGGTCAATGGGAGGACGGTCTGGACCGTCGGCATCCCAGTGCACTGGGGCTTCGTGGGTGCCACGCGTGCGTCGATGGCGAACCTGCTGACACCGTACGTCGGCGATGCCAACACGCGGTGTCCGGAGTTCAAAGCCTTTCTTGTGAACGTGGAGCGGGCTGAGCCGCGATCGACCTAGAAGATGCCAGACACCCTCGCCATCAAACGGATCTCGGCCACGCCGAGCGCCATGATTCCGCTGTCGTCTTTGCGGTCGAGCGGACCGGTGTACTCGAAGCTCGTTGACATTTCCAAGTGCATCGGGTGCAAGGGGTGCGAGGTCGCCTGCAAGGAGTGGAACGACCTGAAGGTGGAGCAGACCGCCAACTTCGGGAGCTACCAGAGCCACAAGGATCTGTCGTCGAACACCTGGCTGCTGATGCGGTTCAACGAGGTGGCGGTCGGCGACGACGACGTGGACTGGCTGATCAAGAAGGACGCCTGCCTGCATTGCGAGGATCCCGGTTGCTTGTTTGCGTGTCCGGCGCCGGGTGCCATCGTCCAGTATCAGAACGGCATCGTCGACTTCAACCAGGACCAGTGCATCGGGTGTCAGTACTGTGTCTCGGGCTGCCCGTTCGACATTCCGCGGTTCGACAAGGAAACCAAGACCGTCGCGAAGTGCAACATGTGTATCGATCGCGTCGAGGCGGGGCTTGAACCCGCCTGCGTCAAGACCTGTCCGACCAACGCGATCCAGTGGGGCCTCAAGGAGGACATGCTGGCGCTGGCCGAGAAGAAGGTCGAGACGATGCAACGGCGCGGTTTCGAGCACGCGGCGCTCTATAACCCTGGCGGCGTCGGCGGCACGCACATGATGTATGTCGTACCGCACGGGGATCGGCTGGAGGATTACAGCCTGCCCGCGCACCCTGTGGCCAGTCCCATGCCGCTCAGTGGACTCAATGTGCTGCAACGCGTCGGCTCGTATCTGCTCGGCTTCGGCGTGCTCGGTGCGCTGGGGCATCTGCTGGCCTTCGGCCAGGAGAGCGCTGAAGACTCCGAGGGCCCGGGCGCATGAGCCCTCGGCTCCTTCCTCGCTTTTCGTTTCTGGAGCGCGTCGTCCACTGGGTAGTGGGTGTGACGTTCGTGGTGCTGCTGCTCACGGGATTGGCGTTCTCATACCCGTCGCTGTTCTGGCTCACGATGTTCGTCGGGGGAGGGCCCGCTGCGCGGGTATTGCATCCGCAGGTGGGTGCGCTGTTTGGCGTGGGACTGCTGGTGATGTTCCTGCTCTGGGTCAAGGATATGTTCCTCGACGCGCTGGACAAGCAGTGGCTGGGAGCCGTCAAGCACTACGCCATGCACGAGCGCGACAAGGTGCCGCCGGCCGGGAAGTACAACGCCGGGCAGAAGATGTTCTTCTGGCTCCAGAGCCTGCTTGGCGTGCTGTTCGTCGTGACCGGATTGCTGCTGTGGTTCCCTGAGTACTTCGGCGCCGGGTTGCTCAACACGGCCCGGTTGCTGCACTACGTCGGAGCGCTGGGTGGTGCGTTGTTGCTGATCGTCCACGTCTATCTGGGCACCGTGGCCTACCCCGGCACCGCTCGGAGCATGATCGACGGCAAGGTCACCGAGGCGTGGGCGCGGCACCATCACCCGCGCTGGTCCGGCGATCGAGCCGACGGTTGAATCGCCCCACGATGGTGGCGACCCGCCGCGCGGCCCGCGCCACGAGGGTGCGCACGTTGCTCGCCGAGCGCCCCCATACCGAACCGCTCCTCGGCTTTTACCTGTCGTTGCTCGACGTGCAGGCCGCGGTGTGCGACCGAAGCGACGCGGCTCGATGGTTACCTGCCGTCGAGGCGCCGGCGTCGGAGCAGCCACTGTTGCGGCTCGAGCGCTTGCCCCTTGACGTGCTCTCCCCGCGATTTCGTCGGTTCTGCCATGACGTGCCGGCGTCTGCTCCAGAGCCGATCAGGCTCGCGGCGCAGGCCGTGTCGGATGGGGACGCGGCGCGCCGAACGGAGTTGCTGCTGGCGCTGCTGACGGGGACCGACGTTGACGCCGGCGCGATCGCGTTCAGATGCGATCCCGCGCCGCTGGTGTTTCTGGCGCGTGCCTTTCTGTCGCCGGTCGCCGAGGCGGTGTCCGCACTCGTCGATGTCCCCGCTCCACCCGAACGCACGCCGCTGTGCCCATGCTGTGGCTGGCCACCGCAGGTCTCACTGCTCAGGGACGAAACGGAGACGCTGGGCATCCGCCGGCTCGTGTGCGCATTTTGCGCGACGGCCTGGGTGTTTCCACGGTCGGCCTGTCCTGGCTGCTCGACGACGGACAAGAAAGGCCTCGATCTGCACGTTGACGACGGCGCGCCCCACGTCCGTGTCGAGGCCTGCCCACAGTGCAAGCGCTACCTGAAGTCGATCGATCTCCGGGTGTCTGGCCTGGCGGAGCCGATCGTCGACGACCTGGCCACCCCCGAACTCGACCTCTGGGCCGAGGAGCAGGGGCTCGAAAAGATCACGCCAAACCTGCTCGGGTTGTGACCGTCGCGGTGGCTGCCGGGCCTGCCTGATCCGCACACTCCCGAGCTTCAACGTGCCCCCTCTGGCGATTGAGATACCCTAGACCGCGTGTCGAGGATGGCTAAAGCGTTTTTCGATTCGGTGAAGACCGAAAAACGCGGGAAAGCGCTTTTCGA
>JAQBVV010000060.1 GCA_027622905.1 Acidobacteriota bacterium
CGCGACCTGGGTGGAGTTCTTCACCGGCACCGACGTCCTCAACCTGATGGAGGTCTTCAAGACGCGGTTGCGGGTCAAGAACGGTGGCCTGGAAATCCCGCAGGAGCCGGGGCTGGGCGTGGTGCTGGATGACGCGGCGGTGGAACGGTTTTCGAAGGACGGCTGGCGCTGATGCCTCCCTGCTCATCGCTCATGGTCGTGGGCGGCGGTGTGATGGGACAGGGCATCGCCCGACTCTTCTCGGGTGCCGGGATCGCCGTCACGCTCGTCGAACCGCGGGAGATCACCTTTTCCCATCCCGGTGTGACCGTCGTTCGTCAGATGCCGGCGGCTCCAGTCCCGGAGCTCGTCATCGAAGCGGTCTTCGAGGATCGCGACGTCAAGCAGGCGGTCTACGCCGACGTCGAGCGGCTCTACGAGGGGCGTCCGGTGCTGGCGACCAACACATCCGGCCTGCCGCTGGACGAACTGGCGGCGCCGTTGCGGTATCCCGAGCGATTCCTTGCGATGCACTTCTTCATGCCGGCCGACGTGTTTCCGATGATCGAGGTCGTTCGCGGAGCACGCACGGAAGAAGCCGCCGTCACGGCAGCCGTCGCGGCGGTCGAGCAGGCGGGACGTGAGCCGATCCTGCTCCAGCGAGCCGTGAACGGCTACCTGATCAACCGGCTCCAGCACGCGATCCTGCACGAGGCCTATCACCTGCTCGCCGATGGCATTGCCACGGCGGAGATGATCGACAGCGTGGCCACGCGGCTCCTGGGCCCCCGTCTGTGCGTCACCGGACTGCTCAAGCAGAAGGACATGGCCGGACTCGGGATGCACGCGCAGGCACAGCGGTCCATCGTGCCCACGCTGTCGCACACGGGTATCCCGTCGCCGTTTCTGCAGGACATGGTCGCGCGCGGCGATGTCGGCGTCCGCAGTGGCAAGGGCTTCTACCAGTGGAGTGGCCAGGACGCCGCCGACATGCAGCGCCGGGCCAACGCGCGGCTCCAGCGCCTGCTCGCATTCCTCGAACGTGAGGCGCAGGCCGACGCAGCGAGCGACGCGGGAAACGACCCAGGGAAATACGCAGCGAGCACGGTGCCTGGCGGAGACAGCGCACGATGAGCGGACGCGACCTGATCAAAGGTTTGACTAACTACGGCGATCCGGAGTTCGCCGCCTACCTGCGACGCTCGTTCGCCAAGTCGATGGGCTACTCGAAGGAGATGCTCGATCGCCCCATCGTCGGCATCGCCACCAGCGCCAGCGGCTTCAACAATTGCCATCGGTCGGTCCCCGACCTGGTCGAGGCCATCAAGCGCGGCGTGCTGGGCGCGGGCGGATTACCCATCGAGTTCCCCACCATTTCGCTGGGCGAGGTCTTCCTGAGCCCGACGAGCTTCGTCTTCCGCAATCTGATGGCGATGGACGTCGAGGAAATGATCCGGGCGCAGCCGATGAGCGCCGTGGTCCTCGTCGGTGGGTGCGACAAGACGGGGCCGGCTCAGCTGATGGGCGCGATCTCAGCGGGCGTGCCCGCCATTCAGCTCGTCGTGGGGCCCATGATGACCGGCCGGTATCGGGGCGAACGCCTCGGCGCCTGCACCGACTGTCGACGGTTCTGGGCACGGCACCGCGCCGGCGACATGGCGGACGGCGAGATCGGCGTCGTGGAGGACAACCTCGCGGTGACATCCGGGACCTGTGCCGTTATGGGCACGGCGAGCACGATGGCCTGCCTGTCGGAAGCCCTTGGGCTCTGTCTGCCGGGGAGCGCGGCGGTTCCGGCCGTGCACGCCGACCGCCTGCGCATGGCCGAGGCCACCGGTGTCGAGGCGATGCGGCTGGCCGAATCCGGCACTGCCCCAGGCGCACTCATCACGCGTGCATCGCTCGACAACGCGATCAGGGTCCTGGTCGCGATCGGCGGATCGACCAACGCCATCATTCACCTGGCCGCGATTGCGGGCCGTGTGGGCCTCACGATCGACCCGCGACATCTGAACGCGATAAGCGAGTCCACGCCGGTCCTCGTGAATCTCAAGCCCACGGGCGAACAGTACATGGAGGATTTCCACGCCGCCGGCGGCATGGATGCCGTGCTGGACGAACTCAGGCCCCTCCTGCACCTGGGGTGTCGCGATGTCACCGGGCAGACGCTGGAAGAGCGCCTGCAGCGTCGACCGGCGTTCGTCGACCGAACCGTGATCCGTTCAACCAGCGAACCGTTTCACGGCACCGGGAGCCTCGTGGCGCTGTTTGGCAACCTTGCGCCGAACGGGTCGATTCTCAAGTGTGCCGCGGCTGACGCCCGCCTGTTCGAACACACCGGTCGGGCGGTCGTGTTCAAGAACCTCGACGATCTGTCGGCGAGAATCGACGACCCCGATCTGGACGTGGAACCCGACGACGTACTGGTGTTGCAGCATGCGGGTCCAATCGGAGCCGGCATGCCCGAAGCCGGATACCTGCCGATCCCCTCGAAGCTGGCCAGGGCGGGCGTGAAGGACATGGTCCGGATCTCCGATGCCCGGATGAGTGGCACGGCGTTCGGGACGGTGATCCTGCACGCGTCGCCCGAATGCGCAATCGGCGGACCACTTGGACTCGTCCGCTCGGGCGACAGGATCCGTCTCAGCGTGAAGGCGCGAACCGTCGATGTGCTCCTGACTGACCAGGAACTGGAAGCACGGCGCCAGGCCGAAGCCCCGCCGAAGCCGCAGCCGGTTCGAGGCTACGCCCGGTTGTACGCGCAGCACGTGCTCGGGCCGGAACTTGGGTGCGACTTCGACTTCCTGCGGCAGCCGGAGCAGGAGAAGTAGTAGTCAGCGCGTCAGAGGAAGCGCGGTCAGATTGACGGTGGGCCGACCGGCCTCATGCGCGTGACGATCAGCGGCACCACGATGACGGCCACAGTCATCAGCAGGAACGTCAGCGCGATCGGCCGCTCGGTGAAGACCGAGAGATCCCCTTCCGACAGGATGAGCGTTCGCCGCATGCCGCGTTCGACCAGTGGCCCGAGCACCAGTCCCAGCACCAGCGGCACCGGCGCGTAGTCCAGCTTCAGCATGATGTAGCCGACGACGCCCGCGATGAGCGCGATCGTCACGTCGCCCATCGAGTAGTTGATCGAGTAGACGCCGAAGATGACGAGCGCGAACACGATCGGGTACAGCACCGCGGTGGAGACGAAGACGATCCTGGCGAGGAACGGGATCAGGAGGGCCGTCAGGACGACCAGCATGAGGTTGCCGATCCAGAACGTGCCGAAGATCGTCCAGACGAAGTCGGCGTTGTCCACGAAGAGCCGCGGTCCCGGCTGCAGCCCGATCATCAGGAGACCGCCGAACAGGACCGCCGTGGTCGCGGACCCGGGAATCCCCAGCGTGAACAGCGGGATCATCGAGCCATAGGAGGCACTGTTGTTGGCAGCCTCAGGCGCGGCGACGCCCTGGATCGCCCCCGTGCCGAACTCACTCGGGTTGCGCGATGACTTCTTGGCCATCGCGTAGGTCAGCATCGTCGCGGCCGTCCCGCCAAGCCCCGGCAGGACGCCGACGAAGAAGCCGACCACCGAGCTCCAGAGAAGCACCCACCAGGACTTGATCAGGTCTGGCAGGTTCGGCAGCAACGAGCGAAGACTGGGTCGTTCAGCCAGCGCGCCGACGCGCCGCGACAGACTCAGGAACATTTCGGACAGGCCGAAGAGCCCGACGGCCACGATCGGAAAATCGACACCCTGGAACAGCTCGATGAAGCCGAAGGTGTAGCGCGCCGGTCCGACGATCGGATCGAGGCCGATCATCCCGAGCCACACGCCGATGAACAGCGCCGTGAAGCCCTTCATCAGGTTTCGTCCGCCGAGCACCGTGACAAACGACAGCGCGAAGCACATGAGCGCCGTCATCTCGGTCGGGCCGAAGGCCAGCGCGGCCCGCGCGACGGGTGCGGCAAGGGCCACGAGTAGCACAAGACCGATGACCCCGCCGAGGAACGACGCGTAGACGCTCATGCCGAGCGCCCGCCCCGCCTGGCCCTGCTTGGCCAGCGCGTGGCCGTCGATGACCGTCATGACAGACGGCGCGTCACCAGGGATACCCAGCAGGATGGATGTGACCGCCCCACCGAACATGGCGCCGTAATAGATCCCCGCCAGCGCGGCGATCGCCGCCGTCCCGCCGAATCCGACCGCGACAGGCAGCATGATGGCGACGCCGGCCGTGGGGCCCAGACCTGGAAGCGCGCCGACGATGAGCCCGATCACGACTCCGATCAGCGTCGCGGCGAGCAGCTCCGGTGCCGTCGCCTGCCAGATACCGTCGCCAAGAAGCGCAAATGCGTCCAGCATGGTGCGTCTAGCAGCCTGGATCGAGAGGTGGCTGGGGCCTCAAAACCCGAACACGCCTTCCACCAGCGGCACCCGCAGATAGACGCCGAACAGGAAGTGGCCGAAGATGGGAAACCCGATGGCGACCGCCACGATCCTGGTCGCGAACCCGGTGGTCCAGCGTGGGCGGATCACGAAGGCGGTGGCCAGGATGAAGAGTCCGCTGCCGAGGCGCAATCCGAAAAACGGCGCGGTCAGGATCAAGGACACGATGGCCACGACGATCCCGAGCGCCTTGAGAAACCCCTCCAGGTCAAGCGTCTCGTCGAGGACCTCGATCCCCCGCACGCTCCGCACCAGGTTCGCGAGGCTGAAGCCGATCAACCCGACGCCGACCCAGAACGGAAAAAACCCCCGCTCCAGGCACCACGCCACGCATGTATCCGTAGTCGATCGCGTTCAGGACGACGTAGACGCCAAGCAGGCCGGTGCCGGCGGCGAATATCCTGTCGAGCGTCGTGGTGGCCATGGCTGCTGCGCCGAAGGCGTTATTGCTGAATCAGGCCCAGCTCGGTCAGGATGTCCGAGTAGAGCGCGTCGGTACCCTCGATGATCTGAGCGAACTCCTCGGCCTCCGCAAAACGGGGCTCCTCCTTGAACCGGTCGAGATAGGCTCGCTGCCAGGCGTCGCTCATGGCGACCTGCCGCAGGATGTCCTCCCAGTAGGCCACGACCTCCGGCGGCATCCCGAGCGGCATGAGCACTCCCCGAACCTGCGCATGCTCGATATCGAATCCGAGTTCCTTGAGGGTGGGGACGTCGGGCAGCGTCTGCAGACGCTCGCCCGTACTGACCGCGATGGCCCGCAGCGTGCCAGCCTGGATGTTCGGCAGAATCTCCACTGGGTTGCCGAAGATGAAATCCAGATGCCCGCCCAGCATGCCGGCCATGATCTCTCCCTCGCCATCGAACGGGACGGCGTCGATGGTCACGCCGCTCTGGTTCTGCAGCATATTGGCAAGGAGCGCGGCGTCGGAGGCCACGCCGGTCGTGCCGGTGGTGAGCCGCGTCGCGGCCTTGATGTCGTCGATCGACTGGATCGGCGACCCGGCCCGCACCGCCATGATGTACGGGGACATCGCGATGGCGGCGATCGGCGTGAAGTCGGCGTAATTCACCGGCGAGGCACCGAGCAGCGGCGTCGTGAAGAAGCTGACACTCAGACTCGCCAGCATGTATGGATTTCCGGCCTGCTTGGCCACGTAGTCGTAGCCGATGGCGCCGCTGCCTCCCGTACGATTCTCGATCACGATCTCGACCGGCACGAGGTCGAGTTCCTGGATGACGCTGGCGATCGTGCGGCTGAGGATGTCGCTGCCGCCGCCGGCCCCGAAGGGCACGACCATCGTGATGTCCCGGTCCGGGTAGGAAGAGGCATCGAAGCTGGACGCGCTCTCTTCCCCGGATCCGCTGCATCCCTGGACCCCCAGACCGAGTGCGACGAGCGCGACGGCAGCCATCGCCGAGACCGGCGACAGGAGACGATGTGTGATCATGCGGCCCATTGTAGTGCCCCCCGCCCGAATGTGATCTATGACCGATTCGCGATCGTGTCGCGAAGCAGATACCCGTGGCTGTCGCGACCCTCGAACAGGCTCTTGGCCGGGTCGGTGATCCTGGCGTCACGCAGCGCGTCGTAGTTCGGTGTGAAGCCCAGACCCGGCTCTCCGGAGATCGTCAGCTTGCCGTCGACCGGATCCGGGGTCCCGTGAAAGAAGTGCTTCCCCGTCTGCCACATGCCGTAATGGAACTCGACGGGACCGCCGTTCATGAGGCCGCACAGATGGTGCATGTTGAAGATCGGCCAGCCGCCGCCGTTGGACATCGGTAGGTTGAACGCCTGGGCCATGTGGGCCACCTTGAGCGTTTCGGTGAAGCCGCCGTTGTAGAGAACGTTCGGCTGGATCACGTCGACGGCATGGTGGACGATCAGTTCGCGATAGCGCCAGCGATGGCCTTCCATCTGACCGGCCGCCACCGGAATCGACGTCTTTCCACGGAAGTCGGCAAGCGCCCGCGCGTCGTTCTGCTGGATCGGCTCCTCGAACCACATCAGGTTGCAGTCCTCGACGCCTCGGGCCAGGAGTCGCGCCTCGTGCGGGTTGAACCAGCAGTTGGAGTCGATCATCAGCTCGATGTCCGGGCCGGCGGCTTCGCGCGCCGCCTGCACGCGGCGAATATCATCCTTCCACGTGCGCGTCGGTTCCCCGCCCACGACCATCTTCAGCATCCGGTGGCCGTCCGCGATGAACTTCTTCGCGTAATCGGCCAGCTGCACTTCGTCGAAGAACGGATAGCCGAAGGTCGCGTAGGTCGGCGCCCAGTTCCGGAAACCGCCGAGCAGTTCGTGGATCGAGCGGTTCTCCTTCTTGCCGCGGATGTCCCAGAGGGCGATATCGATCGCCGACAGCGCGTTGGACACCACACCCGTATACGCACGGCTGTTGAGCTTTCTCCACACGTGCGAGTGAATGTCTTCGGTGTGGACGACATCGCGGCCCTTGAGCGCGGGCGCCAGGTGGTTCTCGATGCAGGCGATGATCGCCCACGGCAGGATCGATCCCGTGATCCCGAAGCCTTTCATTCCGTCGTCGGTCTCGACCTCGACGAACACGAACATGCGGCTTTCGATCGATTCCCCGATGCCGGGAAGGTCGATCTCGTGCCGGTGCAGTGTCGCGGTGATGTTCTCGATCTTCATAGGTGTAGCTCGCAGGTGCCGACACGAAAGGGATCCGCGCCGGTGACTGCGTACCCCGACGAGATCGCGAATGGATGGACGGCCAGCCCGGCAACGAGCTGGCAGAGACGCTGGCGTGATCGTCTCGCGAAAGTCTTGTCGGATCCTGCCCGGAATGGGCGACCGATGCAACAGAATTCTACCCGGATCGGACCCGCAACGCGGTGAACGGTGGTCCACACGAGCCGGCTCGCGAACCGAGAGGGACGTTCGGCGACCAGTGAACCGGCCTCACCGGATCCGATCGGCCAGAAGCAGACTCAGGCTCGGGAAGAGCACGATCAGGATCAGCCCCACGATCATCGCGAGGAGAAACGGAATCACGCCGCGCACCGCGTCACCGAGCGGCGCGTTCGACACGCCGGACACGACGAACAGATTGAGACCGACCGGTGGCGTGATCATCGCGATCTCCATGTTGACGACCATCGCGAAGTGCACGAGGTTGATGTCGAGCGCCCGGATGATCGGCAGGAGAATCGGCAACGTGATGAGGACGATCGCCACGGCGTCGAGAAACGTGCCCATCACGAAGAACATCGCCATCACGACCATCCAGAATCCAGCGATGCCCAGACCCTGGCTACCGACCCACTCCGCGATGTGTTGCGGCACCTGCTCACTCGTCAGGTACATGGCGAACGTCATGGCCGCCGGGATGATGAGAAAGATCATCGACGTCAGGCCCACGGCCTCGCGCATGACGATCCGCATCGTCGCCCAGTTCATCTCGCGGTACACGAAGATGGCGACGGCCAGCGCGTAGAAGACCGCCAGCACCGCGGCCTCGGTCGGCGTCGTGATCCCGCCGTAGATGCTGCCGAGCACGACCACCGGCAGCAATACTCCAGGGATCGCCTGCGCCGACGTGGTCCACCGTTCCCGCCACGTGGCGCGCGCTTCGCTACGGTAGCCCTTGATCTTGGCCATGACGATGGCGACCAGCGCGAGCAACACGCCGATGATCAGGCCCGGGATCACGCCCGCCATGAACAACCTGCCGATCGACTCACCACTGGTGACGCCGATCAGGACGAACGTGATGCTCGGCGGAATCAGGATCCCCAGCGTGCCGGATGCCGCCACCACGCCCATCGCGTACCGCCTGTCGTAGCCATTGGCCACCATCGCGGGGATCAGCGTGCCACCGACGGCCGCGGCCGTGGCCGGACTCGACCCGGACATCGCGGCGAACAGCGAGCAGGACACCACTGTGACGAGAGACAGTCCACCCGGGAGGTGCCCCACCCATGCCCGCAGCGCCGCGATGATCCGCGGGGAGATCCCCCCGTGCGCCATGATCGCGCCGGCGAGCACGAAGCCTGGAATCGCGACGAGTGCCGAGGAGGCGAGTGACGAGAACATCCGCTGGGCGATCAGGTACAGCGTGAAGTCCGTGGTGGTGGCCAGCACCGCGATGCTCGCAAGCGCAAGGGCGATCGCGATCGGCACGCCGAGCAGCAGAAGCACAACGAAGAGTCCGAACAACGCGATCAGGGTCATCGAGCGATGAGGTCAGTCGGACTCGGAGGGCGTACGCCAGTGGCCGCGGGGCCGGCGCGAAGCAGGTCGACGCATTTGACGACGTATCGGCCACCGAGCATGAGTGCGGCCACGGGCACCGATGAGTAGACGATCCACAGCGGCGACTGGGTGTTGAGTGTGAGCTGCCCCGACTCGAAGTAGCGGAGCTCGAGCACCAGCGCCATGTAGGCCAGGATCAAACAGAATCCGGCACTGACCACGCTCGCGGAGATGTCTGCCACCCGGCGTGCACGGGCCGACAGCCTGTCGAACAGGAGCGTGACGCGAATGTGGCGTCCGTCACGCTCGGCGACGGCCCAGCCGAGAATCGCTGCCCAGACCACGAGATACGTCGAGATCTCGTCGACCCAGTACACCGGGCTCGAGAAGAGGTACCGCATGATCACGCCGTAGAGGATCAGCGTCAGGCCCAGGACCATGCAGGTGGCGGTCACGAGATCCTCGAACGCGGCGTACCGACGCGACCACGGGCCGCGCGGAGCCGGCGTCGTGCCGCCGTGCATCACTCGTTGACGCGCAGCGCCGCGTCCAGCAGGTCCTGACCGAGAATCGGCGTGTATTTCGTCCAGACCCCCTCCGAGGCGTCGACGAACTGCTGGCGCTCCTCCGGCGTCAGTTCCACCACGTCGATAGTCGCCTTCAGCGAGGCCATCGCTGTCTCGTCAAGCTCGGTCGCCAGCCGGCGCGCCAGCACCGTGGCCTCATCCATCGCATCGGACAGGATTTGTCGCAGGTCTGCCGGAAGGCCGTCCCAGAAGGTCTTGTTGACGAGCACGCCGTACGAGAGGCTGTTGACATTGGCCACAGTGAGATAGTCGAGCACCTCGGCGTACTTCTCGACCTCGATGTTGTCGAAGGTCGCGATCGTGCCGTCCACGACGCCCTGCTGGAGCGCCGTGTACACGTCTGTGAACGGAATGACCGACGCGCCCGCCCCGAACGCCTCCAGCGTGTCCACCAGGAGCCCCCCGCTCGGAATGCGCATCTTCAGGCCCCTCGTGTCGGCGGGCGTGTGGATCGGCCGTGTCCTGTTCATGAGTTGACGCATGCCATTAGGCCACGTTGCGAGGCCGACGATGTCCTGCGGCTCGAGCGACTGCAGGAGGGCGCGCCCGGCCTCACCATCCCAGAAACGGCTCTCGGCGGCGTTGTCGGAAAACAGAAACG
The DNA here is from genome assembly GCA_027622905.1 of Acidobacteriota bacterium. Lineage (GTDB taxonomy): Bacteria > Acidobacteriota > Vicinamibacteria > Vicinamibacterales > UBA2999 > JAQBVV01. Next base: position 9,828 of record JAQBVV010000060.1, read on the forward strand.
GCAGGTCGCCGATCTGAAAGCGCGGATCGAAGGAGATCAGCTTCCCTATCGACGGGGCGATGAACTGGACGTTGTTCCCCTGCAGGGCTTCGATCTCGTCCCTGTCGCCGAAGAGCTGCCCCGACGGAAACACGCGCACGTCAAGGCGTCCGTCCGACCGCTCGTTGGCCAGTTCGGCGAAGGCTCGGGCAGCCTGCCCCTTCGGTGTGAAATCGGCGGCGACGTGCGTGAACCGGACGACGATCGGCGGCCCACCGGGCGTTCCCGGCGCGACCCCGGATCCGCCACAGGCCACGGAGACGACAAGGCTGGCCGCACATGCCAGCTGCAATACGAGCCGCATCACACCCTCCCTCGAAAGACTCCGAAGTGTACTAACATTGACGCACATTACCATTCTGTTTCGGCCCGCGCACGCGGCGGCGTCGCGGGGCCACCGGCGGTGAATCACAATGACACACAAAAGCATCGCGACGGAGCCCGCGACCGAGCCCGAGATCGCGGTTCCGTGCGCGCTGTACCGTGGCGGGACGAGTCGCGGCCTGGTGTTCCTGGAGGAGCACCTCCCGGACGGTCGGGACGCGCGGTCGGCACTCCTGCTGCGCGCGTTCGGCTCTCCTGACACCCGGCAGATCGACGGCGTCGGAGGGGCGACCTCGCTCACCAGCAAGGCCATGATCGTCGGCGCCGAGACAGCGCCCGACGCCGATGTCCGCATGCTGTTCGCCCAGGTCGGCGTCGCGGTGCCCACCGTTGACTGGGGCGGCAACTGCGGCAACATGACGTCGGCCGTCGGGCCGTTCGCGATCGAGTCGGGACTCGTGCCCCCTGTGGAGCCGGTCACCACCGTTCGGATTCGAAGCGTCAATACCGGGTCCCTGGTGCATGCGCACGTGCCGGTGCGTGGCGGTCGTGTGCTGACCGGGGGCGACTGCGCCATCGCGGGTGTCCCCGGGACGGGAGCCGGGATCGACCTCGAATGGCTCGAGCCCGGCGGATCGACGACGGGTCGCCTCTTGCCGACCGGCCGCATGCGCGATCGGTTCGTGCTCTCGGATAGGCGCGAGATCGAGGTCTCGATCGTGGATGCCGCCAACCCCATGGTGTTCTGCGCAGCCGAGTCCATCGGCCTCACCGGGATCGAATCGCCATCGGAACTGGAGGCGACCCAACACGCGATGCGGTGGCTCGAGGAAATCCGATCGATCGCCGCAGAAGTCCTGGCGATCGTGCCCGACCGTGCCGTGGCCACCCGTCTCAGCCCTGGCCTTCCCAAGGTCGCCTTCGTCGCGCCCCCTCGTGCGTATCGGACCGCCAGCGGCGAGAGTCGCGCGGCCGACACGCACGATTTTCATGCGCGGTACCTGTCGATGCAGACCGCCCATCGCTCGTATGCGGCAGCCGGGAGCATCTGCACGGCCGTGGCGGCGCGCCTCCCAGGCACGATCGTGCACGCATGCGCCACTGCTGCCCCCGCTGAGCAAGCCGACGTCGTGCGGTTCGCCCATCCTGCCGGCGTGATGACGATCAAGATTCGCATGCGGGGTGCCGGGACAGAGATGCAGCCCGAGAGCGCGACGGTGCAACGCACTGCCCGCCGGATCATGAGCGGCGCCGTCTGGGTGCCCGCGACCCTCGCGGGCACGACGTCGCGCCCTGGTCATTGAGACTCGTTGAGCCGAAGCGCGCGGGCACGGAGACGAGGGGCTCGCTAGACCCTGGCTACTAGGGTGCCAGAAGCGGGATCGTGTCGATGGCCGGCGGCCGTGTTCGGGCTCGGAGGAACGCGTGAATATCGGCCATACCCTGGTCTGACAGAACCTTGTCGGAGTACGGCGGCATGCTCCCGGTCGGGTTCCGCACGTATCGCGAGAAGCGCGCGAACGGGATCGGGTCGGGTCCGATCCGCGGTCCGTTGGCCCCTCCCTGGGCCTCATTCGCATGGCACTGGTAGCAGCCGTCCCTGCGGAACAGCATCGCACCCGTCTCCGCGTTGCCCGCCGGCGCCGCGTCGGTCGCCTGGCCGGGCTCTGACGCCAGCGGCGAATGGAGAAAGGCGTAGATGGCGGTCAGCCCTTCATCCGAGACGACCTGCACGCCCTGAGCCGGCATGCCAAGCGCGGGATCTCGAACGTAGGCGAGAAACGCCGGGAGCGCGTCGGCGCTGCCAGCGAGCCTGGGCGCCGCGGCCGTGCCCTGGCCGTTTGGACCGTGACACGTTGCGCAGCCGACCGTGACGTACAACGTCTGGCCTGTCGCGATGTCAGCGGCGGCCGGCGCCTGTGCGCTGGCGCTGGTCGCGTGCGTCGACATGACGATGGCCAGCGTAGCCGTCGCCACCGTGAGTACCCGCCCTGTTCGAGTCATCATGCTCATCCTGATCCTCTCAGCGATCCCCACAGCTACACTCGTCTTCTCAGCGAACCTGTGTGACGACATCGACAAGCGCGGGCTCGCCGCGTTTGACCACGTCGATGGCGCGCCGCAGTGCCGGTGCCAGATCGGCTGGAGTCTCGATCGGACCCTCGGCATAGACACCCATCGAGCGCGCCAGCGTCGCGTAGTCGATGTTCGGGTTGCTGAGCTCGCTACCGAAGGCCCCTTTATCGATGCCCCGGTTGCGCGCGTTGCACATCCGCTGCACGTGCATGACTTCCATGTGATAGGCGCGGTTGTTGTGCATGACGCTCAGCAGCGGAATATTGTGGTGCGCCGCTGTCCAGAGGGCGCCGGGTGCGTACATCAGATCGCCGTCGGTCTGGATCGCCACCGAAAGTCGCCCGTGCCGACGGTTGGCGAGCGCGGCGCCGACTGACGCCGGCAGACCGTAGCCGATCCCGCCGCCGCCGGCGTGGCCCAGCCACTGGTAGGTCTTGTCGAAGTTCCAGAGCTTCCGTGCCCACCCGCCGACATCCGGGCTGTAGTAGCTGGACACCAGTGACCAGTCTTCGTTCTTGACCTGCGCCCAGACTTCCGCACAGAGCCGCGCCGTACTCACCGGCGTGGCGTCGAATGCGTAGCTGGCATCGACACGGGCCCGCTCCGTCGCGGCGCGGCTCGCCGCGGCCAGCCGTGCGCCGCGCTCCTCGAACACGCGCCGCCGGTCCCCCGTCGTGAGGCGCTTGACCGCCTCGATCAACGACGGGAGCGTCGCCTCGCCGTCAGCGGCGATGGCGAGATCGACATCCTGCAAGCGCCGGAAATCCTGGTAATTGGACCGGATATACAGTTCGCCCGTCGTGATCGTGACGAGCTTGGCCGTGGGCTTCGCGATGCGCCGCGTCGAGCGATGCAACTGATCGCGCAGTCCGTTGATCGTCCCCCAGAAGTCCATCACCTCCAAACCGACGATCACGTCCGCGTCGACGACCGCGGCGCCGGCGCGCTGGGTCTGGTTCAGCGGATGATGGGAGGGGAAATTCATGCGGCTGCCGTAATCGATCACGCTCGCCTGCAGCGCCTCGGCAAGCTCGACGAGGAGCGTCATCCCGTGCGGCGTCCGCGCGAGCCGATCGGCGACCAGCACGGGCGACTCGGCCGCCACGAGCATCCGCGCGGCTTCCTCGACAGCTCCTGACTCCCCTTGCGGAGGAGCGGGAATCGTCAGACGCGGAATGGACAGATGCTCGCCCGGGGCCACGGGATGCTCCTGCAAGCCACCATCAAGCACCATCACGACCGGCGCCATGGGAGGCGTCATCGCGACCTTGTACGCTCGCACCGCCGACTCGCCGAAATGACCCAACGACCACGGGTTGTCGTCCCACTTGGTGTAGTCGCGCACCATGTGCGCCGCGTCCTGCACGCCGTGATACCACTCCGCGGCACGCCGGATTGCCGCATCACTGTGGTTCCCGAGGATGACGTAGACCGGCACACGGTCGCACCAGGCGTTGTAGATCGCCATCGACGCGTGCTGGAGGCCGACCGTGCCATGGGCCATGATCGCGAGCGGCTTACCCTCTGCCTTGAAATATCCGTGCGCCATGCCGACCGACGACTCTTCGTGGCAGCAGGTGATGAGTTCCGGGCGCGTGTTGCCCCCGTAGTTGACGATCGACTCGTGGAGGCCTCGGAAGCTCGATCCCGGGTTCGCGCAGATGTAGTCGAAGTCGAGCGACTTGAACACGTCGACCATGTAGTCGGATCCGCTGCGCTCCAGCGGGCCAAGAACCTGCACATCGCCGGGTGGCGTGGCTTCAGCCGCCATCGTCATGACCGGTGTCGCGCCTGGTGCCTGACCAGCAGCGCCCGCCGGCGCCCCGGGCGCCTGGGCTTGCGCATCGCCGACGCCGGTCGATCCGACCAGCGCCGCGGCGCCAGCCATTGCGCCTCGCTGCAGGAACTCTCGGCGCTGAACGGATGTGGGTTCCGAATCTTTCGATCGAGCCATGGCGCGTGCTCCTCTAAGAACTGGCGAATACAACCTGATGCCGAGCGTGCCCGGTGGGCAAGGTGACGCCAGAGGGTACAACAGGCCGCAGAGATTAGGGAAGATCGACGCGCACGGATTACGGCGCGGTGCCGGCTGATTCAGTCTCCGCGTCGAACACCACCCGCCCGCCCACCATCGTCATCACCGGACGGATGTCCTTGATCGCATCGGCCGGCACCGTCAGGTAGTCGCGATCGAGGACGACCAGATCGGCGAGGCGGCCGCTCTGGATCGAGCCCAGGTCGTTCTCGCGGAAGAACAGGTACGCGTTGCTGCGCGTGTGAGCAATCAACGCCTCCTCGCGGGTGACCGGGTGTGTGTTGACCACCGTGCCGCCCACCATCTTGCCGGTCACCGCCCAGTACAACGTCTGGAAGGGGCGGTACTGGTTGACCTCGAACGCGTCGGTCCCGAGCCCCCACTGGATCCCGCTGTCCTGGATCTCCCTCAACGGGGGCATGGCGAAGGCCTTGTCGCCGTGGACGCGGTGCAGGAGTCCGCCCGTGACGATTTCCCTGGGGTGCACGGCGATGAACACGTTGAGGTCTCGCAGGCGCTCGATCTGGGGCTCGGTCACGCCCTCCATGTGCATCAGGGCCCATCGCAGAGGCCGGATGGAGACCTCGCGCTCGACCCTTTCGAGCTGCTGGATCCGTCCGTCGATCGCCTCCTCCGTTTGCGTGTGGATCAGCGCCTGGATGCCCGCGCCCGCCACGACCCTGGCGAAATCGCCCCACTGGTCCCAGGCCTCCTGCGTGACCGGTAGCTGGGTCGCCGAGTAGAGATCGTCCGCCCCTCCCCCGGAGAAGCCCTCGCCCCAGTTCGTGTGGTCCTGCCACTCATCGCCGTCGTGGTACCTGAGTGCGGGAATGGCGGCCAGTTGTTGCGCCAGCGCTCCAGCGCCGGCGCCGCGTCCTCCTCCCGGCTCCGTTCGGAAGCAGAAGAACCGCATGCTGGCAAGCCCCTCGCGCTGAAAGTCCCGGTAGAGATCCTCGAATTGGCAGGCGCCGCCGGACGTCGTCAGACCGGCCCTGTTGAGGTCGCGAAGCATCGCCAGGCTACTGGCGCGGATGACCTCCGGCGGGAGGTTGGCTCTCTCGCCATTCGGGGCGTCGAGAAAGTCCGCGGCCCGTCTGACCGCGCCGGCTCCAGCCGCGCGGATGAGACCGGTTGGGCGTCCGTCGGCATCGCGGACGATCCACGGCTCATCCATCGCGTCGAGACCGACGGCGTCGATCGCCTTGCTGTTGATGTAGGCGTCAGAGCGGGAGAAGACCAGGTACACCGGATTGTCGGGCGCGTACTGGTCCAGTTCATCGCGTGTGAACGGGCTCTTGTCCTCCACGAACTGGTCGGGTGACCAGCCGCCGAGGTTGAAGACCCACGCCCCCGGCTCGCTGGCCTCCGCTTTGGCGCGGATCAACTCCAGCGCCCGCGTGCGCGAATCCACGCCGTCCAGCCGGAGTTCAAGCATCCAGTAGGCGCCCTCTTCCTGGAAGTGCGCGTGGTTGTCGATGAGCCCGGGAACGACGGATCGCCCCTGCAGGTCGATGCGCCGGGTGCCCGCGCCCGCCAGCGCTGCGATGTCGTCGCTCGTGCCAACGGCCACGATCCGGTCGCCTCGGATCGCCACGGCCTGTACGATCGAAAACTGCGCGTCGACCGTGATGATCTTGCCGTTGGTCAGGATGGTGTCCGGCGGCGACTGCTGCGCGTCGAGCATCACCGCGGCACAGGCGAGACCGGCTGCGAGGCCAATGAAGACGAGTCGTGGCATTCTCAATGCTCCATACCGATGTGCGACCCCGAACCCGGGCCGATGTGCACTATACGAGGAAGGGGTTCTCGCGGTCCATGTCAACCTCAGTTGCGCCGCGAATCCGAGGCCTGCACGAACGCGATGAAGGTCGAATGTTCTTGCATCAGATATATCTTCCGGGCAGGATCCTTGCAGGTTTCAGAGGCGCAAGCCAAGGGGGACGAAAAACATGCGGTTGATTACAGTTATGTCGGCGGCGGTGATCCTGTGTGGCACGGGGACAGCCTTCGGCCAGGACTGGGCGCCATTCTTCAGCGTCCAGGACGGCTTCAGCGCCACCTTTCCAGGCGAGCCGACGGTTGAGGAAATTACCTACGAGACGGAATATCGCATGACGCTGCCGGGTCGGGTGTATCGCGCATCGGACAGGCGGGGTCAGTACTCGACGACGGTGATCGACTACCGCAACATCCTGACGATGCACAACGAGGCTGCCGACAGGTGCAGGGCCGCCAACGGCGCGAATGGTATGGATGGGGACTCCTGCCAGAACGACGGTCGCGTCGAGATCCTTGGCGCGATGGACTTCGCGGCCTGGAACTACATGAAGCGCGACGGCGTCAAGACGACGCATTTCATGTGGTATTTCCTGGAGATCGTGTCCGGCAAGCTCCTGCACCTGGACAACCCGGACGGATCACGCAGCTATGTCGTCATCCATCAGCACGAAGGACGCCTCTATATCCACGAGGCGGTGGTGCAACCGGGCCAGCCGGAGCCGGTGCTGTTCATGCAGAACCTGGGCTTCCTGAACGAGGCTGGAGAGTCGGTACGGTATCGGACCATGTACACCGAGGGCTACGGGGAGTGGGAGTTTCCCAACCCGAACCCGCCGGAGCGCAGGGTGCGTCCCCGCGAAGAGCTTGAGTTCTAGGAGCGACCTTTTTCGATGGTAAGGAGCACGACGATGCAGTTGAAAGCTTTCGGCCTCGCGGCCATGTGCGCGATGATCCTGACGGTGCCAGCACTGGCGCACCACTCGCACGGCAACTATGACCTGTCGGAATGGACGGAGATGGAGGGCGTCGTCAGCGAGTTGGTGCTGATCGTCCCCCACTCGATCCTGTACCTCGACGTCGTGGGCGACAACGGCGAGACACGGACGTGGACCCTCGAGGCGACCGGCGTGCGGGGAATCCTGGCCAATGGCGTCAAGCGCGGGGATGTCGTGGCGGGCGACCGCGTCAAAGTGCGGTGCCATGTGATCCGGGACGGATCCGCCGCATGCCTGCTGGGGTTCATCACGCCCGACCACGGTGACATGGCGCGCGGCCATGGCGTCGAGCTGGAGTGGGACTGAGACGAATCGCGACATGACGACTGCCCACGACGCATGACGTCGAGCAGTCGCCGATGAACAGCGCCCGTGGATGAGTGCTGCGGGAACGAGCCCTGCACGTAAACGCTGTCAATGAACGCTGCCGGCGTCGCGCGTAAAGCGCGCCGCCAGCAGCAACCCGTCCTCAAGCCCATCCTCAGAGGCGACCGATATGTCGGCCGCGCCTCGCTGCCCTGACGCCGCGCGCCCTGGGCGTGCGACCGGGGGCGTGCTGCCGATGAGCGCCAGCTGCTAGCAGCCCGTGGTGAAAACGGTCCTGGCGGACACGTGTAATCGACGATCGTCACAGCGCGCGAGT